>CANJLI010000068.1 GCA_947475005.1 Deltaproteobacteria bacterium | reverse complement strand
TCCCAAAGGGACCGTATGGGATCCCTGTGTTTTTATCGAGATCCCATACGGCTGCTACGCAGCCTTGGGATGACGGATGGGTTGCCATCTTGAACGTAAGCAAAAGATGATAATTATATCCTTAAGGAAGCGCCATTCTCGGGTGTCCCTTTAATTATTTGCTCCCGAACTATGCTCCTAATGGCGAAACAAATGCACCACATTTGGTACAGCCTGTACAAAAGCCATACAGGCCTGCTGTGAGAGCCCTCCTTTTAGTCCCATGCGGAGAAAGGCGTTGGGGAGGGCTTTTGCAAATGCCCCAGTCCGAGGTTGACAGACGGGTACCAGACAAGCCTTCACTCCAAGAAAGACCCACACTTTTTTGATTGGAGGCCCGAATGGAGCTCAAACCGGCATTGATTTCTCACATCACGACATTGCCAGAACGAAATCCCATGGTGTTTTTCTTGTGGAAGGTGCTCTCGGAGTCTCGAGAGCTGCCGGTTTTGCGCTTAGAGCAGGAGAGCCTTCGAATCGGCGCGCGAACTCTTTCGCTACAGGGAAAGAAGTTGGTGCAGGGGTTATTGGGGTTGTTCCTCGATGCTCCCGCTCATCGGGTGCACCGTACGGAGCTGGTCTCTCAGCTCTACTCCCCCCACTCGATCAGCGCACTGTCATGGCGTCAGCGGGATTGCTACCACCACAATACAGTGAAGCTCATCTCGAGAACCCGCAAGTTGCTCAAAGCCGCATTCCCCTTAGGGACCCAGTGGGAATGGTTGCCTTACGATGCGGGGAGCCAAACCTGGAGCCTCTATCGACTCCGTTTTTGTCCTGCCTTGGAGGAAAGGGGCATTACAATAGATCCTCATCAGAGTCCTGCATAATACGGGTAGCCAAATCACAAACAGGGACTTCAAGGGAATCCCCATCAGAAGCAGGCTGAAGCTTGTGTACTTTTCTCTGTTTCAACATATAAGTACTCACCCTTCGTATCGCCTTTTCCGGTTTTCCTTCATTTATAGAATCAACTAAGCTGTCGAGCAGATCTTCCTCCTCAGGCGTTGGCTTAAAGTTCTCTAACGACATCTCCTCCTCTTCACCCGGTGTGCCTCGTTGCTGGAAGGCAACTTGTACACCGAAAGTTTTTCCATCTTGATTGGGAAATAGATGAGAGAGTCGTTTTTTAATCAGAAATCCCACGTATTCTTCCAGTACACCGAGTAATTCTCGTACCCCTTCATTCGAATCGGCTGCAATGATATTATCTACAAATGTAAGCTCCTCTGCAGTGGGAGTAAACTGAGGCAATTGCTTTTGTTTTTCTGTTACCAGTCGATTGAATTTGCTCCATGCAATTTCTTTCTTCTTGTCCAGTGGGAATCCTTTGAACAAGATTGTTTTAATCCGAGATTTCAAGGCTTCATTTTTAATGGGTGCATTCCCTGCAAGAATAAATGCATACCCAGAGATATCATACGTAAAACCTAATTCTTTTATGTACCACTCACTGCGACTAGGCTCGAGAAGTTCCAATAATTTTGTCAGGGCAATTTTGTCGTAACTGCCTTTATCCTCGAGAAGCTTTTCGACTTCATCGAAGAAAATAATGCCTTTTATTTTTTTTCCATTGATCAAAGGAGTCTGAGCAAAGGCCTCAGCCAGCTGGCTCATCTCCTTTGCGCTGAACCCATTTAATGAGCTGCCATAACTTGTAGGATTGAATATCCTCTCTGATCTTTCTCCGGGTGAAATTTTTATTAAAGGAAGCCCCATCGCAGTGGATAATTCCTCTGCGAAAAATGTTTTTCCCGTCCCTTTTGAGCCTTGTAGGTGGATTACGGGTTTCTTAGCTTGAGTCAAAATGTCTACCACAAAACTATCAATAGATTCTTGTATATCGTCTGGGTAATGCGCCTTTACTTTTTCTACGGAGGCTTTCAAATTTAGAAGTTTGGCATTGCTAGGATCTGCAATATCTCCATATTCTTTTCGTTCATAGGGAAACGACAATAGGTAGGATACACCTGTAAAAACAGCCTCTGATAAGCTCCCCGTACCCGGATGGATTGCCTGGACCTCTGAAAGAAGGCGGTCTTGAAGCCCAGCTGGCAAGTCGGTTCTGGACTTTATATAACTTTCATACTTGGCTTTTCTTTCCATCGTCTTATTTTCAGATTCAACGGTTTCAATTGGATTAATTCCACGCAACCACCCATATACCGTAGAGCCCCATCTTTTAATAGGGTCTCCTATGGTCATTGCCACCATATAGGGATTTACAAATGTAGTTGTGAGTGCTGCGCCAAGAGCCGTTGTTGCAGGCCCCAGCTCTGCCCACATGGCCATTTCATGGTCGTAGCACATCTCGGGATTTTGTTGGGTCCACGTATAATAGCGATAGGTGAGGAGGCCTGTGACAGCTGTAGCGGCTATTCCGCTCCCTACCAACATATCTCGAGCCAACTGGCGTCTTTTTTGTGAGGCGTGTGGAGCTTGTACTACAATTTTAAAATCTGGAGAGGACTCTAAAGATTCCGGTTTACCCGGTTTGTAGCAAACCGCAGCAGCACCCCATGCTAAGGTAGATCCTCCGATGGAGAGGATAAAGAACAAGATCCCAATCAACAAATAGCATCTCTCGTAGCCTGCACGCCTCATATTTTACCCCTTGATTTTTTACCTGTATGAAAAGAAATCGTGAGGGCGGAATAACAAAATATCGCGCGCAAACCAATCAAATTAAATAAATTGGCGTAATTTCAGATGGATACGCGGATTAATGGGATGAGATCGGGGACAGCTACCGAGCTCATCCCGAGAATGCCAGACACATACGATTCCTTAGCCGAATGCCATTGCAGTCGGGTGTCTCTTAATTATCTTAGGAGCTGCTGGGAGGCCCCCCTCTGGAGACTTCAGACAGCCTCTTATCAGATGTGTCCTGGAGTTTTCTATCGCCATTTTTTATAGTTGTTAAGCAGCGAAAGCATTCCTTGCGGCTGATTATCGATGCATGTTTTTACGTGGTCGATAATGGGACAAAATGGCGCAATCTTCCAAATGATTTTCCTCCAT
>CANJLI010000067.1 GCA_947475005.1 Deltaproteobacteria bacterium | reverse complement strand
GTAGCAGCCGTATGGGATCTCGATCAAAACGAAGGGATCCCATACGGTCCCTTCGGGACCTTGGGATGACGGATTTCCAAGGAGTTAGGCAAACAGTCCCCTTAAGGAAGCGCCATTCGTAGGTGGACCCGATCTAATCCTGGAAATGGATCTCCGTTCTCTCGCAGCTACAACGACTCTCAGTAGCTACGGGAGAGAGTGGGTGGATTCCTTTCGGTTACCATTTGAGGGGCCAAGGGCAGCCGCTTGGGAGGACCTGCCCGGGTCACAAATCGCAGCTAAAATCTTACTGTCCATGACTAAAATACTGTCTGCGATTTTGAGAGGGTGGGAGGCCCCGAGCGAGCGCCGGCCTTGGCATCTAATATGGTAACTGAAAGGAATCTGACCACTCTCCCCTTGCGAGGCAAGGAAGGTCTGGAAAACTGCGCAGCTGGTTTCCAAGAAAGAAGAAGAAGAAGAAGCAACTACCTGGGTAGTTAGGAAAAATCAAACGAGCGTAGCGAGCACAGCCTGTGCAACCTTAACTCCGTCTAGCGCAGCACTAACAATCCCACCAGCAAACCCAGCTCCCTCGCCACAGGGGAAAATCCCAGGGTGGCTCACGGACTGAAGATCTGGGCCTCGTACCATAACGATGGGAGCGGAGGTCTTGGTTTCTACCCCTACGACGAGGGCTTCGTCGGTGAGGAATCCCCGCATCTTCTGATTGTACTGGGAAAGAGCAGCTTGCAAGCTCTCGACAATAAAGCTCGGTAGGATCTGGTCCAAGCGCCCCGGTTCAACGCCCGGTTTGTAGGTAGACCGCATCTCGCCCTTGCTCATCTTGCCCTTTAAAAAATCTGTCAATCGCTGGGCCGGGGCTCGATAGCCACCGCCTCCTGCAGCAAATGCTTTTTGTTCGATGGCTTGTTGAAAGCGCATCCCATCCAAAGGATGCCCTTTGTAGAAATCTTCTCGCAATACGTTGACCACCACAGCTGCATTGGCAAATCCGCTGTTGCGGTTGTGGTAACTCATACCGTTGATGGCAAGATGCCCCTCTTGAGCCCCTGTGGGTAGCAAGTAGCCCCCTGGACACATACAAAAGGTCCAAATCCCGCGATTTCCTACGTGGGCTGCGAGTTTGTACTCTGCGGCAGGCAGCAGTTCGCAGCTGCCGTATTGGATGTCGTTGATGAGGGCTTGAGGGTGCTCAAAACGAGCGCCCATAGCAAAGGGCTTTGGCGTAATCGCAAGGCCCTTTGCCAGGAGCTTCTCGTAGGTATCTCGGGCCGAGTGCCCCACTGCGAGGATCAGGTGGTCTGTAGGGATCCATTGGCCATCGGAGAGCTGGACTTCATAGCGGGCCTTTGCACCCCCGTCGCGGAAGTCTTGGAAGATTCGCTCGAAGATAAATTGAGTACCCACTTGGGCTTCCAGATCGTTGCGCATACGCACGGCAATCTGCATCAGGTAATCGGTACCGATGTGAGGATGGGCTTCGTACAGAATAGAATCTGGCGCTCCATAAGAGACCAGTTCTTGGAACACAAACCGAATCAGAGGGTGATTACGGCCGCAGGTGAGTTTTCCATCAGAGAATGTACCCGCGCCCCCTTCCCCAAAGCAGTAGTTGCTCTCTGCGGAGAAGGTTCCCCGTCGGCGCAGCTGGTTCATACGACGAAAGCGGCTCTGTACCGGCTCGCCTCGTTCCACCACGATGCAACCGATGCCCGCTTTAGCGAGGGTGAGTGCGGTGAAAATCCCGCTGGGTCCAGATCCGATGATTACCGGGGGGTGACGCAAGCGAGAGGGGTCGATTTGGAAGTTCTCGATGGGATTGCCCGTGGGAGACTCAGTCCAAACCTCAAGCTCGGGGCAGTTTCTCAATAGGGCAGCTTCGTCGGGGCTTGAGAAGCTCAATTGATATCGGTAGAAGGGGCGCCCTTTCTTTCGGGCGTCCAGTGACTTCTTGTGGATGGTAAGGTCTTGGATTTCTTCGAGAGAAATGCCCAGATGGCGTGCCAAAGCCTCCGGCAGAGGGGCGGCTGCAGCAGTAGCAGGACAGGAAAAATCTCGGATACGCAGTGTCATGGTGTCTCGTTATGATCATACAAAAAAGGAGTCTTGTTCTACCTGGCTGGAGCAGGGACCTCAAGGGCTTTTCTTTTCAATTCTCAGATGGTGCAACTGGTGGAAATTGACTATGGGATCTCTGTCCTCTGCTGGGGTCCGATACGTCTTCGTACGGATAACATGTCCTGACGCTTGGGGAGAAATGAGTTCATATGCACATTTTGGATTTTCAACACCATTCAAACGAACCAATACGTTGGGATGGTTAATGTCAGCTAACCATTTGTCTTTATTTAGATCCTTGCAGTGGTTTAGCGTAAGTTCGATCTGGGGAAGGTGAGCTTGAACTAGCGCAACGAGTAAAGTTGTCGAAGCTTGGATCTCTTCGAGTGTGACATTCCAGGTTGGATAGCTGTTGGGGTCTATGCTGCGAAGCAATCGCACAAAAGTGGGTACATCCAGGCGAGTGCCCGATAAATCTATGAATTCCATCTGGGTAGAGGGTATGGGTTTGAAGCCACCTCTAGCTGCAAGCACAGAAAAGTTAATTTCTTTCGAGTGCATCTGTATGCGTTTGAGATTGGGGCAGTGCTTGAAAATAGCAGCTAGGTCCGCTGAAGAGACGCGATTGTCTCTTTCTACCAGGGTCACCTCCTCAATTGTCTTCCCATCAGAGACTAATACCTGATTAAAAACAACCTTATCGAATCCTTTTTTCAGCGTGAGTATATCTCCATCCTCGGAGAGTTCGGCTGCATGGATCTGGGTTGTGAAAAAAGTCGATAAAATTAGATAAATAGCGCGAAATTTATTCATAAACTTTCCAGTGGGATAAAGAAATGTTGCCGACCGAAAAATGAGATTTGAATTAAAGATGTTTTTTTGAAATCTGGACATGGTCGAGCCAATGGAGATTTTTTGGGTTGTCTGTACCTTCAGGTGCAAAATTATAATGGGGTTCGATGAAAACGCCGTCTATTGCTTCATCAGTGGAATCTGAGAAGTCGACAATTACCTGACTATAGGACTCTTGCCATGGGTTTGAACCACCATCCATCGAAATTAGTTTCGTGTTGTGGGCATCAAGAGCAGGAAATAATGCAGCATCATCCTTGCAGTGGGTAAGCCTAAGATCGATCTGTTGCAGATGAGACTGAGCCTCCCGCAAGAGGATAGATGTCGGAGTTTGGGTATATTGAAGGGTGAGCCTCCAGCTTGGATGTTGGGTTTCTATGCTTTGGAGTAAGTGAGTAAAAGCATTTTTATCCAAGTGGTCACCATGTAAATTTAGAAACCCGATGGAGGTGGCCCGTATGGCTTTGCCTGCAAGCAGAGCTGGAAGCTTTGCGAAGTTGATCCGAGCCGAGTGCAGATTCAGTATTTTGAGTTGGGGACAAGATAAGAGAACAGCAGCTAGTTCTGCTGTTGAAATCTGATCATTTCTTTCCTCCATGGTCACCGTTTCAAGATTTTCCGCCGTGGAGGCTAAAAGAGCCTGAAATGCAGCCCGATCGAATTCTTTTGTCAGTGTGAGCGTCTTTCCATCGTCTGAAAGTGTAGCTGCATGAACCTGTGCCGCGAAAAAGACTACAAAAACGAGCGATAGACTGTGACATGTACGCATAAAATCTCCGAGTGGGTACAAATTGCTGGAGGATACTTCTACCTGGCAGGGGTAGGGACCTCAAGAGATTTCCGAAAAAGACTATAATTTTTATGGGTTGGGTATGGTTGATAGGCTGGAGAGTTTGGGTCCAGTCGAGTGTCCCGAATGGTGCTTCCTTATGGATATAATTGCCATCTTTTGCTTACGTTCAAGATAGCAACCCATCCGTCATCCCAAGGCTGCGTAGCAGCCGTATGGGATCTCGATCAAAACGAAGGGATCCCATACGGTCCCTTCGGGACCTTGGGATGACGGATTTCCAAGGAGTT
>CANJLI010000066.1 GCA_947475005.1 Deltaproteobacteria bacterium | reverse complement strand
GGGGACACCCGATGCGAGTGTCCCCTTTCCGGGCTCTCGTCGCGATCGGGGGATCGGGTCCACCTACCGAATTAAGGGAGCAGGGGAATTCCCCTGCTCCCTTAATTCGGTAGGTGGACCCGATCCCTAGTAGCTGGGGACGTCCCCTTTAGAGGCTACCGACTAATCCTCACTCATCCGCACGATGCTAGCACCCAATCCCTGTAGCTTCGCTTCGATATCAAAATACCCCCGTAGAATCGGGTGAATGTTGTAGATCTCGCTCTTGCCCTTCGCAATCAAAGCTGCAATCACCAGTGCCATACCGGCTCGTACATCGGGGGAACTCATCCGAGCTCCTTTTAGGGTGCTGGGGCCCCCCACTACGATACGGTGAGGGTCGCACAGTACGATCTGGGCTCCCATGGAGAGGAGCTTGTCCGTAAAGAACATGCGTCCTTCGTACATCTTCTCGTGGAACAAGATATTGCCTTGGGCCTGGGTGGCAGCCACGATGGCTACCGACATGAGGTCCGTGGGAAATGCAGGCCAAGGCCCGCTGTAAATACTCGAAATATGCCCTGCAATGTCAGACTGAATCTGCAAAGGCTCCATGGAGGCACTGCTGTGGAGTTCATTCCCGACAATCGTGGGGTGGATCCCAATCTTTTGCAGGGTCTTCAGGGCAAAACGAAGGTCCGACATCTCTACATCTTCGATGATGATAGTGCCTTGGGAAATGGCACCGAGGCACAGGAAGCTCCCAATTTCCATGAAGTCAGGGCCGATGGTATGGGTCGCCCCATGGAGTTTGCTCACTCCCTTTATCGTGAGGCGGTTGCTGCCCACGCCTGAGATGTTAGCCCCCATGGCATTGAGCAAGCGACACAAGCCAGCTACGTGGGGCTCACAGGCTGCATTGTGCAACACGGTGGTCCCCTCGCTGATGGCACTGAGGAGGAGTAAGTTTTCCGTGGCTGTTACAGAGGGCTCATCCAGGTATACCTCTCCACACTGCAGCTTCGATAGGGTCCCTATAATCGGATTGCCAAAGTGCAGCTCCCCTCCGAGGGTTTGAATCCCCTCAAAGTGGGTATCGAGACGACGGGCTCCAATTACATCCCCCCCGGGCGGTGCAAGTTCCACTTTCCCAAATCGAGAAAGGAGCGGCCCCAGGAACAGGATCGAAGCTCGCAACTGGGTGCACAGCGTAATATCCGGCTTCCACGAGGTTACGTTCTTGGCCCAGAGCTGGCATTCATCGGGTCCGTTCCAACTGACTTCAACCCCCATGGTCTCGAGGATCTTGCCCATAGCCAGCACATCCTCGATAGCAGGACAGCGCTTCAGCACAATGGGTTCATCGGTCAGTAGGCACGCAGCCACAGCGGGCAGCGCTTCGTTCTTGTTGCCAGAGGGCTTGATGCGTCCGTTGAGGGGGCGTCCCCCTTCGATAAGAAATCGACTCATAGTGGGTGATTATCCTGCAGCAAATGGATCTGTGGGTGCGGTTGTCAGCAATTGGATCAGTTCTTTTCGATCCAACTTGTGAAACAAATCTTCGTCTTTTTCTAGGAATTGTTCAAACAATCCTTGCTTAGACTGGATCATGGCATCGATTTTTTCTTCTAGCGTTCCTTTTGTCACAAGTTTTAATACTTGCACACCCTTTTTCTGTCCCATGCGATGCACTCGATCGGTGGCCTGATTTTCTTTGCTGGCGTTCCACCAGCGATCGTAGTGAATCACCACAGAGGCAGCCGTAAGATCGATCCCGATCCCCCCAGCCAATAAGGAGCCCAAAAAGACGGAGGTATTCGGATCGGTTTGAAACTGGTCGATCACTGCTTTGCGGTTACGAGTTTGGCCCGTCATGGTAACGCAGACAATGCCCTGATCCTGGCAGTACTTGCCTATAATTTCCAGCATGCGCAGATACTGACTGAAGATCACCACTTTTTGCCCAGAGGCAATGGCTTCTGCCAAGAGAGCTTGGAAGAGGGAGAACTTGCCGCTGTGGTGCTCGCGATAATCCCCATGCTCCTGCAAGCTCGCAGGATGGTTGCAAATCTGCTTGAGCAATTGCAGGGTGGCAAAGATATGTAGATAGGGAATGGATCCTTGCCCCGCTTCCAACTGCTCCAAGAGGGGCTTTCCGCGCAGGGTGATGACATCTGTATATAGCTTCGCTTGCTCTGCGGTGAGGGAGCAGAATCGCGTATCCTCAATTTTTTCTGGGAGCTCTGGCAATACCTGGGCTTTCGTGCGGCGCAGTTTGAACGGATGAATCAAGCGCTGCAAGGTTTGCTGGGCATCGGGGCTCTCGTGTTTCAGAATCGGGGTAAGAAACGTACGCTGAAAGTACCCATCGGAGCCCAAATAACCAGGTAGAAGGAAGTCAAAGAGGTTTTTCAGCTCCCGCAGGTGGTTTTCCATCGGCGTGCCTGTAAGACCCAGGCGCATATGAGCGGAAAGCTTGCAGGCGGCGCGATATGTAGCTGTTTTTTGGTTTTTAACGAGATGGGCCTCATCGAGGATCACCACATCCCAATGGGTACGTTGCAGTATGCGCCAGTCTCGAAGCAATACGCCGTAGCTTGTCAGCAGGGTGGTATGTCCCGCGCCTTCTAGAGCAAGAATGCACTGCGCTCGTTTGTTCCCGTAGTAGCTCAGAGGGGCCAAGCAAGGGGCATATTGGGTGACTTTGTCAAACCAATGGTCCAACACCGAAGTCGGCACAATCACGAGGAAACGACAAGGGTGGTCGGCAGTCTGCTGGACCGAGGCCAGTAGGGCCATGGCTTGGTGGGTTTTTCCCAATCCCATGTCGTCGGCGAGAAGCCCATGGAAGTTATTTTGATACAGCCACCAGGCCCACTGTAGCCCTTCTTGTTGGTAGTCGCGTAGTTGCAAGTCCGTATGGGCTAGCGAAGGGAGCGGTACATCTGGCGTCGTGGCTTTATGGCCCTGTAGCTTTTGGAGCACCTCGTGGCTACCGGCGATGGTGTCATAGTGCCCCAAATGGGCTTCTAACCGGAACAAATCCAGCCCTTGGACTTTAAATGCTTGACCGTCCTCGCCCAGTTCCCACTCATATTCAGTAAGGAAAGCAGGCACTTGAATCCAGTGATTGCCTCTCTTGAGGTAGCGAGATTTTTTCTTTCGGTAGTGCAGAATCAAATCGGAGAGGGCGATGCTCTCTTCCCCGATCTGGTAGTAAGGAGCGAGATAAAACCAGCCATGGTCTTCTGTGGCGGTAATGGATTGAATTTTGGGCATATGGAGCACAGAAAGAGACGCCAGGTCTGGATGGACCCAAATGGGGCCAAGATCCAGAAACAAGCGGAATCCGCTCTCTACGAGTCGCACGGTTTGTTCTTCATCGAAGACTTGAAGTGCAGGGGTTTCAAACCAAGCCGCTTTGGGGGCTGAGGCGGGTAGGGGCCAATAGCCCAGCTGGGATACAAAGAAAAATTGTTTCCCCAGAAAAGGCAGGGCCCCTGGGAACGCGACGAAGGAAAATTTCCCCTCTACACGGGTCTCTTGGGCCGCGGATTGTTCCCAATACCGTTCTCGAGGGGAACAGATAGAGGGAAGCTCCAGGTTTTTGGAAACCGGCAGGGCAATTACCCGCTGGGCCTGTAGGGTGCCGTCAGGGGATAGGCTCAGTTTGGTGCCGATTTTGGCAACCGCAGCGAAGGATTGAATCGGTGCGATCTGCTGCAGAATGCTTTTTCGGTGCCGCAGATGCTCGAGGATCTGGCCAGCCGCATCCAGATTGAGGTCTACGGATCGATGTGTGGTACCGGCGTCTGGGGAATGGCTTTTGATCCGCGCGCGCAACATGGGGCCTTTGCCCAGGATTTGCAGGTGGGTGACTTGAGCTGGGGCTATTGAAGGATCTTCCTTCTCTATAGCAGGAGAGGCGGCAAGTGCTGCACTGGGGGCAAAAGTTGGCTTCGACGTAAAAAGACTCGCCAGGGTCTTGGTATCTACTTTCTCGAGTTTTTCCGGGCATTCTTTGGAAAGAGCGCATAGCGCGGCCACCATATGCTCGCAACTCTTCTTTTTGGTGCGATTTTGGTTACATGCACACTCCATCCAGAGCAAATGCCGGCCAGAGGGGTGCCATTTAATACGAACTTCAAGTGCGGTGGTCGTAGGCGTAGCCGCAAAGAAAATCGTAGTTAACGACGCAAATGTATCTTGGATGCGAATTTGTCCCCGTTGGAACAGCTCCATACCCTGGGTCCAATCCTGCTCGGATAGCAGGCGGTGTAAGGGTTCCAAGAGGGTGTGCGGGACAAAGGGGCTTTGGTCATCCATGAAGATCCATTATTTATAGGGGGCTTACCGCCTTCTTTACACGTATCAAGGGACACTCCAACGGGGTGTCCCTACAGGGCATCCAGGGGACACTTGAGCGGGATGTCTCTATAAAAATCAGCTAAATTCTCCGCCCAATCAGTTTTTCCATCTCCGCCGAGCAAGGCCGGATCTGACATGGTAACCACCAATTTTATATTTTACAAGACTTTGAGGGTTTTTTGCCACCAGATGTTGTAACCGGGTTTTATGTCAGAAAAAAAAAGGTTGACGCATAGACCCCAACCGCATATAACCCTTTTCACACGACGCAGCGCATCTCGAAGCGGAAGGCAGAGAGAGGTAGGCAGGTTGTTGTGTAGTTCTTTGAAAACTGAATAGAAGTAGATAGTTGCGGGTTCTTCGGAACCAAAAAAAACGAAAGTTTTT
>CANJLI010000065.1 GCA_947475005.1 Deltaproteobacteria bacterium | reverse complement strand
TCCACCTACCGAATTATTGAAGCTGGAGGCATGCCTCCAGCTTCAATAATTCGGTAGGTGGACCCGATCTTATTTTTTTATCGAGATCCCATACGGCTGCTACGCAGCCTTGGGATGACGGATTGCCAAGGGACCGAAGGGACCGTGTGGGATCCCTGCGTTTCCGTCATCCCAAGGTCCCGAAGGGACAGAATGGGATCCCTACGTTTTTATCGAGATCCCATACGGCTGCTACGCAGCCTTGGGATGACGGATTGCCAAGGGACCGAAGGGACCGTATGGGATCCCTGCGTTTTTATCGAGATCCCATACGGCTGCTACGCAGCCTTGGGATGACGGATTGCCAAGGGACCGTATGGGATCCCTGCGTTTTTATCGAGATCCCATACGGCTGCTACGCAGCCTTGGGATGACGGATTGCCATAATCGAGATCCCATACGGCTGCTACGCAGCCTTGGGATGACGGATTGCCATAGTGGACCCGATCTCAGCCCTAATTGACAACCCATTGAAATTATGGTATCTTGCGGAGCTTTTTTCTAACGAGGACCCGCTATGGATATTTTGGAAGCAACCCCCGAGATTCTTTCAGAAACCCTAAAAAAAGGGGGCTTTCCCCGCTTTCGTGCCCAGCAGGTTTGCGAGTGGATTTTCACCAAACGCGTGGTGGAGCTGGACAAAATGTCCAACCTCCCAGCCCCCCTCAAGGCCTACTTACGCGAACAATTCACCTGGCAATTGCCCGAAGTGGTCCATACCCTCACCAGCGACGATGATGGCACCACCAAGCTACTCCTGCGCAGCAAGGACCAACGGGTCTTTGAAACCGTGATTATGCGCTACCCCAAACGTACTACCATCTGCGTATCCAGCGAGATCGGCTGCAAGCTGGCTTGTAGCTTTTGTCAGACTGGCAAGCTTGGATTCTTTCGGCACCTCAGTGCCCACGAAATTTTGGCTCAGTTTCACCTGGCTCAATCCATTCTGGGTGATCGTCCTATTACCCACGTGGTTTTTATGGGCATGGGAGAGCCTTTTCTCAACTACGACGCTGTGCTACGTGCCACCAATCGATTGATCTCTCCCGAAGGATACGGCTTGTCCTCCCGACGAGTCACCGTCTCCACCTCAGGAATTCCAGAACGGATCATCGATTTTAGTCGAGACTCCACGGCACGCCTTGCCATCTCCCTGCATGCGGCTCGCGATGAAGTCCGTACTTCTCTCATGCCGATCAACCGCAAGTACCCACTGGCAACGTTGAAAAATGCCCTGCAAGTGTACCAAACCGCTACAGGACAAAAGCTCACCATCGAATACATCCTGATCCAGAATGTAAACACGAGTATTGCCGATGCCAAAGCCTTGGTGCAATTTCTGCAAGGATTAAAAGCCAAGGTCAATCTGATCCCCTTCAACGCCCACCCAGGCCTTGCCTACGAACGCGCAGAAGAACCAGAGATTTTGGCTTTTCAACAGTATTTGAGCACCCGTAGCATTCCAGCTCCCGTGCGCTATAGTCGAGGATTAACAGTATCAGGGGGATGTGGACAACTGGCCGCCAAGACGGAAGCCCAGCTGGAAGAAACGCCTGCACGGAAGAATGTGGTTGCGAGTTAAAAAAGAGATCCCATACGGTCCCAGAGGGACCTTGGGATGACGAGAAGAGTCCCAGAGGGACCTTGGGATGACGAGAAGAAATGCTATTCGTCATCCCAAGGCTGCGTAGCAGCCGTATGGGATCTCAGTGTGTGTATGAGGACTATGCCCCGTACAAGGCGTCGTGCAAAATGCGCTTGGCAATAATGGGAGAGGAGTTGATATACCGACTCGGGCATGTGTCAGGTCGATTCTTGTTGGTCACCAATCGATCATAGATGGCCTCCAACAACTCCATCCCTGAGCTCTGATCCTGTGTCACATAGAACTCAATGCGTTCACGATGAGTCCCCTGGGCACGACGAGCCATAGCCTGTAGCACCTCTCGACAGCGCACCGGCTTCGCAACACGCTCTACCTGCACAGTCGGAGTTTCAGAAACAACCGGTTGAGCCTCGACTGCAGTCGGAGTCTTCTTTTGGAACTTCTGCGTGCGCTCATATTTTTGGATTCGCAATCGCAAAGTCTGCCACTTCACCCCATAGCGATGAAAAAGCTTTCCATCAAAACGGGAGACCAGATCTTCCTTTACGATATATCCCTGCCAATTAAGAAAAACAGGACCTGAGCCCCCTTCCTTAATTTTTTCTGCCACATCAGAGCTCACCACGTCCAAAGCAAGAGGCTTAAAGTATCGCCCCATAATGACGCAGTTAAAAGATGGGATAAGCGCTGGATCCTCTTTGGCTTTTTCAAAAAGCTTCACATGATCTTGGAAATAATAAAGATGGGCATCGTTGCCCAAACTGTACTTCCAACCTTTTCCCACATGAGGATCATCGTCGATCACACAAACACAGGGTTTCTTTTTCATATTAAGACTTTATATGGTAAGAAAACGGGTTACGAGCAAACGACATCTATACAGCAATGGATATCCGAATCTGCACAAATTTACAACCAAAATCTTATACAGCCTAAAATATAATGAGTCTTTCAAGGCAGTTAAAGAGAATCAGGCACCACAGAAGCCTTGGGCTCGTAGCGCATATACACCTTGTCAAAGTGATCGAAATCATCCGGAAACGGATGCTCGGGCTCACGCAAGACAAAGCCAAAATGCTCATACATCGAGATCAAATTACTTCGATAGGAATCCACAATCAAAGACAGGGGACGCCCCTCCTTCCTACAATTGGAGATCGCAGATTGAATCAACTTTGAACCCAGACCCTTCTTTCGCAATTGAGCATCCACACAAAGAGTTGAAATCATTACCCCATTATCCTCCAGAGCATGGTCATCGTTACAAATGTAAAACCCCACCACGCTCTCCTGCAGCATCCCAATGTAAATATTGGCTCTTTCTTTAAAAGTTTGAAAGCTTTCAAGACGGATGTCTCGAGCAATTTGCTCCACTCTTTTGTCTACATTCATATTGCCCAACACAGACTCATGCTGAGATTTGGATTTCAAATAATTTCGTAAATTTGTCTCCCGAGCCTCTTCAAAGCACCCGTGATACACCTCTACCATATCTTCATACTGCTTAGAAGACAGAGGGGCATCCTTTGCGGTAGCGTAATATGTGATCACCACCTGATCTGCCAGACGCCCCGTTGCCACCAATCTCCAGTACACAGCACCTGCCAACCCGATCAAGCAGAGAAAGATCCAGATTTTGCGATTCATCTTTTTTCCTTTTTCTCGCATTTATTTACATAGCCGTCGCATGTTCACTTGCCATCTGGCGCGGCCATGATACACAACTTTATGGTTTTTTCATTCTACAATATTTGGAGATCAATATGGTGAAAGTGCGGAAATGGTGGTGGATTGGACTTTGGATGGGATTTTCTTCACTGGGATGGGCAGATCCTGTTATGGGACCCGTTACGGGGGTCATTCGATTTGATCAAACCATGTATAAAGAAAAAACCCATTCAGGGAAAACCCCCCCTCCCAATAGTGCCAATCTGCGCTCCTTTGATATCGGTGGTAAGATTGAATTGTCTCCAGTCACCATGTTTTACTGGGAACTTGCTTTTGCCAATGGCGTAGGACTCAATCCAACTTTTGTGACCTACGAAGGCATCAGCCCCAACCATATTTTAAGCGCTGGGTATATCCCTTCCCCGTTCTGCCTCGAAAACGAAAACAGCAGCAAGACCATTCCATTCATGGAACGAGCCATGCCCGTTAACGCCTTCTCTCCATGCCTCGGAGCAGGGGGGATGTACCATTACTGGAATTCCTGGATGGTATTTAAAGCATCTCTCACACAACCGCCCTACGGTATGTTCAATGATCAAACCTTGGATAAAGAACGAGGCAACGATCGATGGGGCGGCACGACCCGTACTGTCTTCGTTCCAATCAATGACGGTCCTCATGTACTTCACCTAGGTGGTTCCTTTTCGTTCCAAGACATTTCTCCCGATCAACCCGACGATACAGGCAAGCTCAAATCCAGCTTAAAATTTTCGAGTAACCCCGAGTTACGCTCTCGTCGAACCGAGAATTTCGTCTCTGCGACAATTTTCAATGCCGAGCGCTACTACGTCAGCAACGCCGAAATCGCAGGCAAATGGGGTCCGGTGCAAGGGGATTTTGAGTACTTCCAAGCTCGTGTGAAGCGACTGGATCAAACGGATGCAACGATTGCTAGCGACGATTTGACATTCTCCGGTTGGTACGCCCAAGCCAACTACTTCCTCACAGGAGAATCTCGAGAGTTTAAAATTAAAGATGTAAAATTTGGGGGTGTAACACCTACACATAGCTGTGGAGCTTGGCAGATCGCTACCCGCTACAGCACAATCAATCTGGATAACAAAGACATCCAAGGGGGAAAGGAAGATAACATTTCTGCAGCCCTGAGCTGGTACCCAAGTAAGCAAATTCGTTGGATGGCCAATTACGTGCGAGCCAACGTGAAGCAACAGAACCCTGCATTGCCAGACAAACGGATTATGGACATGTTGGGCGTTCGATTACAGATTATCTTTTAGTTTAAGAAAAGACAGCGAGAGTTCCGTCATCCCAAGGTCCCGAAGGGACCGTATGGGATCTCTGCTAACAAAGTGAGTGTAATTTCCGTCATCCCAAGGTCCCGAAGGGACCGTATGGGATCTCTGCGTTTTGATCGAGATCCCATACGGCTTGCTACGCAGCCTTGGGATGACGGAGGCGCGGGTTGCTACGCAGCCTTGGGAT
>CANJLI010000064.1 GCA_947475005.1 Deltaproteobacteria bacterium | reverse complement strand
CCTCTTGGGTTATTGCTCGTCTTGGGGGATGGAAAAGTTATTCCAAATCGGAACGGCCTCCTGGGCCAATTACTATGAAACGGGGGTTAGATATATTCTATCAAACCAAAGTGGGGTGGTGCTTACGTAGAGATGTGGGCATACGATAGCCCTCTACCTGGCTGCCCTTGTCCCCTCAAATGGTAACCGAAAGGAATCTCTACCCGCTCTCTCCCATAGCTGCCAGAGAACCCCAGTAGCAGCGAAAGAAAGGAGGTGTATTTCTAGAATGACGCGCCAAGGGCAGCCGCTTGGGGGGACCTGCCCGGGTCACAAATCGCAGCCAATAGCCCACTGTCCATGACTAAAATATTGTCTGCGATTTTGAGAGGGTGGGAGGCCCCGAGCGAGCGCCGGCCTTGACGTGTCATTCTGGAAATACATCTCGTGCTCTCCTTGCGTAGCAAGGAGGGGCAGGGAAACTGCGCAGCTGGTTCCCTGCAAAGGAAGAAAAGAAAAAAATTATGAAAAATTATTTTTCATTCAAATACCCCCATTCGCGAAGGATCTTCTCAAACTGAGGATCGGAGGTACTGATCTTTCTCTCTTTAACCTGATCCATCTCCACCCGTTGCAAGTAGGCAAAGGGAATTGCGCTACTACTGAGTAGAGCCTCCTCCCCGCGTTCCTCTCTGGGAAGTTGCTCAGCAGGCAGTGCGAGTGGCAACCGCATGGAGGTCTTTCGAAGTTCCATACGATGACCATCGAGAGCCACCACAGGCGGGTGTGTGGAAAAACTCGCGTCTAGGAGGAGGATCAGAGATTGTCGCGAGCGATGCAGTTCTTGATTGGCATCCGTTGTGATGATCACTTCCTTTTCAGCAGGGTTCTCCACCACCAACTGGTAGCTATCTGGGATTTTAAAGTGGGTACGAAATGCATCTCTCGCTTGATTGAGCTGCATCTTGTTGCCGATTAAATTGTGCAGCTCCTTCGGATCCTCTCGAATGTCATAGAGTTGTTCTTCCGCAAAAATTTCCGAAGGCTTTGTGAAATAGGCGTTTGGCAGGTAAAGCCTTTTTTCCGTGGGGCGATAGCCTCGAATGTATTTAAAACGATCGTGAATCAAAATGGCACGTTCGTTAAAACCCTCGCTAGCAATGATCCGTGTAGCAGAGGGTTCAACCCCTGTTTCAAGAGATCGGCGCAGAGAAATTCCATCGCACCAAGAGGGAGCCTTCTCGCCTGCTAAATCAAGAAGGGTGGGGCCAATATCAAGACCCGACACGAAAGTAGAAAAACGATGCGGAGTGGAGAATCGAGGGCTCACGAGGAAAAGGGGCACTCGAATCTCATCGTTATAGAGCGTAGCTCCATGATCATAGTAGGACCCTGTATACGCAGGTCCAATTTCGTTTTCGACAAATGTGCGCACCTCTTGGCTCTCCCCGTGATCTGCTGTGAGCAAGATATGGGTATTGGAATGAAGTCGAAGTTTTTCTACAGTTTGAAATACCTCTTCCACATACCGATCCGTGTAGTGCACGGTAGCTGTGTACAACCAATTCAGCATCAATGCGTAGGAAGTAAAGGCATGCCAGCCAGGGAAAGTGGCAAAAATATCGCGAAAGGGCGCTCGATAAGGAGCGTGGGGCGCATGAAAATGCAGATACAGGAAGAACGGGCGAGTGTGATTTTCTTGCAACCACTCTACAGCATCGTGGGCAATTTGCGGTGTGTCATAGGCATCCCGTTCTCGGGAAATTTGCTGCGAAAATCCATGATCAAGCCCGCGGCCTTTGATATCGGAGATCACAGAAATATTTCCGATCATAGCGGTCTTCCATCCCTTGCCATCGAGAATTGCTGGAAAGGAGGCTTGTTTTCTTTGGTAGAAGGATTCTTTATCCGCTTGTTCCATGGAGTAAGCAAAAGCAAGGTTGCCAATATGAGTGGGGCTTTGGCAGGACAGAAGCGCATTCGTGGAAGGCGTGGTCATGTTGCCTGCAGAAAGCGTGTGGGTAAAATTCTGACTCCCCGATTGCAATTTATGCAGAAAAGGCGCGATCTCAGGCTGCAAGGCATCATGACGCAAGGTATCTACGAGGATCACGATAAAGTTGGGTTTGGGATCTGGCTTTGCAATCCAGAGGCTGGGCTCGGATACAAAGCAGGTGCCGGCTTGGGAGCGGCACGTTAGCGTGAGGGTGTCTGTCATGGTAAGGGAAACGGGAGTTGAAACCGGTTGCCAGATGCCACCTGGAATCGGGGCATCGGGAAAAAAGAAGCGATGGATATTGCGATAGTAAAACGTAGTTATATCGTTGGGTTTTGAAACTGGTGTCGCGGTGGGTTGTGCCAACATGCGCCCATTCTTTTCGATGGACAGAGATCCTGCTCCTTCGAAGAGAAAAAATCCCAATTGCAGTTGGTGGTCCCCTTCGAATTTTGGAGTAAAGGTGAGGCTTTCTCCGGGAAACAAGGCAATGGCATGGCGCCCTTCGAGTCTTTCTGGAAAGGAGCCTGCTGTTACGAACAGCTCGTAAGGACTTTGAAAGCGGCTCGAAATTTGGGTCAGTGGATTGGGATATCGCGAGCGAAGGGCCTCCAGTTTTTCTTGGTATGCAGCCACTGCGATGGAACTCGAGGAAGGCAAGGGAGCCTGGGGATCAAAAAGGCGCCCTTTGAGATGCATGGAAGGTTGCTTTTGCAACGGAGAGCGAAACGGTGAAGCTGGAGAAAGACGTGCATCATTGGGGTGAATAATAAACACATAGAGGCCAAGAGCCAGCGTAAAAAGTGCCAAAAAAATCAAACTGCCGATTTTGGTGAGTTTCCACATCATATATCGTTCCTAATTGGGGAGTAAGAAATCGTGTACCCAACGAGCATGAGGCTCATTTTTCTCGATCCATCGCTGCAAAAGTGTGCGCAGTCGGAAGAATTCTTGGGGGTACTGGGTGCGTACATCGGTGAGATTTTGCGGGTCTGCGATGCGGTCAAAGAGTTGCAGTACCGCACTGTTGTTGGTGGGGGTATAAATTAATTTGAAGCGACCTTCTGTCAGGCTTCGATGTTTTGCTGTGGTGGCAATGGGTTTGTATTTTTTGCGCAACACGATATCCCCCGTGTTGGCAGGGTTGAAGTGCAGCAACTCTGTGATCCCTGGGTAGTCCATGCGTTCTTTTTGGTAGAATGAAACTCCGGTACGCGAAAACCACAATCCCGATTCTGTATACGCCACCAGAGCGGGGTCTTTCTCGAGATGGGAGAGTAAGTTGACCCCCTGAAAGGTAGCGGGCGTAGGGGCATTGGGCCGCACGGCTCCATAGATGGTAGGGGCCATGTCGATGGAACGGGTCACAAAGGGAATATGCTGAACTGGTGTCGCAGCATGTTTCGGGGGTTTGACGAAGAAGGGCACCTTGATAACATCTTCTCCTCGCAGGTGTTCTCCATGCCCGTGGTGCGAGCCATATTCAAACAGCTCTTGTCCGTGGTCTGCGGTGAGGATAATGAGGCTGTTGTCCCAACGTCCTTGCTGCTTTAACCAATCGAAGAACTCTCCGATGGCAATGTCCACATGACGAGCGGAGCCATCGTACAAGGCGCGCACTTGTCGCACGTCGTTGGCTGGTAGCTTTTCTTTTTCATACAGATCTGGATTTTTTTGGAAGTAAAAACGCCCTGTATAGTGGGGATCTGTAAATTGGGTGTACCACGGCCATGGGGCTGCGTAGGGGAAGTGGACGGTGGAGAAAAAGAGGGTAAGAAAAGCCGGCTTTTCTGCAGGAAATTCTTGGAGCATCCGCTCTGCTCGGTGCACGAGGAGTCGACTTTCGGAGCCGGAGGGGCTTTCCATCACTGCTGGAAACAGGCTGCGTCCAGGGGCCCGTAGGATCAGAGGCAAGAAGAGGGGGAAAACCAAGTCCACGGACATTTGCAAGAGGGATTGAATATTCATTGTGGGGGCATCGATTTTTTCGAACCCGGTTTGGAATCGGGGGAAAATATCCCCTGCAAAATCTGAAACCACCCCCGTGGCATAGCCCTCGTCGCGTAGCAAACTCACGATGCTGGTGAAGAACGGGCGCTTTTCTTTGAGATCCGGGAACATATGTCGGATGCCGGTCTGGGCAGCAGGTTTCCCTTGGAGCATTTCCACCCAGGAGGGGAAGGTTCTCGGAATGCCCACAATGTGGTTGTCAAAGGCAAGAAATCCTTCGTTTTGCACCGCATGTGTCAGCGCTGGCATAATAGCTGGATTCGAGGCGCGATCGGTGCGCAGGGCGTCTACTCCAATCAGAATGACATCGGGATCCTGGGGGGAAGTGCTGCGAGAGGCAGAAATCGGGCAGCAAAAGAGGAACAGGAGTAGGCTGCAAACCCCCATTGCGAGGGCTTGGATCTTTCGTTTGCAGTGCCAAAGTACCCAGAGGATCCACAGGCCGACGCCGATCTCAAGATAGAGCGGGGATATATAGAAGGCCCCTCGGTACAAGGCGCGATTGAGGAATGGAGGAAAGAAGCTCTCAAAAGCAGCTGGATACCGGATCAAGGTGCTGAGGTAGGCACTCGCTAGGGTCAGTGCGGTTATGGCGCACCAGATGCGTTTGGCTCGTTTTGAGGCGAGTTTGTCTCGGTAGGAGCGGTAGGCGCTGCGGAATAGAAACAGATACCCGCTGGTAACGAGGAAGATTTTCACCAATTCCAGAGCCACAACGCCCATGTCAAATTGCACAAAGCCCAGGGAGAGCTCTTGGGAGGAGACGCCAAGCAGGGAGGGGGCTTGGGCATATAGAAATTGCAGAAGGGCCAATATAGAGACTGAGAGAAAGCAAAAGAGAAACTGTTTCATGATATCGCCTTGATAGAAACCCAGTACTTGTACTGGGAAAGGCTAGCTGAGATTGAGGATGGGTGCAATTGACATTATCGGGAAGCCGCGGCGAATTTTGAATGCCATCCTTCTTTTTTTAGGGTACATGGGGTGGGGTGGGGGCACTCACGAATGGCGCTTCCTTAAGGATATACTCCATAATCCTGTGGGGACACCCGATGCGAGTGTCCCCGATGCGGTGCGGTGCGGTAACGGGGACACTCGCATCGGGTGTCCCGAATGGCGCTTCCTTAAGGGTCTGTTTGCCTAAATCCTTGGAAATCCGTCATCCCAAGGTCCCAAAGGGACCGTATGGGATCCCTGTGTTTTTATCGAGATCCCATACGGCTGCTACGCAGCCT
>CANJLI010000063.1 GCA_947475005.1 Deltaproteobacteria bacterium | reverse complement strand
GAGTGTCCCCATAAAATCATTGTTTTATTGTAAATCTAGCCCTTAACCTTCGCATTATACAGCTTGCTCAAGGTGAAAACCGCATAGATCCAAATACCCAATACTACAAGAATGAAGATCGACAGTACTGGAGCAATATCAGTCACGGTACCAGCGGTAGCAATCAATAGACCACTGGCAATATAACCACCACTGGCTTTACCCAAGCGAGCTCCGATAACATCTACAGCAGCCTTTCCTTTGGCCTTCATGTCATCGTCGAGAGGGATGTAGGCCATTTCTTTCGTTGGGTCAAAGAGACCATACTTTACACTCTTACTTAGAATGTTTTGGATCGTACCCAGCCATACGGACATGAGCAATGTGGTCATTCCAAACAAGCTAGCAAGCGGCTCCATAAGATCGCTAAAGAACATGCAAGCAAAGAAAATTGTTCCGGTAACCAACATCATGAGGGGGGTCAAAATGGCACCCATGAACCAACCAAAGCGCATCACAATACTCTTGGAAACCAAGACGATCAGGATGGTGGCAATACCGGTACCGATAAAGAGGTTACCCATAAATGCGTTGTAATCATTCATATTGGGGAACTGAAGCTTCAACTGGTTCTTCCAGAGAAGCTCGATGAGGTTCACAGAAATCCCGTAAGTAAGAACCAACAAGGCAATCATCATCAAATACTTAGATGTGAAGAGTAGCTTAAAGCCATCCAGTGCAGATACTTTTTCCTTTTTCTTCTTCGGCTTATTGCTTTGTTCCGCTGCATTGTAGAAGCGAATGTCAGTCAATACATTGTGATTCACCCAGTGGTAGAGCCACATGACGATCACTCCGGAAACCACAACGGTTCCACAAATTAGCATCAAAGACAGCTCGGAAGAAACACCGGTAGAAAACCACTTCAAAGAAGAACCTGATAAAATCAGAGAGAAGTTCGACAACAAGATGAACATCGCATAGAAGCGCTTAGCTTCGTTGGTACGAGTGATCTCGTTGGCAAACTGCCAGAAGAGAAGGGAGTTCATGGTGCTGCCCCAAAGCTCACTCATCACATAGAAAGCAGAGTAGGACCACGTTCCGAAAATATAGAAGAAGTACTTCAGAGCCGGCACACTTGCAGCCCAGCCATCGACAGTTTCTTTAGAAGGATGAAAAAACTCTCGGTTGGGAAAAATGATAAAGCCAAAAATCCCAAAGAAAATCAAAAAGAACAAACAGACTGTGTAGAACACCTTCTCTTTGCTCAATACATCCAACAATTTGCCATAACCCAATACAAAAAGGATCGAGGCTGGAAAAACCACGTACCCTTTCAAAAAGGAAATGACCCCAGCCCCAGCAGCTGTGACGACCAAACTGTCTTTGGTTCCCCGAAGGATGGTATAGACAAAAATAATAAAGAACATCATGAGAGCCATTGGAAGGAACTTTTTCAGTTCTCGGCTTTCAATGGGCCAAAAGAAAGAGCGAATCTTTCCAAACTGGGGGTCTGCGGCGTGGGTCATAAGAATTCCTTATATAAAATGACAAAAAAAGACAGACGCCAACTTTGGCATCCTATACTCAAATATGGTTATGAATAAGTCGGTCTAATACAATTATACCAGAGATTTTGCAAGTCTAATTTAGGAAGGAATTTAGACTCTAGGAAGCTGGTGGAACCTCCCGAGTTGACGTAGGAAGAAGACCGGTACTTCTCTTCAAGTACTGGATTTCTTTAGAGGTAAGTTGTCGGTACTGCCCCGGTGGCAAATCCCTCGGTAGCTCTAACTCCCCAAAATGAGTCCGCATTAACCGCACTACCTGCGTACCCAATGCTTCTACCACACGACGTACCATTCGGTTTCGCCCTTCCCATACGGAAATTCGATACCAATGCGCACCTGGGGATTTTAGACGCTCGATCTCACACTCACACTCACCATCCTCCAATTTTACAGTCATGGTCCTGGGTTTGGCAGTGATGCCTCGCAACGATTCTTCGACCTGTACTTCATAGCGACGCACAAGCTTATACTTGGGGTGGCTCAAGCGATGGACCAACTCCCCATCGTTAGAAAGCAGCAAAAGCCCCTCGGTTCGATAGTCTAACCTCCCCACGGGAGCCACGAGAAATTTAATACTTTTAAGACAATCCAACTCATAGAGGGTTTTTTGCTTACCGATGGCTTTGCGAGAGGTTAATACCTCGTCAGGCTTATTTAGCAACCAGTAGACACGGGGAGGCGTTTTGGCTTTTACAAGGGAGCCATCGATACGCACTTGATCCTGCTCGGGCAGAATCTTCTGACCGATAGAAGCTGGTTCTTTGTTTACCGTAATGCGATTCTCCAAAATCCATTGCTCCGCTTCCCGTCTCGAGGTAATCCCAAGCTGGGATAACCATTTGCTAAGCCGAATGGAATCAGGATTTTCAGAAGGGGATTTTGGATTTTTTTTCTGCACGGTACGAATACTCTTGGTAAAAATAAAATTTAAAAGACAATGCCAGCTTCGGGGGGTGTCGATGTATCGGAGGCCATCTCCTCCTCAAAAGCATCGATGCGATCAAAGGCTTTTTCCAGCTTGTCTCTTTCTGGCTGAAAGGACTCGATGGGCATCAAATCTGCAAGACTCGACAACCCGTAGACTCGGAGAAACTCCTCCGTAGTACCAAAAAGAAGAGGTCGACCCGCATCGTCTTTACGCCCGACACACTGGATGAGGTCCCTTTCTAGCAGATTTTTAAGGATACTGCCAGCATCCACGCCCCGAATAAACTCAATATCTGCTCGAGTCACAGGCTGTCGATAGGCTGCAATGGCCAATGTTTCCTGGGCTGCCCGAGATAAAGGACGAGGGCGCTTCGAAAACATCCGTTGCATAAGATCCTGATACGGCTCCGTGGTTTGAAATTGCGCCGCAGTCCCATCAAAAATCCGCAAACAAATTCCACCCTTGCGTGTCTCATAGTGCTTTTGCAGCGCCAATAGACTCTGATGAACCTCTTGGGTCGTGACTGATTCTTCAGCCTCCAACAACTCCACAATTTCCGTAAGGCTGATGGGTTGAGGGGAAGCAAAGACGATGGCTTCAACTGCTGCTTCTATCTTCATAGTGTTGCCTCTCCTTCTGTAACTATCGATTCTTGTTCTATTTTTCCCTCCTCCAGCTGCATCCCATATACCCATAGGGGCCCATGGGGCCACTCCCGCTGATACACCTTGGCTTTTCCCTCTCGTACCAGCTGTAAAACAGCCAAAATGTTGGCTACCAACTCATAGCGAGTGTCAAATTTGGCATAGAGTTTTTGAAACAGAAAAAACTGCAACTTTTTAATATAACTCTCAATTTTTTCCAAAACCTCTTCCACCGTAATGGCCTCTGTCATCGCTTGCACGGTAATGGGCTGACGGTCAGGCAAGGTGGTTAGCATCTGTTCATACAGGATTAAAAGAACGGAGACGTCCCCACGAAGCAAGGTCTCACACCCCTCGTATACGCCCTCCAAACGTCTCCACTCATGGCCTGTAAACGCACTTTCCAAGGAACCTTGCAGCTGCCCCAGGTGTTCCCCCGCCTGAGAGAACGTTTGATAGTCAAAAAGTCGCTGTTGCAAATTCTCTTTACTAGAAAGGCCATCTTCCTCTATACCTGCCTGCGAGCCTTGATCGGCACCCGGCAGAAGATGTCGGGATTTAATCCCACACAGGGAAGCCGCCATTTCCATAAAAGCAGCCGCATCTGACAAATCTCGAAACTGGATCATGCGCAAATATTCAAGGTATTGTACGATTAACACATGCAGATCGATGTCAAAAATATTGAGCTCATGCACCTTTACCAGATGCAAAAGAAGATCAAGAGGACCCTCAAATTGATCCAATCGCACAAAGTGGGAAGTTGTCATTTGTCCCATCATGAATGGAGATGATTGTGTCTTTGCCGCACCGATACCGAAAAGATTTCTCCCCTCTTTCCCTACTATACCGATGGATTTCGAATTTGCAACTAGGGAGAATCCATCGATTCCTTACTCTTTCTCTATTCTGTATGACAAGCCCTGTATGGGCTGGATGGATTCTCTCGAATATCCCTCTCCAAAAGGGCTTTACAAAAATCCCAATGGTAAGCACCCGAACCTTGCCCAAATGGGAAATTCCCCCTCCCCAACAAGCCGCTCGCATGGGAGCCTTCTGCGCCCAGTTAAAGCCTTTCTTTAAACGCCATAACTGGAAAGAGGATCCCTGTGGGCAGGTAGCATGGCGCACCCACTATCATTCTGCCCAAGGCAATCCTTTGATCTATACAGAGTTTGGAACCGGTCGCAACACCACGCTCTTCTTTGGAGGGGTACATCCCGATGAACTGACCCCAATCCAACTTTCCTTTCGGCTGGCACAGCACCTGCACGACCATCCTGAAATCTATCGGGACAAAGACATTCGCATTATTGTAGCTCCTTTAATCAATCCAGATGGGGCTTTTGTCTCACCCCCCATCCGCACCAATCGTACCATCGATGTCAATCGCAATTTTCTTACATTGGATTGGTATGAGAAGGCTCATGCCAGTTGGCAGAAGAAAAATCGACAGCCTCGATTTTTCCCTGGGTTTTTCCCAAATTCAGAAATCGAGACCCATTTTCAAATTTTTCTGATGAACACCTATCAGCCGACGAAAATTCTCTCCATGCATTCTCCCCTAGGCTTCTATGATTACGATGGCCCAGAAGAAGATACACCTGCCCCAGGCGGAACCCCTCGAGAATTTATCTATACGGTGGCAAAAAAGAGCAACAACTATAAAGTTGTGAATTATGCTATTTTTCCAGGCAGCCTCGGTACGTTTGCAGGGTATGAGCGGAATGTACCGACGATTACCTTGGAGCTAGAGACCAACGACACCACGAAGGTTTATGCCTATTGGAAACAGTTCTTCCCTGGATTTTTACATTCCATTCAACATACGTTTTCTACACCCACATTGTCACTTCGTAAGAAGTAAAGGGGCGGCATCTGCATTACTGATTGCCTACGGTTTTATTTCTTTCTTTTTTATATTTCTCATCGTATCTCCTATTACTTCGTAATAAAAATCACCGGAAGAGTTCGCAACCGCACAATCATCTGTTTCTTCTTGTTTATCTTCGGCTACAGTTTGTTTATATTGTCCGTTACCTAAGCTTACAATAATATTTGGAGAGCTCACCATTAGTAATCGATCAGCATCATCACACCGAAATGCCACTTTTTCTTCAGTATCGGATATAACAAGATAGAGCATGTCAGTTTTATCTCCGATTGAAGAGACGCGTACATAATTTCTGTCATTCCCTTCCCAACAGCCGTTTATACCCGCTATCATAGAACATGATACACTGGGACTGTTCGGGGAGGCTGCATCCTCCCCTTTTGATCCGGTTTTACACGCATATAAAGGTAAAAAACTCAATCCCACAAACAACAGTCTCTTCATTTTCAAATCTCCCATATTATATAGATTGTTTTATTATACGAGGGATTTAGTGCGAAATCAAAACTGGATTATCGAGAGTGAAAAAAATCAATAATTGCTGAACTTACACGTTCGACATCTTCTTCTTGTAAGTTTGGATAAATAGGAATTCGTAAGATCGAATTTGCCACACGATCCGTTACAGTAAGATCTCCCGAAGCACGCCCCCATTTCATTCCAGCTGGAGAACTGTG
>CANJLI010000062.1 GCA_947475005.1 Deltaproteobacteria bacterium | reverse complement strand
TTGTGTTTGCGTTTTGAGAGAGACGGGGGGATCCGACCGTCGCGCCGGCCTTCCCGCTGCCATCTTTGCCTTCATGCACGGTTCTCCCATTGCGAGGCAAGGAGGGTTTGGGCAACTGCGCAGCTGGTGCCCAAGAAAAGAAAAGAAAAAAATGGAACTACTTACGTAGTTCCAAAAAAAGAAAGGATTGATCTAATCATTCCCCCATTATATTAAATGGATAACAAATCCAACCCTGAGGGGAACAATATGAAAATGCGATCATTCATTCTAAGCGGAGCTTTGTTTTGCGGACTCACAGCCAGTGCCATGGGGATTAAGCATCCCATTGCGAGGTTGGAGATTCACGGGCCGGTGGTGGCACATCCGGTTTCTCACTTCATCACAATTTTTGATAACGGTGTGGTCAAGCGCGACAATGTAAGAATTGGACACATTGCTGCGGAACCGATGGAGCAGCTGATCACTTCCATTAATGCGATAGATCCCCAAGATGTGCTTGAGGACGTTGATGCGGGTAAACCAGCTACCGTTGGGGATGGCGCGCGCAATTATGTGGTTTTTCAGGGCCCAAGCGAGGCCTTGCCCGTAGGGAACGTAGTACGCAGTCATCGTTTCTTCTTGAAGAACCAGATGCGCTTTTCTAAACATATTTTTGAAATCTTGAATGGCTTTGCTGCATTGAGTTCGAAATAAAAAAGTTGCAGCCCCTCATCCACTTGGGTATTGTCGCCCCTCTGGGTCCCATCGATTAACCGGACAAATCACTCGTTTCCTAAATGAGAGCTCGAGGTTCAAGTCCTCGTGGGACCACCAGGCTAAGCCTCGATATCTAATAAAGTATCCAATCCCAACTTCACGGCCTCTTTTTCTCTTTGGTACATCACAGCAGTATCGATAAACCGATTTTCTTTTCGGTTGTTAAGGGCCACACACAAGCATCCTGCTTTGCTCTGGTTGAGGGCTGCAAGGGTGAGTACCAAGCTGGACTCCATTTCAAAGTTCAGCACATGCAAGGCCTCCATCTCCTCTACTCGATTGAGATTGCGAGAGGGAAATCCGGGGATCTCACGCCCTTGTCCTGCATAAAAACTAGAGGTTGAAGCGGTAAGACCCACATGGTGGGTATACCCTGACTTTTTTAGATTTTGAATCAAGGCCGCTACCACTTCATGGTGGGAAAGAGCCGGGTACATGTTGGGTACATACTGGGCAGTGGTATCCTCAAATCGCAAGGCTCCCGAGGTGACAATCAGGTCTCCAGGTTGAATATAGCCTTGAATGCCCCCGCAGGTGCCCACTCGAAGCAGCACAGGCTTTTTTGTGAGTTGAAAAGCCTCCATCAATGCAATTTCTGCGCTGGGGGCTCCGATGCCAATCGCCATTGCGGAGAGGAATTGCCCCTGGTACATGCCGCTCACACAGACATACCCGCGATTTTCTCTCGTCACTGTAATCGTATCAAAGAAGCTGGCAGCCAGATGTGCGCGCTTTGGATCCCCCACCAATAGGATTTTTTCAGCCAATTCTCCTGGACCTACTTGAAGATGGTACTGTCGACCTGCCTCATCTGCCATAATGGTTGCATCTGTGATGTTCATGCCGGGCATTCCTTTAGGTGTTTAATTTTATTGGGGCTAAGTGGGAAGGATCGTATCATAAAAAAAAGAGCGCCCAAGGAAGGCGCTCTAAAAAATAAAAAAAATGGGGTGGAATATCGGATTTGAACCGATGTATGCCGGAATCACAATCCGGTGCGTTAACCGCTTCGCCAATCCCACCATGGATCGCCATCGACACGGTATGTCAAATGGAGAGCCATTACATCCAAAAACCAGGCAATTGTAAAGGGAAAAATCAATGTACGAGGTAAATTTTGGCTTTGTTGCGCGCTTTTTGCAGCCATGCTACCAACTCTTTTTCACGCTGAACCTTGCGCAGCTTTTCCTCCAGGTCCTTTTCTTGCCTCAAAAAATCTTCGCTCTTGGCAAATTCGCTGCCGATCACATACAAAATGCGGTATCCCTGGGGGGTTAGCTTGGGCTCCGTAAAAGAACCGGGCTGTAATCCCAAGCTGGAAAGTGCATCGCGCAAGGATTCGGGTAATTCCGCCAGTTTCATTTGAGTGGGGGCAGCATTGCTATCCTCCTGTGCATTTGGATCGGAATATAAACGAATGGCGGTGGAAAATTCCATACCCCCTTTTAGCTTCAGGTAGGCTTCTTGCGCCCATTTTTTCTTTTCTTCTTGTAAGGCTGGTGATGCATTTGAATCCACTGCGATCAAAATTTGCTTAAGCTTCACTTCCACAGCATTCTCGTGGTGCCCCGGTTGCTGCAAGTAAAAAGCTTCTATATCTCGAGGGGTAGCCTTTTTGCTTACCAATGGTAGGATTTCACGACCCATAAAGCGCATGACGATCATCTGATTTTCTAAATCTTTTCGAAAGGACTCCATGGTCTTGTGCTGGTCTTGCAAGAAGGCCTCGAGCTCTCGCAGGTCCAGTTTTTGTGGCTCCGGTTGTTTGACGATCATGCGAATTTGCTCATCGATCTCTTCCGGAGTGATTTTGATTTCCGGTAGTAATTCTCGAGCTCGTTTTAGCACCAACCCCAAATTAATTGCATCCTGCAGCGCCTTCTTATAGACGGGATCTTCTTCTGTCGCTGGATAGGCAGAGACCAAAACCACAGGCCCTAATTCGACCTTTTCTTGGATTTGGCTATGCAAAATAGGTGGTTCCTTGTCAACCTGCGCTACCACCCCATCTACCCATCTTCGACCCTCTATTTTTGCAGGGGCCTGCAAGACTTGTGCGGGTTGATCCCCATACACAGTCCCCCCAAGCCCGATCCATAGTAAAAACCCAACTCGACTTCTTAGATACATACACAGCCACCCTTTGGAAACACACGAACTCGTACTGAAAACTGGGCCCATCATATCGCGGGCAACTTTTTTGTGCTAAGAAAAAAGAACGAGACCTACATGAATCAATCTGGCAAGGAAAGCAGCATGACATACCCAAGCCTCTCTGAGGAGCATAGCCACTATGCTTTGTACCACCGAAAGCGTTTTGAATTTCTGCTCCGTGCCATAGATCGCTATAACGTCAAAGGCAAACAGGCTCGCATCTTGGAAATTGGACGCGGCCCCTTCACCCAAAGGCTGGCAGAACGCTTTCCCCAGCAGGTGACCACCTTAGGGTACCCTATCGTGCAAAGCCAAATTGCCAATATTGAACACCTGTCCGAAAGCCAGGTCCCCCATCTGGTCTTCGATTTAATTCACAGCTTAGACCCCAATCGATGGATTCAAGCCGGGCCTTTTGATCTGATCTTATTCACTGAAGTGCTGGAACATCTCTATATCAATGCCCAAATGGTGTTTTTGTTTCTGCGTTCTTTGCTAAGCCCTGAAGGGATTGTGATCTGTCAAACCCCTAACTGGGCCAATCTAAACAACCGGCTCAAAGTCATTCTCGGACAGAATCCAATTCGGATGTACGGCTCCAATCTGTTGGAACCAGGACATTTTCGAGAGTTTACCCGTGCGGATATGTTCTCCATCGGGGCTGATACCGGCCTGCGGGTGGTGGAACATCAATTTCAGAATTATTTTGGTAGCCACCATTGGGCCACCCCCTACTTCGATTGCGTGGGAGCGCTCATCCCATCCTTACGAAGGGGACAAACGGCCGTATACCAGAACACGCCTGAGAAGGGGCTGTCTGTAGCCGAAATATTCGCCAAAGTATTTTGATAGGTAAAAATGGGGACTGGCGGAGAGTGAGGGGTTCGAACCCTCGATACAATTTCTCATATACCCGCTTTCCAAGCGAGCGCCTTCAGCCACTCAGCCAACTCTCCAGCCCATAAAGATAAGACGGGTTTTCTACCCTATTGTGACGTCTTTGGGTAGTATTTTATGCAAGCCTACATACAAAATCGAGTCATGGAGTCTTCATGCCTACACTCACCCGCGTCTGCCTCTTTTTGCTCAGTGGATTTGGCTTATTCTCCTTCTCTTGCATCGGCCCTACTTCCAACATCCCCACATTTGCCTCTCTTGAAAAACGCAGTCATTTCGTGGCTCAGAGCAAAACCGGCATGGTGGCCTCGGGACATCCCCTTGCCTCCGAAGCGGGTCGAGAGATCCTCCAGCAAGGGGGGAATGCCGTCGACGCAGCTGTCGCCACAGCCTTTGCACTTGCTGTGGTGCGACCCCAGTCCACCGGGATCGGAGGGGGCGGTTTTCTGCTTCAATATGATAATCAGACTAAAAAAACAGTAGCTTATGACTTTCGAGAGCGTGCCCCTCTCGCCGCTACGAGTGAGATGTATGTAGATACGAAACAGCGCCCCCTTGATTTCATCTACAAAGGGCTGCGGATCCCCGAAGCCTCCCTCAATGGGCATCTTGCGGTGGGTGTTCCCGGTATGGTGGCTGGCATGGTGGCTGTGCATACGAAAGCGGGGAAACTCCCCTTTGCAACCCTGTTGCAACCAGCGATCAAGCTGGCTCGAGAAGGGTTTCCTGTGTATTCAGCCCTTAGCCAGGCTATCGAGAAACGAAAGGACGTGATGCTCGCCTTTCAAGCCTCGCGGGAGATTTTTCTCCCAAATCGCCTCCCCCTGCAGCCAGGGGCTTTGTTGGTACAAACCGATCTGGCCACCACCCTTGAAGCCATTGCCAGCTCGGGCAGTCGTGGGTTTTATGAGGGGAAAGTAGCTGACAAAATTTTCCAAGAAATGCGCCAAGGAAACGGACTCTTAGTCCGCGAAGATTTTAGGACGTATGCAGTCAAAGAACCAGCCCCCTTGATGGGTAGTTTTCAGGGGTATCGCATTGCCACTATGCCACCACCTTCTGCGGGGGGGGTGGGCTTGCTCCAAATTTTAGGCATGATCGAGGCTGACCCTCTTGCTACTTGGGGGCCCCAAGATCCCCGCTATTTGCATCTGCTGGCTGAAGCGATGAAGCGCGCCTATGCGGATCGGGCGTCCTACATCGGGGACCCTGAATTTACCCGCATTCCATTGCAGACGCTCCTTTCTCCTGCGTACCTACTGAAGAAACGAGGGTCCATTTTTATGGACAAAGCCATTCCTTCTCTCCAGCTTGCCCCTAACCTCCCGGTTCCGGAGGAGCACCCTTCTACAGTGCATATTTCCGTTACAGACGCCTGGGGAAATGCGGTGAGCACCACGCAGACGATCAATTACTTATTTGGCTCTGGGGTGGTGGTGCCGGGCACTGGCATCGTACTTAACAATGAGATGAATGATTTTTCCATCAGCTCTGAGATCCCCGATGTATACGGTCTCAAGAGCGGTACAAACAATGAGATATTGCCCCTCAAGACCATGGTTTCCTCCATGAGCCCTACTTTTGTTTTTGGCCCCGATGGGCAACTCACTTTGGTGCTGGGTGCCCCAGGGGGCTCTCGCATCGTGACAGCAACCTTGCAGACCCTGATTAATTACTTGGTCTTTAAGATGTCACTGGCCGATGCTGTGCATGCCTACCGCATCCATCACCAATGGATGCCGGATCTTCTCTACGTGGAGGAAAACAGCTTATCTCGCTTGAATCGCTCTGCCTTGGAACAGATGGGGCATCACTTGGAGTTAATTCCTAGTCACGCCACTGATGTAGAGGCCATTGCCTTTGAAGAGGGAGAATGGGTCGGGGTTTCCGATACTCGGGGGGATGGGCAACCCGCCGGGTTGTAATGGCGAAACAAATGCACCAATAATTAAAGGGACACCCGAGAATGGCGCTTTCTTAAGGGTACTGTTTGCCTAAATCCTTGGAAATCCGTCATCCCAAGGTCCCAAAGGGACCGTATGGGATCCCTGTGTTTTTATCGAGATCCCATACGGCTGCTACGCAGCCTTGGGATGACGGATGGGTTGCCATCTTGAACGTAAGCAAAAGATGAT
>CANJLI010000061.1 GCA_947475005.1 Deltaproteobacteria bacterium | reverse complement strand
TGGGAGTTGCCTCCTCCAAATGCCGCGGAGATTCCGCCCTGATTTCCACCCTGGACGAGAACGACCAAGATCATGAAAAGAGCGACCGTAACGTGGAGAATTGTAATAAGCAGTTCCATGATGTCTCTGGAGTTGAAATGGTGGCACCTCCCGGAATTGAACCGGGGACACGTAGATTTTCAGTCTACTGCTCTACCGACTGAGCTAAAGCGCCAACTTCATAATTGCCATAGACTGTTCTTTTTACGTGTCTCTTGGTAAACAGTCAATGCTGGAATGGCAACTATTTAGAAAAACGTGCGGCGTATATCGGCCATGGTACAATTCTTGCTGATTATTTCCCGTTAGAGAAGAGAAAAGGATCCTTATGAAGCAGCCCATTATCATCGCTGGACCTTGTGTGGCGGAATCTTATGAACTTTTGGAAGAGGTACTAGTGGCCCTCCAAGCCCTGGAGACCAAGCTGGGATTTCGTTTGGTCTTTAAAGCGAGCTTTGACAAAGCCAATCGCACCTCCCTGCACAGCTACCGGGGGCCGGGTATGGAGGTCGTATTGGGCTGGTTCGCCCAGCTCAAAAAGAAGTACGGCTGCAAAATCCTTACGGATGTTCACGAGAGCGCCCAGGTGGCGCCCCTAGCTGCCGGGGGAATCGATTACCTGCAAATCCCTGCTTTTTTATGTCGCCAAACGGATTTGGTGATCGCTGCTGCGCAATCTGGATGTGGAGTGAACATTAAAAAGGGGCAATTCATGGCACCGGAAGCCATGGCACCCATCCTGGAAAAGGCCCGCGCGGCGAAAAAAAACCCAGATCAGGAAATCTGGGTGACAGAACGGGGCTTTTCTTTTGGATACGGGGATCTGGTGGTAGACATGCGCAGTTTTTCCACCCTGCATAAGAGCGGGGTGCCGGTGCTATTTGATATCACCCATAGCACCCAGCAGCCCCCTGCAGGCAAGGAAACCTCTATTTCAAATGCACAACGCTGTTATGCTCCGCTCCTGGCGCGCAGCGCAGTGGCGACAGGGTACTTGGACGGCGCTTTCCTCGAGGTGCATCCGTCTCCTGCCCAGGCAAAGAGCGACGCTGCGGCCCAACTTTCGATACCTCAGGCAACAGCCCTTTTGGAGCAGTTGATTCCGATGTTGCATCAAGCCGCAGCCTGGAAAAGCCTCGACGCAAAGTTTGTGTAGCTCCCTCCTCTATAGCGGGAAGTGAAGACGGCAGGCCCCGTCGGGGTACTCTCTGAAGGCGAGGAGGTGGGAGGGTAGTTATCGTAATTATAACCTCCTCCTCTCTCTCATCATCCGCTTCCTCATTCTCCCATACGACTTCAGTCCAGCAGTTGTTCGGAATAGGCGGTCTATCTCGTTCTATGTTGAGTGGTGCAACCTCCGAAGCAACCAGTGCATTCATGCTCCAGATCCAACAACCCACTACCAAGCCATACTTCATCTACTCAAATCCTTTTCTACATCCCATCATTGAGAAATGCGTTCCAACACCTGATACCGCCACGCAGGGGCGCTCTCTCCTGCTGGGAAACCTACCTCGAGCTCCACGCGCCACTTCGTAGCCACCCACGCAGGAAAGTAGGCATCCGCAGTTTGCGTAGCCTCGATCCAGCTCAGGTACATGCGAGAGGCGTGCGGTAATGCTTTGGCATAAATCTCGGCACCTCCACACACAAAGAGCTCTTTCTCTCCCGCGTGTTGCGCGTAATCCACCGCGGCGTCCCAGGTGTGTACCATAATACAACCTGGGGCTTCATATTTTTCCTGTCGCGTAAGCACCAAAGTCGTCCGCCCTGGAAGGGGGCGCCCGATGGACTCGTAAGTTTTACGTCCCATCAGGATGATATGCCCCAGGGTGAGGCGCTTAAAGTTTTGTAAATCTTCTCGAATGCGCCAGAGGAGCTCGTTGTTGTTGCCAATCTCACGTTTTTGTCCCAGGGCTGCGATCAGGGAAATCTCAATAGAGGGCGAAATATGGGAAGGCGTTGGCATGGAAGTCTCATAATGTGAAAGGGATTGTTAGACAGAAATAGGGGCTGAAATTCCAGGATGACACTCATAGCCCTGTAGTTCAAAGTCTTCGTACTTATACTCAAACAAGCTGGGCGGGCGCCGTAGAATCTTCATCGTCGGCAGTGCCAGTGGCTTGCGAGAGAGCTGGAGTTGGGCTTGTTCCATATGATTGGTGTACAGGTGCACATCCCCTCCGGTCCATACAAATTCCCCGGGTTCCAGGTCAACTTGTTGGGCCACCATCATGGTGAGCAAAGCGTAGCTCGCGATATTAAAAGGGGTTCCCAGGAAAAAATCCTGGGAGCGGGTATAGAGCTGGCAAGACAGACGTCCGCGGCTCACATGGAACTGGAACAATAGATGGCAGGGGGGCAAGGCCATTTTTGGTACATCCCCCACGTTCCAGGCACTCACAATATGCCGTCGTGAATGGGGATTTTCCTTGAGATTTTTCACCAGCTCAGCGAGCTGGTCCACAGGTCCGTTCTGGGTTTCCCACCGGCGCCATTGGTGTCCGTAGACGGGGCCGAGGTTCCCCTCTTCATCCGCCCATTCATTCCAGATGCGCACGCCATTTTCCTGCAAGTACTTGACGTTGGTATCGCCTTGCAGAAACCAGAGCAATTCGTGGATGATGGATTTGAGATGCATTTTCTTGGTGGTCAGCAAGGGAAATCCATTGGCAAGATCAAAACGCATTTGGCGACCAAATACCGAATAAGTCCCTGTGCCAGTTCGATCTTTTCTTAATTCGCCCTTTTCTACAATATCCGCCATCATATCTAAATAATTTTGCAATTTTTCACCCTCTTTTTACTTCGGAATCTTCTTACTATGTAGCAGTGGGGGAGATGAAAATCGAGGGGAAAGGGGGTGCTCATTAGGCCCAGCGGGGACACCCGATGCGAGTGTCCCCGCTGGGCCTTGTACTACTCAGACCGAAATAGTTGATGGTCCTGATAAAAAAATCCCAGAATTTTCTTATCACTCCAAGCCTTGCCATCCCCCGAGATTGCCACACGAAGCTGCATATCTCCCCCTGCTTCCATATGGGCATCATACGAGAGGGTGGAGAGGGGGCTCTTGGCTCCGGTAATCCAGACTTCATAGGTCTGTTGATGTAATTTTTTGGGGACAATCCCTCCCCCTGTTTTTACAGTTGGATAAATGATTACAACTTTCTGGCTCAGGATTTGTTTACCTACTTTGTGTTTGCCGCTTTCCTCCATCTGTAAAAAGAGCTGCAGCGGTTGGTGGGGTTTTACATTTTTGGCTTGAATGCGAAGGAAAATCTCCTCCTCTTGGTCTGTTTCATCCATCGAAAGAGAAAGAGAAAGAGAGGCAAGTGTAGGGTGGTCGCGAAATTCCTCAAACTGGTTGGGGAAAAAAGCTTGTAATTTTTCCTTTGCAACGGAGGGGCGTTGGGCTTCTGGAAATGGCAAAGATGAGGTAAAGGCCTGCTGATTGAGGTCGAGTAAATTTTTTCGAAATCCCGGTTCTACAGCAGAAATGGGATCGATGTTGAAGATGACTTTCGAGGGTGTTGCGTGTTGAAGAATGCGAAGAAAGCCATCAAGGGCAAGATGAGGGTAATCGAGGTTAAATAGGTTGTAAAATCCTTTTAGCGTATCGAGTGGTGCAGTGGCTTTTCGCAGGTGCTGCAAGGCAGCCACAATATGATCCACCTCTAAAACCCCATCTCCCCACAAGAATCGTGCATCCACCAACTTTGCAGGCAATATCAATCCTTTCTTGAGCCAGTCTGCATATCGAGAGGAGGTACGGGTTCGATCGGGATGGGTCTCTTGCAGGCCATAGGCATCGGCCAAGCCCTTCCATTGGGTTTCAATAGGGGCTTGTATGAGAGTGGTCAGTGCAGCAAAAGACAACGCAATCGTACCGGTGGCAGAAAATTTCCCCAGTTCAGTTTCTACCACATGAGTGGTAATGGGGGCTTCGATGGGAGATTGAAAATACAGACGCCTGCGATTTTGTTTTTGTTTTTCTTCATCAAAAAAAGGGATGATAGGGGCTTCGGAAATCGGAAGTCTCGAAAATTTTCGCAGGGTATCGATGTAGAATTGGTAATCTCTCGCGTCCATGTAGCGATCTTGAATATTCAAAAAAATACGGGCTTGGTATTTGTTTTTTTCGTCATGAAATCGATAGGCAGCATCTTGGATCACAATTTTCTTTTCGGCGAGTTTGTCTACCTCCATACTGACAGAAAATTCATAGGTGATGGAATGTTTTCCCACCAAAATATCCCAACCCTCGTCTTGAATTGAGCCACTGCCTTCCAAATAGTAGGAAGTTTTTTGGGGCTCGATGAGTTTAGTTTCAGCTTTGGTTACATTTTTATTGCGGGCATGACGAAAGAGAATAAAATTTCGAGAACTTTCGGTCCCTGTTTCCTCAGCATCTCTATGTTTTGTGAAATGGTATCGTACACCGGTTCGGTTTTGTTCTTTTTTAAATTCAGCTGCCTGCCGAAAATCCCCAGCTACGGCCTTAAAATAGGCGCTCTTTGCGATTGGGTTCGTCATATCAAATTCATATAGATGATCATAATTATGTACGATGGCATCGGACCATTCATATTTAAGAGGAGCCAAAAGAACGGCAAGCCCACTCCATGGAATGGGGCGAATGGAGTTTTTTAGAAAGTAGTACGTCTTCCCCAATAAAGCAGAAATACTGTGTCCGATTCTTTCTGTATTGCTCACTCCTACCCAAAAAATAGAAGATGATCTTTTCAATACATGAATTTTATGCTCTCCCTGTATAAAAACGGCGTAGGGGAGTTGGTTTTGAATCTCGATCTTGCTTAGATTGTCTTTTTCTCGCCCTTTTAATAAGGATGGAAAATTAAAAGGAATGGATACCCCACCGGTGAGGGAATAACTGCGAATTGTGCCCGCAGGCATGGATTCGACAGCAGACTCAGTCATGGGGAATCGAAAAGGGGTCTCCGCTTGTTGTAAGGGGTCATAGATCTCATTGGGGTTGAATGAGGGGGGGAGAATTCTTTCTAAGAGAGGAACAAGACCAAACCAATTGTTAATAAAATATCGATACGGGGGCAGTTCTTTGGCATCGGTGAGGCGTTGGGCATCGGATCGCAAGCGAATGTCCAATAAGTTTACACCGGATTTTGCACCTAAAAATACATCGAGGCCGTGGAGGTTTGCGATCTGTTTGTAAAATTCAGGTCCATACTGAATCTTGTCTACAACTACATAGGCCCCTGATTCTGTAGAGTAGACTTCTCGTTCATCCGACACGGTTAGGAATAAGTTTTCTGTAATATTGCGATAAAAAACATGATCGAGGAGGTGATAGAACATAGATTGCATCAAAGTGTCCATGGAGGTATTGAGCAGATCGGCACCTTGATTCAATTGGAGTAAAAAATCTCGATTGTTGAAGTAAGATTCGATACGAGGGAGGGTTTTTTCTTCCCGGGCGGCAGTGGAGTTGGCATCAGGAATTGAATATTCAATACTCGATTGCACTTGAATGGGGTGCTCTGGCTCTGTTCCCTGGAGTAGAGGACTCGCCCAACTGAGAAGGCAGATTGTGAGCAAGCTATTTTTCATAGGTGTAGCGTCATCCCTGTGAATAGAATCCATTGGTTGGGTCCCACTCCTGATTCTTCTTTTCGGTATCCGAGGGCGATATGGTAGTGGAGGGGAAAGGGCAATTTCCAGTCTTGTTGTAAAATTCCGATGCGATGGGAATTGTAGGCATCTTCATATAGAAGCACAGTGCGGGTGTTTCTTTGGTACGGGCCGGTGATGGAGAATCGAAGAAATTGCAAGTAATCGGCGTCGGAGGGTTGTTGTAAATCTTTTTCTCGGATCCATTCTATTTGAAACAGAGTATCTTTTGCATTGTGCAAGAGAGCTGCACCCACTTTTCGTGTTCCAATATTTTCACCGCTGAGAGAGAGGATGAATCGCGTGCCATTGAGTGCAGAAAAATCGTATATAAATCGAGCGCCTACCCCTGTCTTTATTTTTTTTTGCGTGGGGTCATTTGATTTTTTGAAGTCAGAGGCCCAGCCTGCTTCGATGCGAATTTTTTGCCAATTGTCCCATCCGATATTGACGCCATAGGTGGGAGATCTCCAGTACCTTTCATTGTTGAATTGGTAGTACGCCCCTTGGATGGGATTGAAATGAAGTCCAAAGGGGAGAGGTTGCTCACCCAGTGTAAGGTTCCAGTGGTCATAGGCATAGTTTCCAATGCGAATGGCTGCCATTTCGGTATAGCGAGTGAGCGAGGTGGTGGAGCGGTTAAGGGAGGAGCTTTGGTGCAGAAAACCTTGGAAATGAAGAGAATAGTGTCGATAGTGAGAGCCGATGTAGAGTCTGCCGACCTGATGGAGGGAGTGTTCGGCGCGAAAATTCGTCAAGATATCCATGTCGAGGTTGGGTTGGGTACAAAATCGCAGTATGGCTGCATCATCTAGTATCGCTTCATCATCTAAGGTACATGCGCCCAAATAGAGGGTGCTATCTAACTTGGGCAGCGCCAAGACGAAAGCATATCCGATAGCGCTGCTACATGCAGCGTATAGACTGACGAGAAATGCCAGATGCTTCATAGGGATGATCCTGTGGATTTTGATCTCCACATTCTATCTTTTTTTTAACTACCCAGGTAGTTGCCTTTTTTTTATTTTTTTATTTTGGGAAACCAGCTGCGCAGTTTTCCCAAGCCCTTCCTTGCTTCGCAATGGGAGAGCGGTAGGATTCCTTTCGGTTACCATGTTAGATGCCAAGGCCGGCGCTCAGGCAGATTCTTCCCGACTCTTGAAATCGCAGACAAGACCCTAGTCATAGACAGTCAAAACCAGGCTGCGATTTACAACCCGTCGGGATCCCTCTACCCTATCGTATGCCCACATCTCTATGTAATCGTTATTTATCAATAATTTTGATAAATATCCGACCTACAGGTCGGTCGGTTTAATGGGGG
>CANJLI010000060.1 GCA_947475005.1 Deltaproteobacteria bacterium | reverse complement strand
GTCCGTGGATGACATCGTCTCTCTCCTGCAAGGTAGAAACATAACTTCTCTACCTTGCGGGTTTCTCCATGCACCCTTTTTTATTCTTGGCTCATGTGGCCAGTCAAGTCAGTCGTGTGTACATCCCTTACGATTGCCAGTATGAGTTTGAAGTTGAAGACGAGCCCCTTTCCGAAGGATCTTGGACTCAGTGGGTCGAGCAACTGTACCAACGTAGTGACCCTACTCGCGGGCGTTTTGCCCGTTGCTTCTCCACCCGGGAGTCTCGTCGCGTACTCGCGACAACTGCGGCTACACAAGCTAAAATTTGTGCAGACAACGACATTACCATCGTATGCTTCTCTGACTCTATGTATCCCCCCTTGTTGCGTCACATTTCAGATCCCCCCTTGAGTCTATTTATCAAAGGGGATCCACAAATTTTGCTGTATCCCCAGATCTCCGTTATCGGGTCTCGACGCTGCTCCCAAGAGGCAGCTCGACACGCCTATTCCCTTGGATACAAGGCTGCGCAATGTGGTATCAGCATCGTGAGCGGGGGGGCCTACGGATGTGACATCGCAGCTCACCAAGGGGTCTTGCGAGCTGGAGCTTCCCCGGCGCCTGCGGTGGTGGTCTTTGCGGGAGGCTTTCCGTTGATCGGGCCCCAGGGGAATTTGCGATATTTTCGAGAGATTGAGGCGCAGAACGGGGTTTGGCTTACGGAGCGTCTGTGGGGCACCTCTTCATATCGCCAAAATTTTCCCATTCGCAATCGGATTATTTCTGGGCTTTCCCCCGTTACTGTGGTGATCCAAGCGGGGAATCGCTCCGGTACCATGGTGACTGCGAAAATGGCTTTGGATCAAGGTCGAGAGTTGATCACCTTTCAATATGATGCCGATGATCCCTGGTCGGAGGGCAATCGGGGCTTAATTGAAGAGGGAGCTGAAGTTGTGCAATCGGCAGAGGAGTTGCTCCACTTGCTGATGAATACCTCCATGTGGGGCCGCACGGCTACAGTTGCGCAAGGGGTTCGGGCATGAACCGTTGGATTGACGACCTATGTGTGCACTTTGAAGATCCTGCGTTGGATGAAGCTACCGTGATCGGGACACAAAGCCTGTGTCTTCTCTCGAAGGGTGTCTTATCCGCTCATCCTTCCCCTTTTCAGGATATTCATGCCTGGATGGAGCAGCTGCAGATCTTTTGCTTGGAACAGCAGCTCCGCCTCACGCCTCGCACGCCGAGTGCAGGGGGGATGTGGAAGCAAGGGGCTTTTCGATGGCACGGCATTTTGCCACCGGTCTCTGCCTGTGGGCCGATTTTTTCCCTGCGCAGGCATCGATTTGAGAGTTTACAGCTTGAAAATTTTGCAGGGGAGGCATGGCTGCCGGAGATTATCCAGTGGGCAGAGTCTCGACGCCCATTGCTGATCTGTGGGCCTACGGGGAGCGGGAAAACGTCATTTCTTACTTTGCTGCTGCGGCAGGTGGCACGCACAGAAAAAGTGCTGATTATCGAGGATCTGTTGGAGATGCCGCTTTCGTCTCCCATGTGGATCAAGCTTGCCGTGCATGCTCACCACGTAACGGGAGGGAGTTTCTCCTTCCAAGCGGCTTTTACGGAGTGCCTTCGATTGCATCCAGATCGCATCGTCGTCGGAGAGATGCGTGACCCTAGTGTTTGTCCGTTTCTCCAGGTGCTGCATGCGGGCCATTCGGGGTTTATGGCCACCTTTCATGCGCAGACCGAGGAGGGAGTACAGGCGAGGCTGCCGCCCAGTCACGGGCCTCCGACAGAGCTAGGTCTCGTCTTTCTTGAGAGGGGGACGCCCCCGAGAATCCGAACTATGGGGACGCTTCTGGTGTGAAGCATCATCGTGATGAGGGGAACGGTGGTGACCTCCGCTTTGCCGAGGGTTGGTGTGGTTGCTCTGCGGGCGATAGCCTCCCTCGCGAGGACCATCTCGACGAGAATCCCTGTATCCGCCGCCGCCTTCTCTTCTGCCGCTGTCTCTGCGCGGCTCACGGGAATCTCCTCGGTTGCCGTCACGGCGGTTATCTCGGTATGGGCCTCCCTCTCGATTGGAGTGGGAAGGGCGGTTGTTACTATGAGGCCGATTGCGATTCTGTCCATAGGGCGGACGATTGTGAGAACCGCTGTTCTTTGTAGAAGCAGATTTGGACTTAGGACGGAAGAAAGACAGTACCTTGTCCACGAGGCGTACCCACCAAGAGCGTTTCTCTTGCTTGCGCTGTAGCTCTTGTTGGTAGCGTTGCTGATAGCTTTGCTCCAGAGGATCAAGCCCCTGTGCGCGGCCTTGGGTCTGCTCTCGAGGTGCAGGGCGTTCTTGGGGCCTTGGTTGTTTGGCTCGTTGTTCTCTTTCCAACTCTTGTTGGGCCTTCTTTTGGGCCCAATTTTCGTCGTACTCAAATCCTTTTTTGGATTGGAAGTCGAAGCGTAGGATTTGGGAAGAGAACGGATTTCCAGCAAGATCCGGAGTTTGGAGCCACTCTTCCTCGATCCAAGCGGGTTTCGGGCTACTTTTTCCGAGCAGCTCTTGGATCCCCACGAAGTTTTCTCCGTAGCAGTCGCAGATTAAACTGTAGGCTTTTCCTTGGGCGCCTGCACGAGCGGTTCGTCCAATGCGGTGAATGTAACTGGAGGGTTCATCGGGCAAGTCAAAGTTGTACACATGGGTGATGCCAGGAATATGAAGTCCTCGGCTGGCAACATCCGTTGCGATGAGGATGTTGGTTTTCCCTGCTTTTAAATTCTTAATCAAACGAACCCGTTTGTTTTGCGGGAGATCGCCTGTAATCAAATCAGCCTGAATTTGGTTGGCGCCGAGCTTATAGTGCAACCAAGCTGCGGTGAGACGGGTGTTGGCAAATACAACGCTGCGTTGGCTTTGGGTTTGTCGTAGGAGATAGAGCAATACCTTGATCTTTTGAGGGGCCTCACAGATAAGGGCGTGCTGCTCGATTCGATCGGGGGTGATCTCATCGTGATCGAAGGATACGTACTCGGGGTCGTTTAGGTATTCAAAAATGACTTCATCTACGGCATCGCTGCTGGTGGCAGAAAACAGGAGTTTTTGGCTGGTGGTCGGTAGCTTATCGAGGAATAGTTCCAAATCTTGGATAAAGCCCATGTCGCACATGCGATCCACTTCATCACAGACAAAGATTTTAATATCTTCAAAGCGGAAGGCGCCTTTGGTAATAAAATCTTTCAGACGCCCAGGGGTAGCCACGATCACAGATGGTTTTTTTTGCAGCTGTTGAAACTGCTCTTCCCAATCCATGCCGCCTACGGTTATCACATTGGTCAGCCCCAATGGCTCGAACAAGTGGGTAAGCTCCTCACCGATTTGTATGGCAAGTTCGCGTGTTGGGGTGATAACAAGTCCGAAGGTGCCCACAGGAGGCTCCTTGTCCTTGGATTTCTGGAAGAAGTTCGCCAACGTGATGGCAAAGGCGCCCGTTTTGCCGGATCCGGTCTGGGCAAATCCTGCGATATCTCTGCCGCGCAAACTATGAGGCAAGGTTCTCGCTTGTATCGGGGTGGGGGCGGTCCACTTGATCCTGTGCAATTGCTCTGCGATCTCAGGTTCTACGCCTGCCTCCTCAAAGGTGGCGCAAAGCACAGGGGGTGCAAGCGGGGGCAGGGCCTCTTCGACTTCGAGGATCGCGGGTAGATCTTCATTCGGTGTAGGGGGAGTCTCGATCGTTATATTTTCGGTATCCAACTGATTTTCCTGCATGATTCCTTTTTTTCCGATCCGAACAGCGCATGGCGAATTACATAGTTTGGGAGTCGCTTCCTTTGTAGCAGATTTTGGGGCAGAAAGTACAGTAGTCTGAACTAGAATGGCACTAAGACATTGCGTAATTGGGCATATTTTTCTACACTTTTATACTTTTACTTTGCGAGAACGAGGAGGAAATGCATGCGTTTCAAATGGTTGGGGGTTTTGCCTGGTTTTTTTTGTGTTGTGGGCTGTTTGACGAGCTCGGATAAAAAAGAGCTGCAAGACGAGCTTTTCACGGCTCGAACCAAGATTCTGGCTTTGGAGACTCAGCTTCAGGCGAGCGGGCAACGAGGTGCCTCTTCCTCTGTGCAGATCGATAGCATGCAGACGGATCTCCAACGCATGCAGGGAGAGCTCGATCTATTGCGTATTGGGATTAAAAATGGGCGACTACCGGGCGGCAAGGAAGACGAGCCCTCTATAGCGACCACATTGGAGGATCTGCAGCAAAAAATCGAAGCGTTGGAAAAAGCCCAAGGTGAAATGCTGAAGGCCTTGAGCAAGGTGAAGTCCTCCCGCGGGTCCGATAAAAAAGCAACCAAAGGGGATAGTGGCTCGAAAGAGAAGCTAAAAACAAGCGAAAGCTTTGAGACTGCATTTAAAGAAAAGAAATACAGTGCCATTGCAGAAGAAGCCCCTGGGTTACTGAAGAAAAAGCAATTGAAGCATGGGGATCGGGTTCACTATCTGTACGCAGAAAGCCTGTTTAAGTTAGGTCAGTTGGAAGAGGCGGCTTTGGAGTTCGACAAATTGTTAAAGATTCCTTCCTTGTCAGCCTCTTATCCCAAAATTCAGTTGCGACTGGGGGATTGCTTTCGACGGTTGGGGGACAAAGCAACAGCGCTGCTCTACTACGGAGAGCTCACAGCAAAATCTCCCAATACGCCTGAAGCAACATCTGCGGAAGAACAGATGAAGAAGTTAAAGAAATAAGTTAGATGCCCGATGACGACAAAATTAGTCTGGGTACAGTAGAGGAGGCAAGGTGTTAGGTCTTGGAATTGAGTCGAGTTGCGATGATACCGGTTTTGCGATTGTAGATGATCAGCATCGTGTGCTCGTGTCAGAGGTTGCCTCGCAGATTGATTGCCATCGTGTTTTCGGTGGGGTGGTACCTGAGATTGCAGCGAGAGAACATCTGCAAGTCTTGGTGCCCCTCTATCAAAAAACCCTCGAAGCGGCTCGTCTTTCCATTGAGGACATCGACTATATCGCAGTCACATCAGGCCCTGGTTTGGTGGGATCTTTGCTGGTGGGTGTTTCTTTTGCCAAAGGATTGGCATTGGCAACCGGAAAACCTTTGGTTCCTGTTGATCACGTTCATGGGCATATCCATGGCGCCTTTTTAGATACCGCAGAACCGGTGGAGGCAAAATTCCCTGCTCTTGCATTGGTGGTTTCGGGGGGGCATACGAACTTGTATTGGATGGAAACACCGATTCACTTCTCGTTGCTCGCTTCTACCATCGATGATGCCTGTGGGGAATCCTTCGACAAAGTAGCCAAGATGTTGGGCATGGAATACCCAGGTGGAGCCAAGATTGAATCCTGGGCTAAGAAAGGCGATCCCAAGAAATACCTTATGCCGGTGATGATGAAGGATCGCAGCCAATTGCAGTTTAGTTACTCGGGGCTCAAAACCCATGTGGTATATTTGCTTCAGCGATTGCAGCAGGAGCAAGGGGGCGTTTTGTCTGAGGCTACGATTGCGGATGTGTGTGCTGCCTTTCAAGAGGAAGCCTTGGGTCAACTCATTCGAAAAACCAAGTTGGCTCTAGCAAAATATCCAACTGCCAAGAGCTTGCTTGTAGCGGGTGGCGTGGCAGCCAGTGGGCGCTTGAGAGAGAGGGTTGCGCAGGAGTTGAAAATCCCTGCTTTTTTCCCGCAGCGTGCGTATTGCATGGATAATGCAGCGATGATTGCTGCCTATGGTGGATTTCTATTTCGTACCCAGGGAGCAGACGCATTTCGTGATCTTTCCTGGGATGTTTATTCACGATATCGCCCCCAATTGGGGCAGGGGGCGTAAATGAAAACTGGGCAACCACATCGTCAAAAAAAATCATTGTCTCAAGTTTTTCTCCACACGGATTGGCCTTGCGTCAAGATGTGTGAGCTATTGGTGCAACGGGGTGTCGACCATGTTTTGGAGATTGGCCCTGGGAAAGGCATCCTCACACGCAAGTTGGTGGAGGCAGGGCTTCAGGTTACAGCGGTAGAGAAGGATGATTATTTAGCGGAGTATATGGGATCCATTGGGACTCGCTATCGAGAAAGCGAAGCTGCTGGTTCTCTGACGGTGGTGAATGAGGATATTTTAAAATTTGATATTGCAGGCTGGGTGCGGCAAAATCCAGGGCGCAAGGCCATTTGTGGTAACATTCCCTACAATATTTCCTCTCCGATTTTGATGCATACGTTGCCAGAGCTTTCTGCCATCGAGGGCCTCTTCTTCTTGGTGCAACTCGAGTTTGCCCAACGGTTGTGTTCCCCAGTGAATGAGAAGAGCTATGGTAGCTTGAGCGTCTACACGCAACTGCGTGCCAAGGCGAAGGTGGAGTTCAAGGTCGAGCGTGCTTGCTTCTACCCTGTGCCCAAGGTGGACAGTGCAGTGATCTCGCTTCTCCCACCTGCTGTGCAAGAGGAGCCAGCTCTTTTGGCACAAGTCGAGAAACTCACCCGTCAGGTCTTTCATCAGCGCAGGAAAAAACTAAGCAACAGCTTAGGCCCCTTTCTCCATATGGGGAAAACCTTGCCAGAGCATATCGATCTCTCTCGTCGCTGTGATACCCTCTCGCCTCAAGAATTTCTCGAGATTGCGCGGGTATTTTTGTGAGGGTTCTTGCCGCTCTTCTTTGTGCATATTTAAATTTTAGCTCTATGCTGTATGGGGTTGGTGGTAAAATTTCTGCTTTGGAAGCGCTGGAAAAAATAGCACCCAAAACTACCCAACAACTTCGAATCTCCATTCAATCTCGAAATCTTCCCGCAGAAGAAGCAGAGAAAATGGCTGCCTATCTCGTAGAGGTGATCCGGGATTTTCAAATTCAGAATGTGGGGGCCTTCGATCTCAATACCTCTCACATCATCGGTAGGGAGTGGCACGAGATCGATTATTCTGGAGAAGGGATGACGTGGCAAGCCCAGCAAAAAAAGTACAAGCCCTATGGGGTTGTCCACTTTAAATCCCTGAAGTGCCTCAAATCTTTTTTTCCTGTGGAATCCAAACTTCCTTACTTCAAAAAGATCTATAAGCCAAAGGGTAAGTAACATCCTTCTCGGTTCCCCGGTGTAATTTCCGTCATCCCAAGGCTGCGTAGCAGCGGCGCCCTGTCATCCCAAGGCTGCGTAGCAGCGGCGCCCTGTCATCCCAAGGCTGCGTAGCAGCGGCGCCCTGTCATCCCAAGGCTGCGTAGCAGCGGCGCCCTGTCATCCCAAG
>CANJLI010000059.1 GCA_947475005.1 Deltaproteobacteria bacterium | reverse complement strand
GTTACCATTTGAGGGGCCAAGGGCAGCCGCTTGGGAGGACCTACCCGGGTCACAAATCGCAGCCAAGAGCTTACTGTCCATGACTAAAATACTATCTGCGATTTTGAGAGGGTGGGAGGCCCCGAGCGAGCGCCGGCCTTGGCATCTTACATGGTAACCGAAAGGAATTCCACCGCTCTCCCATTGCGAGGCAAGGAGGGTTTGGGCAACTGCGCAGCTGGTGCCCAAGAAAAGAAAAGAAAAGAAAAAAGAAAAAAGAAAAAAGAAAAAAGAAAAAAGAAAAAAGAAAAAAGAAAAAAGAAAAAAATAACTACCTGGGTAGGCCCGAACAAACAAGTAAAGGCCTAAAAAAATTAACAAAATGCAGATTGCGTTTATGGGGACACCCGCACCGGGGCCCACTCTATCCCAAAAAAATTTCAGTAAGTAAACAAACAGCCGACAACCTTTTCAACTCTATTTTGAAAGGTTGTAGTTATGCGTTGCAAAAATATCGTTTTTTTCATTTTATCCTTTTTAGCTACAGGATTGGCAAAGGCGGAAACGTTTCTTCCCATTTGCACGTATTATCATCACGACAAAGATATTAAGGTTGCAGAAGTTTTGCATATTGAACAAGACCAATTATATTCTATAGTGGGGGAAGAAGCAGAATCCATGGTTATATCTGATGACGAAAATAATGAGAAATTTTCTCACCTTCAACTTCGTGCGAGCAGATTGATTTACACCGAAACAAATCAACTTCCGAAGTCACCTCCTCTTTATGTTTGCAACGCACTGAAGTGCCCAAAGACTCGAAATGAGACTTGTGACCCATTAATCCCATATACAAAGCCCCGTAAAGATATAGTGGCTGCTGAAAAAGAAAGTCCTAAAATATTTACTGTTTATCTAAGAGGAACAGGATCTAGCTTAAAAAAGGATGGCCCCCCGTCAGCTGTCTATCCTACTGGAGAAACTATTTCTGTCTTAGAAACTGAAACAGCAGGAGAAAAAAACATTGATTTTATAGGCATAGATGGACCTGGAAGTCAAAATCACGATCTTTTGGAAACTTCCACAAGTAAAAAAGTTACCGTTTACGATGAAAGGTTGGGAATATATGCAGGCTTTGGAACTAAAGAAACAGTTGAAAATATATTAAATATTATGAAAGGAAAGAGTGAAAACATACACCATGCAGGTATGCTGAAACAGAAAAAACGCATTCAAGTTGTTAATATTATAGGTTGGAGCCGAGGCGCCATAACTGGAATCCAACTAGCGAATGAAATGTTTTATGATGCCGAACTTCAACATATTAAAGTCAATCTTTTTCTAATTGATCCAGTACCCGGGCTCGCGCTTTCCGTAGGAACGCTATTCTGGGACCGGATTAAGATGTTGCAACAGAATGTAAAAGATGTCGTCATTTTAGTAGCAGAAAATGAACTTTCACATGGCTTTAATGCATTGCTTCCAAAGCCAGTAGGCGAAATAAATCTAAATATTCTGCCCATGCCTGGCTATCACGCTACATTAGTGGGAAATAGCAATCATAATGGTAAAGTTGATACAGCTGTCTCATTTAAGAATAATAAAATTGGTGCTAAGCAACTATCTTTCTCCTCTGGAGACCCTACACTTGCATCAGTTGGAAAACTTGTTAAATATTTTGCACGGTATTTTTTAGAGAAACACGGGACAAGATTCAAATCCGAACCAGCTGAGATGTCTCCAGAGGAGATGTTGAGGGTATATGAAAATTTGGTAACACCAGAAAGCAGCAAACTCTTTGATACAATTAGCAGAGAGTATTACACGGGGGCCGATGATATACTCCCATTAGGCTCATATCTTTGGGGGAGTCCTTCTACTCGAAGAATAACTATTGGAGATAATAAGTTTTATTCAAAGCTAAATGTGATTCAATCTGCATGGAGAAACGACAAGTATGTAAACTGGCATCACTATCTTCTAAAAAAGGGAGACATGCCATACGGAGAAAAATCAACACACAGCTTAAAAAGCATAGAGGAGACCTGGTTAAATTTCCCGAGGATGATTTTATTACCAAAAGCGGAAAAAGCTGACCCCATAAACGAACCCCTATCCCCGGAAGAGTTGAAAGAGTTGCATCAGAGTATGGAAGATTTATTATGAACGAGTAAGTTACACATCCTCAACGCGAAGTAACCCTTCCTTATTGAGGATCAATCGTTTTCTCTGCGGCTGTAGCTCCCCACTAGGAGTAACCCCAACTTCAGAAACCACCCAAACCAAATCCAACTGATAATTTTTTGGTACGCGTAACACAGCGACCTCACCTTGGGCCCCCACATACGGCGTATGGTAGTGCGGCTCATCTAACTTCGGGAGAAATTGCTTCATATTCAATCGAATATTATCTCGCAATCCCATTACTGGAACAGAAATTTGACTCGGCAATGCACAAGACAATGCGATCTCTCGCTCATAATGCAACACCGATTCCTGATGCAACCCCATGCCTCCGGAACCTACAGCTCGTTTTTTTTGAATCTCTCGAATACGAGAATTGTCATATCGAATAAAATTGCAAGTCTCTGTAAAAAACCCTACATAGACTCGGTCTTTTCCAGCGCCTGACCACATGCGTTCCTGATGATCCGGCAATTCACCTGAAACCCCTTGGGTAAAACGAGAACGCCCAATTTCCTTAATCCGATCTTGCATGATATATGCAAAGATGAAAGATATGAGGATCAATAAGGTACTCAACCCGATGACCCCATCGGCATTATGAAAAGAAAGAGTCTGAAATGTAAAACGAAGTTGGGTGAAGATTAAAAGGTTGATGACCAATGTCCAAGTTGCTGCTGCACCAGCTGCCACCATAGACCCCAGCTGCTTGCGAAATAGAAAAAACCGAGGGGTTTCCAACTTTACATACAAGGGCTGTTCCATGCGTTGCTTTAAGGATCGTTGCCGATTGGCAAAGAGCTCAAGTTCTTCTTCTGTGCTGCCTGCGGTCAGTAAGGGGAATTTTCTGCGCAAGGCAATCCAATAACACAATCGAACATAAGCCCGTATCTTTTTAGTCGAAGGAGGAGGGGGCTGTAAAGGAGAGGCAAATTTAGTTTCAAGATAGAAAGAAGCCACCATTTTTTGGAAGAGAAAAAAACAATATTCCACCGCTACTACAAATTCAGCTTCGACTTCAGCCTCGAGCAACTCGACGTGCAAAGCAGTTTGTTCCATATTGATCAAGGCACGCAGCAAGGAAAATCCTTTGCCCAGCAATTGACAAGTACCATCCTCTCCCAACCCCTCCGGGGCACCCTCTTGGTAGCGTAGCCATTTTTGTCGCTGGCGTTTCTTTCGAGACAGGTATCCTGCATATAGGCAACAGTAGGAACGAATGTGATCGATCAACTTTCTCACATCTTGGGGGGTACGCGTTGGCTGTTGCAGCAAAGCCGCAATCTTATAGAGAGGTGATTCTACGGACATCGGTAAAAATTGTTTGAACCTCCACCGAGGTTCTTGTAAGCGAGTTAACGTACGTAGATCACTATAGAAGAGACTTTTGGAATAGTTTTGTCGGGTCACATGCATCTGAGGGGGATAAAAGAGAAACAGATCCACTTTGTAGCGTTGATATTTCGCCTTCGCTAGTATCGAATCTGTCGCAAGCAAATAATCAAACATGACTTGCAATTGCGTTCGGTCATGGACCTTGACGATCGATTTGATCATGAGCCCCCCTCTTTTATTCTAATTAGGAATCAAACACCTGGTTTTCCTGTTCCTGCACCCGAATAAATGTCGTTCGCTTGGACAGTTCCTTGAGCTTAGAAGCCCCCACATAGGTACAAGCAGACCGTACACCACCCAATAGATCGGAGACTGTCTGCTCAACAGAACCCCGATAGGGAATACGTACGGTTTTGCCCTCAGAAGCCCGATAGGAGGCTACCTCTCCCACATGCTTTTTCATCGCCTGCTCCGAACTCATCCCATAGAACTCCATGATCTCTTTTCCATTGCTCATTTGCACCTGTCCCTCACATTCTAGGTGCCCCGCCAACAATCCGCCGACCATGACAAAGTCAGCACCTGCCCCAAATGCTTTTGCAATATCCCCTGAACACGTGCACCCACCGTCAGAGATCACCAGTCCACCAAGACCGTGGGCCGCATCTGCACATTCAATCACAGCAGACAATTGGGGGTAACCCACCCCTGTTTTGACACGTGTGGTGCAAACACTACCAGGCCCGATGCCGACCTTCACCGCATCGGCTCCGGACAAAATCAGCTCTTCCACCATCTCGGGTGTAACCACATTCCCTGCAATAAGGACTTTGTCCGGGTATTTTTCTCTAATTTTGCTCATAAAAGAGACAAATTGCTCCGTGTATCCGTTCGCTACATCGATACAAATAAACCGAATCCCAGCAAATTCTGTGAGAAGGGCATCCAAAAGAGCCTCATCCTTCTCCAACATTCCAATGCTAACCCCAGTATGGGCAAATACAGCGGGCGAACAACTTGACAGAAAGGTACGCCACTGAGCCAATGTATAGTGCTTGTGAATCATGGTTAAGAGGCTTTGCTTAGACAAAGCTTCCGCCATGGAAAAGGTACCGACCGTATCCATATTGGCTGCCATAATGGGAATGCCTTCCCATTCTTGGCGACTGTAGCGAAATATATATCGCCGCAACAAAGATACCTCAGAACGACTCTTGAGCGTGGAGCGTTTGGGTCGAATCAATACATCTTTAAATCCCAATTTTACATCTGCATCAATCCGCATCTTTTTCATCCTTTGCGATCATTTTTCATGCCGCACTCTATAATAAACCCCTTCTAAACACCATGGTTTATAACCTATTGATCTAGAAACCGATAAGAAAAAAAATTATCAAAACAATAACTACTTGGAGTCTATGGAAAAAGGTCTTCTCCCTGCGTTTTTTCCCCAAATCTTTATAAAAAAGAAAAAATGCCGATGCATGCGCCATAGGTCATCAATATGAGTACCCCAACTATGAAGACTTCGATTTTACCATGGCTCTTACTTTTCTGTGTAAGTTGCACCAACAAGGGCAGTAGCACTGCCGACCAAGCTATTGCAGACGCAGAGGCGCAAGCCACTCTTTTAACCCCCAAGTCTTCTGTCCCTATAATCCCTGTCCGCCCCTCGGTAAACCCCTATGATCTCGACCTTTCTCCCTTCTACCCCCTCGCGTTAGTCATTGGACTCGAAGCCTATCTGGATGCCAAGAGTCCTATTTTGAGTTACAGACTCCCTCCACAAGCTGACTATGTAGAAATCATCCGCTGTAATAACAAAACGGTGATTGAAACCGGATTGGAATCAACGTCCATTCAGAACCTAGCGGTATCAACCCTTTCACAAGCTCAAAAAGATGCCCTCTATAGCAGCATCGATTATTTTGCACTGGCACTTGCCAACAACGATTGTGCACAATTATCACTGGCTACAACCAATGCTACCTTTTCAGATACGTTTGCTCCTTCTGGTAGCTGGTTTTATTTGGTACGCGCCTGCGTTACTCCTTCCCGTCTCCTGAATGTAGGACAAGCCAGTAACCGAAACTGTTCGCGTCAAGTTGCCATTTCAGCCCCTTTGCTTACGTACACCAACAGTCGCGACGACAAAATCAACAATGCCCTGCGGCAAGAAAACATCGCGACTCAAAATATTACAAGCATCTCTCAAAAAATCACCGAAGAGGCTCAAACTTATTCTGATGATTTAGATAATTGTGCCAAAACGGAACAGGATCGGGCCCAAGCACTGAAAAAGAAAAACGCACTCGCACAGTTGATCGGTAGTGGAATCGAACTTGGAATCGGAATAGTTACCTTTTCAGGAGGTGGATTTTTTGCTTTCTATATGCACTTCGGATTTATGGCAGGGGGTTTTACGTTCGGTCATATATTAACAAACATCATGGCAAGTTCTTCGGATATGCCAAGGACCTGTACTTCAGCTGACATTACTGATTCAAATAAAATAAAAGAATTAATGGCTCAAATTGCGTTCCAAAAAGATTTGCAAATTTTTTGGAAAACCCAAATTGACAATGCAAAAAATGGAAACCAAGTCATTTCAACACCTAACTTTGCCATACCCGATTATCAAGCACAGCTAGAGGAAGTCCTTGCACAAAGGAGACAGATTACACAATGAAAAAAAACATGCAAAAAACAAGCCGAATTTTATTTTCATTCTGTCTATTTTTAGGCATGTTTGGGATGTCCCATTGTACACCCAATAAAGACAATACGGAATCGGACCTCCCCCCATCTATCGCAGCAGCTCTTATTAATACCGACACCGACACGCAAGGACCTCTCTACCTAAATCCGGCAGAGGCAGCCATTACGATACAAAAAGATGTTCAACAAGCACCAAGTTTGTTATTTGATGGCCTAAAAGTCCCCACGCTTTCGATTAATTTTCAGAATGCCGATTATGTACAAATCTTGCGATGCGCAGCCAGTTTTCAATTTAAAACCCAAGATGGGACCTTGGTAGAAAATACTTTAATTAATCCCTCCAATCAGAACACACTTCAATGGGCATGGACATTAGCCTGGAATCAACACAATGCCTGCGAAGTGGTAACCAATATGTCACCCGCTATCTCCTATCCAGATATTGCAGCTCCTACAGGTCGGTTTTACTATATTCTAAATCCATGCATTTCAAAGATTCATTCAGTTACAAATTTAGATGCGTGTAGCTATCTCGTACAGGTAACCCGTACCTTTTCCTACACCAATGTATTTCAAGCCGAGGTACAGAGAAAAGCCGTAGACCTATCTAACGCATTAAGCAGCCTTACTGCTTTCATGTCACAGGTTAATATTCTTGCTAAAAATCTATCCATTTCAATCACCGATTGTGAAAATTTTGTGGCACAACGCGATCGGATGCAAAAATTACGGGCAGGATTTTCTGAATTGGCTATTTTTGTTGGAATTGTAGTTATAGGTTTTGCATTCGGCGGTGGAATCATGTTCCTTTTTTATGCAGATATGGCTGCTATGTTAGGAGCCATGCTGATGGAACAGTTTAAAGTTTTTAAAGAAACGGGCAATCAGTGCGCGACTGGATTGAATCATGATCTTGAAGAAAAATTCAATGTCACAAATATCTACAATCAGCTTCAAAATGTCTTAAATACTTCTATTTCGCAGACTCGTCTCCAAATCCAAAACCTGATGGATGAAATGAATAAATATGATAACCGCATTCTCAATTATAATCAGGGGATTCAAAAACTGAAGACAATGGGTGTTGATGTGACAGATGCAACCTCAGTTCAATCTGCTGTTACTTCGGCTGTTGCCGCAGGGGTGGCCCCAGGGGCTGCTGCTGCTGCCGCTTCTGTGCAGTAACTTTTCTTTTCTTTTCTTTTCTTTTCTTTTCTTTTCTTTTCTTTTCTTTTCTTTTCTTTTCTTTTCTTTTCTTTTCTTTTCTTGGGCACCAGCTGCGCAGTTGCCCAAACCCTCCTTGCCTCGCAATGGGAGAGCGGTGGAATTCCTTTCGGTTACCATGTAAGATGC
>CANJLI010000058.1 GCA_947475005.1 Deltaproteobacteria bacterium | reverse complement strand
TTTCCAAGATGACGCGCCAAGGGCAGCCGCTTGGGGGGACCCTACCCGGGTCGAAAGCGCAGCGGACATTCTGGGTTCTCTGACGAGGGTTGGCTCTGCGATTGAGAGAGGGTGGGAGGCCCCGAGCGAGAGCCGGCCTTGACGTGTCATCTTGGAAAGAGATCCCCGTTCTCCCATTGCGAGGCAAGGAGGGTTTGAGCAACTGCGCAGCTGGTGCCCAAAGAGAAAAAGAAAAAGAAAAAAGGCAATTACCTGGGTAGTTACGAAAAAAGAAAAAAGAAAAAAGCAACCCCATAGGGGGTTGCAAAGAAAAACTACCGATTACGAAGATGACTATGGCGATATCCATAGCACCCGTAGATCAGAAGACCGATCACCAACCAGACCAACAACCGAATCCAAGTATCTCCTGGCAATCCTGCCATCAAGAAGATGGAAAAAGCGGCGCCTAAGATAGAGGTAGCCCATACGAAGGGGGTGCGAAAGGGGCGGTGTGCAGTAGGTTCTGTATATCGCAATACCAATACTCCAAGGCATACGACAGTAAATGCAAATAAGGTGCCAATCGATACTAGCTCGCCCACCATATGCATAGGTAAAATACCAGCGAGGATCATGACAATCCCTCCGGTTACCAGCGTGGTGAGGTAGGGAGTGCCAAATCGAGGATGTACTTTAGAAGCAAATGGAGGCAAGAGCCCATCTCGTGACATCGCATAGAATACCCGAGATTGGCCGAGTAAGAGTACCAAGACCACGGAGCTAAGACCCGCAATGGCCCCTACTTTTACAAAGGGAGACAACCACTTCATCCCCATGGCATCGATTCCCACTGCAATGGGATCTGCTACATCCAAGAGTCGGTAATCGATGACACCGGTGAGGACAAAAGCCACCAAGATATAGAGAATCGTACAAACAATGAGAGAGCCTAAAATCCCGATGGGCATGTCTCGTTGTGGATTCTTGGCTTCCTGAGCCGTCGTTGATACGGCATCGAACCCGATGAAAGCAAAAAAGACGACACCCGCACCGCGCATGACACCGCTCCAACCGAAATGGCCAAACTCACCGGTATTTGCAGGCAGAAAAGAACCCCCCCAGTTCGCTGTGTCTACCAGCGGCAATCCCATGATGATAAAGAGCAGCACGATGGCAACTTTAACCACTACCATAGCGTTGTTAAATCGAGCGGATTGTTGCGTCCCCCGTATCAAGAAGAGAGTGAGAGCAGCAACAATCAGCATGGCAGGGAGGTTGCAGATGGCGGTAATATGTTCGAAAGTGTCGGTAGAGATATTGGCAGAAGCTAGCACCTCATCTAAGTTGCTTAATTGGGACCATCCGGAGTGGATCTTAAGACTGGCCGCAATATCTGCAGGGATGTTAATGAGTACAGATCCTGGAGACGCTGTGAATTGAGGCGGTACTATAATGCCAATATTTTGTAAAAAACTTACCACATACCCGGACCAACCGATGGCTACCGTCGTGGCCCCGAGGGAATATTCCAAGATCAAATCCCAGCCGATCATCCAAGCAATGAATTCGCCCATGGTGGCGTAGGCATACGTGTAGGCCGATCCTGCTATGGGAACCAGCGCTGCCATCTCTGCATAGCAAAGCCCCGCAAAGGCACAGGCGATCCCCCCTAATACAAAGGAGAGGACAATGGCAGGGCCCGCATGTGTAGCGGCTGCTTGCCCCGTGAGCACAAAAATCCCCGCACCAATGATGGCGCCTACACCCAGGGTGGTGAGGTTAAATGCCGAAAGGGATTTTTTGAGTCCGCCCCCTGTTTCTGCTTCTGCGCACAGCTCACTGAGTGGCTTTTTGATGAAAAGTCCCATTCATTTCCCTCGCTTACTTTTTTACATTGAATACACTTCCACCTTCTCAAATTTTCTTAGAAAAAAGTAGGTAAAAAATTCAAAACGTTATTATTTGCTTTGCAGCGTTCTAAGAAAAAAAAGGTTTCAAACCGCCTCCAATTTTGCTACAAGTGGGGTTTCTTTGGTAGAAAAGGCCCATACCCTTGGGTGGATCCATACGTAAGGATAAGAGATCTATGTCAGTCGGAACCGAGCAACGCGCCAAAATTATTAGTGAATATCGCCTTCATGAGACAGATACTGCGTCTCCTCAGGTACAAATCGCCCTGTTGTCCTCCCGTTTGGAGTACCTCAATGAGCATTTCAAGGTCAACCGCAAGGACCACCACTCTCGCTCCGGCTTGATGAAGTTGGTAAGCCAGCGAAGAAGCTTGCTAAATTACTTGAGCAACCGCGATCATGCAGGCTACCTGACCTTGATCCAACGATTGGGTATCCGTAAATAGTGCGAATCGCAGGGGGGCAGTGGATCCTCAGCCCTCTTGCTCTCCCTCCTGATTCTCTACTTTTCCCTTTACATGATGTGATATACCATACTTCCAATTGTGGAAACCCACACGGCGTATGCGTTTTATGCTCCCTATAGTTTTGTATATCTGAAGGATTTGCTATGTCCCTGATTCGAAAAGTAGAAATCGATGGTAAAACCATTCAATTTGAATTCGGTAAGTTTGCCAAGCAAGCCAACGGTTCTGTCATGGTTACCTGCGGCGGCACCCAAGTGCTCGTGGCGGTTTGTGCAGCCCCTGAGCCAACTCCTGGCCTGGATTTTTTCCCACTAGGCGTTGAATATCTGGAAAAAGCCTACGCGGTAGGTCGCGTGCCTGGTGGTTATGCCAAGCGCGAAGGCAAGCCTACAGATGCAGCCACTTTGATGGCCCGCGTGATCGATCGTCCCCTGCGTCCTTGCTTCCCAAGTACGTACCGCAACGAAACCGTGATTACCGTTTCTGTTGTATCTTATGAAGTAGGCTACAGCGCAGTCACCCTCGGGCTCTTGGGTGCCAGCACAGCCCTCATGATCAGTGAAATTCCCTTCAACGGTCCTGTGGCAAGTTTGCGAGTGGGATATGAAGATGGCAAGCATGTCGTAGATCCTCTCGAAGGAGAAGAAGGCGAGCTCGACCTCAATATCGCTTGCAAACGCGATGCTGTATTGATGGTAGAAGCCGGTTGTAATTTCTTCTCTGAAGACCAGATCCTCGATGCTATCGATTTTGCCCAAGAGACCATGCGTCCTTTCTTCGATATGCAAGAAGAAGTGCAACGAGAAATTGGTAAGCCCAAGTGGGAAGTTCCCGCTCAGTTGATCGTTCCTGAAATCATCGAACAAGTGCGCACCTTGGGACAAACCAAGTTGGCAGAAGCTTTTGCCATCCAAGATAAATTGCTTCGCTACGCCACACTAAAAGCCCTCGGTCGCAGCCTTGTTGCAGAGATTGCTGGCGAAGATGCAAAGAAAATCCCTCAGGTTAAAGAAGCCTTTGAAGAAGCCAAGTCCGACTATATGCGCCAGATGATCCTTGCCGATCGCAAGCGTATCGACGGACGTAGCCTCGATCAAGTGCGCCCTATCAGCTGTGAAGTGGGGACCCTTATTCGTCCTCACGGATCTGCCCTCTTTACACGGGGCGAAACCCAGTCCCTTGCCGCTGTGACTTTGGCTTCTTCCGAAGACCAACAACGTACTGACAACCTATGGGGCGGCGATCAAAAGACCCGCTTCATGCTGCACTACAATTTCCCGTCTTTCTGTGTGGGCGAAGCGCGCATGCAACGCTCCCCAGGGCGTCGAGAAATTGGACACGGGAATTTAGCCCAAAAAGCCTTGAGCCGTGTAATCCCTTCTCTGCGTGAATTTGGATATACGATCCGTATCGTCTCCGAAGTCTTGGAATCCAACGGTAGCTCCTCTATGGCCTCCGTTTGTTCCGGTACCTTGGGCATGTTGGCCGCAGGGATCCCGATTCTGAAGCCAGTGGCAGGTATTGCCATGGGGTTGATTAAAGAAGACGATCGCTATGCGGTTCTCTCCGACATTTCCGGTGATGAAGATCACTTGGGCGACATGGATTTCAAAGTTTGCGGTACCCGAGATGGTATCACCGCTTTGCAAATGGATATCAAGATCGGCGGTCTTTCTCGCCAGATCATGGCAGAAGCTCTTGCTCAAGCCAAAGCGGGTCGTCTCCATATCCTCGACAAGATGGAAACTGCGATTTCAGAGCCAGCTAAGGTTAGCTTGTTGGCCCCTCGTATTTTCAAATTGAAAATTAAGAAGGACAAAATTCGCGACCTTATCGGACCGGGGGGCAAAACCATCAAGAGAATTACTGCAGAAACCGGTATCAAGATCGATATCGACGACAGCGGTATTATCAGTTTGGTAGCTCCTGATGAAGTCTCTGCGGAAGCAGCAAAAGCTCTCATTCGCGCTTGTATCTCGGAGCCTCAGGTTGGAGAGATCTACCTGGGTCGCGTGGTGAAAGTGATCGACTTCGGTGTCTTTATCGAAATTAAACCGGGCGTTGACGGTCTGTGTCACATCACCCACTTGGATGAAAAACGAGTGGAACATATCGAAGATGTCGCGAAAGTCGGTGATGAGCTCTTGGTAAAAATTGTAGAAATCGATAAGCAAGGCCGCATCAAGCTGAGCCGTAGAGAAGCCCTTGGCCAGAAGCCTACGGTATTTGCTTAACTGTCTCCGTCATCCCAAGGTCCCGAAAGGGACCGTATGGGATCCCAGTGTCATCCCAAGGTCCCGAAAGGGACCGTATGGGATCCCAGCGTCATCCCAAGGTCCCGAAAGGGACCGTATGGGATCCCAGCGTCATCCCAAGGTCCCGAAAGGGACCGTAGATCCCAGCGTCATCCCAAGGTCCCGAAAGGGGCCGTAGATCCCAGCGTCATCCCAAGGTCCCGAAAAGGACCGTATGGGATCCCAGCGTTTTTATCTAGACCCCACGAGATCCCATACGGCTGCTACGCAGCCTTGGGATGACGGAGTTTCACGAGATCCCATACGGCTGCTACGCAGCCTTGGGATGACGGAGTTTCGCGAGATCCCATACGGCTGCTACGCAGCCTTGGGATGACGGAGCTTAACGCCTAGCCGACAGTTTGCACACAGGGGTGGCGCTGACGGAAATGCTTTGCAGCAGAGATTGAGGGAGTTCATCTCCCTCAATCGCAAGTCCCAGCTCGATGGTGGGCGTAGCGATGAGTTGTGCCCCTCGTACTGTAAAGTCTAACTCCTGTGTGCTGCCTGCAGCTAATACCCCCAGAGATTTGGCTCTCGTTTCCACCTCAATTTGTTTCCCCCCTAAATTTTTAATTGTAGCTACCAAATGGTGAATCCCAGATGTACCGGTATTGGTTATTCGAACGTGTAGGGTTCCACTTCCATTTGCTTGCAAACTTGATAAGGGATTGTCTGCTGTGAATACAGCCAGTGCCTTCACGCTGCTAGGAGGGTACAAGCGTACGTCCAGAGGTAAGGTCTGCAGAGGGGATGGCAACCGCGTACCGCCATGGGCCATTTGCACGGAGAGGGGGAGTGTGCTGGTCTCCCCGGGTATAAATGCCAATGTGCCTCGAAAAATACCAGCAGGGGGTAACGTACCGATCAAAGCTTCCACAGGGGCTCCCAGCAATTCTGGATCTGAGAAAAGAAGAGAAAGCCCATGCAGAGGGAGCTTGCCTTGATTGCGCACCTCGTACGTGGCAGAAGCTAATTTGTGTGGATGCAGGATGGGATTTGCGAGAGAAAGAGAAAGGGTCACCGGTGCTACATTTTCTACAGTAGAATGGGGGATTGGAGATTCTTCCCATCGGATATGATGACGGGTGGCCAAGTAGGTAGCCACTTCTTGAGACCAACTGGTGAGTTTGGCTTTAATCTCGCGAGAGTGATGCAAGGTGGCAAAGGGGTGGTGTTTCTCCAAGAGTAGCATTGCCATCTGTAAGGTCCGGTCCTCGGTGCGAGGGTGTTTTATATAATAGCCGACGAGGGGAGCTTCTTGTTGTAACTCTTTTTGAGTATGGGTTTCATTCACAAGGAATTTTTCCTGTCGGTATCGATCTTCTCCCAGTAAATCTCGGTTTTCTTTTTTTTCTGCCACTGGTTGTAACCAAATATCAGGCACGATCCCCTTGTCTTGGATGGAGGTTCCATTGGGTGTAAAATAGCGTGCGATGGTCAATTTGAGTGCATAGGTATACGGTAGATCAAAGAGGGTTTGTACAGAGGCTTTTCCGTAACTACGTGTGCCAATCACCACCGAGCGAAGATGGTCTTTTAGGGCTCCTGCTAAGATTTCGCTGGCTGAGGCTGAATTTCCGTTCATGATGGTGACGATGGGGACATTCCATTTTTGCTTCACCGGAATGACAGATTGAAATTCTTCCGTTTGTCCTTTCATGCGTACCACAATCCCTTTGGGGAGAAACAAACTTGCCATATGAATGGCTTCATCGAGAAGGCCCCCTGGGTTTTCTCGTAGATCGAGAATGAGTCCGTCGAGCTTGGTTTTTTTCTCGGCTTCTTGCAAAGCTGTAACTACTTCTTGGGTCGTATGTTGAGAAAAACTTAAAATTTTTAGTTGTAAAAAATGCCCGCGAGGGGTGCTGCGATCTTTGATTTCTACCGATGGTACGTGGATAATTTCTCGATGCACCCGAACCTCTCGAGGTCCCCAGTCTGTAGCTGTCAGCACAGAAAGGCGTACGTAGGTGCCTGCTTCTCCTCGTAGAAGGGAGGTAATCTCATCGAGGGATTTTCCATAGGTAGGTGTTCCATCGATAGAAATAATCCGATCACGAGCAACCAAACCTTGTCGTTGTGCAGGGCTATGCGCAATAACTTTGCTGATGCTCAAGACATTTTTTTCCATATGGAGGAGTAGACCGAGGCCCCCGAATTTGCCTTCGGTGGTTTGTCGCAGTTCAGCGTATTGGTCTTGAGACATCAGCATGCTGTGGGGATCTAAGGCCTGCAGGAGTGCTTCCAACAGATGTACACAGCCGGGGGAAAGGTCTTTGGCTGTCTTCCATTCCTCACGGAAGCGAGTTTGATTTAAAAAGGAAGCGATGGCATGCACGGCTGTTGATATCTCTTCGAGGGTGGTTACAGGTGCAATAAGAAGAGAGTGCCCTTCGAAAGAAAGAGTAGAAGAACCTGGGGAATAGGTGAACCCCCCTTGGCTCTCTTGTAGCCCGTGCAGGGCTTCCTGGATCCAGGCCCCATAGGGAATGGCATCTGCATGAACATAATATTTTCCCACCAATTCGAGTATCGTTTGGGTGAAGGCTTGGTCTTGATTTTGTAGGGCTTCGATGGATGTGAGGGTGGGGTGTGAATTTGTAACAGATTGAATTTTTTTCGCATTTTTAAAATTTTTATAATAGTGAAAGGAGATCGTTACTGCTGCGGGTAGGAGCATGCAGACGAGGCTCCATTTGATCGTTTTTTTCATGCCAAATCCCTTCTAGACAACTTCTAATCAGCAACGCTATCGGCATGAAATTGAGAAATTTTTATGGTTTTTTTGCTCTTTATTTAAATAGGTAGGGATTCCTTATAGTTCACCTATAATGTGTCAAGATTCCCCAAGAAATTCCGAAGGAAGAAGGAATAAAAAGGGGAATGGTATGCAAACTTTATTGCGATGGAAAAAATGGATTCTGCTATTGGGGCTGCTAAACCCTGTTTTGGGCGCTCAAAGCCTACCGGAAACCCTTGAGCCCCAGGTGTGGAATGTGTCCCCTTCTGAGTTGCCTCGTGTGGAAAAACAGCTGGTTCATGCCTTGTGGCAGGAGGCCGTGGATACGGCCTTTGTTTACTACCTATTATCTCTGACTTATTTGCGAATGTTTGCTGCGGAACCTACTTATACCAAGGGGTTACAGCAAGCCTTGCAATTGGGGCAAGAGGCCATGGAGTTACAGCCGGATTCTGAGTATGGGTATTTATCGATGTCCGAGATGCTCTTTGTTCTGGGGAAGAAACAAGAGGCTTCTTTTTTGCTTCATAGCTTGCAAGCTCAAGCAGAAAAAAAGCATAGGCCGATTAGTTGGAGATTGAAGCTGCAGCTTGCACGGCTCCAACCTGCCGGGTAGTTGTTTTTCTTTTCTTTTCTTTTCTTTTCTTTTCTTTTCTTTTCTTTTTTCTTGGGGCACCAGCTGCGCAGTTGCCCCAAACCCCTCCTTGCCACGCAGTGGGAGAGTCGTGCAGGAAGTCAAAGAAAGCAGAGGGAAGGCCGGCGCTCAGGCAGATTCTTCCCGACTCTTGAAATCGCAGACAAGACCTCCGTCATGGACAGTAAAAACCAGGCTGCGATTTACAACCCGTCGGGACCCTTCTACCTGGCTGCCCTTCCCTATGTCT
>CANJLI010000057.1 GCA_947475005.1 Deltaproteobacteria bacterium | reverse complement strand
CTACCCGGGTCGAAAGCGCAGCGGACATTCTGGGTTCTCTGACGAGGGTTGGCTCTGCGATTGAGAGAGGGTGGGAGGCCCCGAGCGAGCGCCGGCCTTGACGTGTCATCTTGGAAATGGATCCCCGTTCTCCCCTTGCGTGGCAAGGAGGGGTTTGGGGCAACTGCGCAGCTGGTGCCCCAAGAGAAAAAGAAAAAGAAAAAGAAAAAGAAAAAGAAAAAGAAAAAATTAACGACGACGAGCTGGAGGTCGTTTAGATAAACGCCCAGCAAGAGAAGGGCGGGACTGCCCGCCCCTCGAAGTAGCACGTCCTAACAGAACAGGCTCTGCCTTGATTTTTGGATCCGGCTCATAGCCTGCAATGAGTTGTCTCGGGATCGAGTACTGAATCAATTTCTCAATATCTTGCAAGAATTTATGCTCATCAATGCAGACCAACGAGATCGCTTGACCCCCGTTACCTGCACGACCTGTACGACCAATTCGATGCACATAATCTTCCGGCACATTGGGCAAATCAAAGTTAATCACGTGGGGCAACTGCTCGATATCGATCCCACGAGCGGCTACATCGGTGGCAACCAAGACGCGGATCTCACCTGCTTTAAAGGCATCCAAAGCCTTGGTCCGAGCGGCCTGGCTTTTGTTTCCGTGGATCGCTGTGGACTTCAATCCGTCGAGCACCAACTGCTTGGACAAGCGATCCGCTCCGTGTTTGGTGCGGGTAAAGACCAAAACCTGCTTCCAATTTTTGGATCCGACCAAGTAGGACAGCAACTCACGTTTGCGCTCTCTGTCTACAGGATGGATGATCTGTTCCACAGACGTTGCTGTCGTGTTGCGACGAGCCACTTCGATGAGTACCGGTGACTGCAAAAGGCGGTCACACAAGGCTTTGATTTCGGGAGAGTGGGTGGCAGAAAACAATAAATTTTGTCGACGTGCAGGCACGAGAGCCATGATTTTTTTCACATCATGGATAAAACCCATATCCAACATACGATCGGCTTCATCGAGAATAAAAATCTCAACTCGAGACAGATCGACACATCTTTGCTGATACAAATCTAACAAACGACCTGGTGTAGCCACAACAATATCAACCCCACGCTGCAATCGTGCGATTTGCTTGGCTGCCTTTACGCCCCCATAGACAACTGTCGAAGTGAGGGATAGATATTTACCATAAACCTCAATACTTTCATTGATTTGCACGGCCAACTCTCGAGTTGGGGTCAAGATCAAGGCGCGTACTTGTTTGCGGCTACCTGGGGATGCAGCAGCTTTTTGCTTACTCAGTAGCTGCAGCATAGGTAATGAAAAGGCGGCTGTTTTTCCTGTGCCGGTTTGCGCCCCTCCCATAACATCCCGACCGGTAAGGATAATCGGGATTACTTTGCTCTGAATGGGGGTAGGGGCGGTGTACTGTTGCTCTTCAATTGCGCGAAGCAATTCTTCACAAAGACCTAGTTCTAAAAATGACATGAGACATACTCCTATAACGGCCCCCATGCTCTAGCAAGGACGGTCAAGGCTGTATTTTTTATAGTAAAAATGGCTTGTGGAGTAGCGATGACCGATAGTCGCTACGGTTTGAACTTAACTCAGAAATGCGAGTTTTGCTGGTAAACTGGGGGCAGTATAGCAAATTACAGTAGTGAAATCTACCCGCAAAAGCCACCCTGCGAACCCTGTCGAACAAAAAATTGACTATTTTACCGCCAATAGTAATTTAGTCTAGACTAAACGATCGTAGACGGTAAAATAGTCTAGAAGCTGTTTCATAAGCAGAAGAAAGGAGCGATATGCGATATCTAAGCCCTTTTATTATCAAAGATTTACAGAGAAAAATGGTTTTTATTGGCGGTCCTCGTCAATCTGGGAAAACAACCATTGCGAAGGAGCTGCTTAAACAGACTTTTTCCAGCGGCCGCTATTTTAATTGGGATGATGATGAAGATAAACTGCTAATCCAAAAAAGAAAATGGCTGAATGAAGAAGAACTGCTGATCTTTGATGAAATCCATAAATTCCCCCGTTGGAAAAACTGGGTGAAGGGGATTTTTGATAAGCAACGTGAATTGCATAAAATTTTAGTGACAGGCAGCGCCCGTCTGGATCTGTATAGAAGAGGGGGGGATTCTCTTCTCGGTCGGTACCACTACTGGCGTCTACATCCATTTACGTTGTGTGAATTGCCCAAACAGATGGACCCTCAAATCGCATTTCAACGTCTCTTGCAAATCGGAGGATTCCCTGAACCCTTTCTCGCAGAAGAAGTTTCTTTTCATCGACGGTGGCGACGAGAAAGAATGGAACGCGTGATCCGAGATGACATTCGCGACTTGGAAGTCATCAAAGATATTTCAGCATTGTCTTTGCTACTTGAAATGTTGCGCTCCCGCGTAGGATCCTTGATTGTGGTCAGCCATTTGGCACAAGACTTACAAGTCGCCCCCAATACCGTTATGCGATGGATTGAGCTATTGGAACGTATGTACGTCGTTTTTACCGTCAAACCCTACACAGGGAAAATGTCGAGAACACTTAGCAAACCCTTCAAAGTCTATTTTTTCGATAATGGGGATGTGATAGAGGACATCGGGCAAAAATTTGAAAATCTTGTAGCCTGCCATTTATTAAAAAGGGTGCAATTCTTAGAGGACCGTGATGGATACACGTATGAACTAAAATTTATAAGGGATAAAGAAAAACATGAAGTCGACTTTCTTATTTTCAGAGATCGCACCTTGTACGCATTGATTGAAGCCAAATGGAATGACGATAAAATTTCTTCCAGTTTGAAGTACTTTTCGCAACGCTTGCAGCCTCAAAAGACGATCCAACTGGTAGGTATGCTCACCTCCCCCTACTCCCATGAACAGATCGATGTCCTCGATGCAGTTCAAGCCCTTACCCGCTTTGACTACAACACGAGTGAATGGCCCATCTAACCCCGCTCAGAGGACCCCCACTATTTCTCGATCATGGGACACTCGGGCAGGGTGTCCCATGCCCCCATGTTCGCCAAATTTGCACTTCTCCCCATTTCTGCATAGAATGCTCCCCTTTCATATGGAGGAACTATCGATGACCCTACGCATTGGAATCAACGGATTTGGGCGAATTGGACGGACCGTACTGCGAGCCGCTTTTGACGCTTTTCCCGACTGCGAAATTGTACATATTAACGACTTAACCCCCACGGAGACCAACGCCCATCTGCTCAAGTATGACAGCGTCCACGGTCGATTCTCCCGTGATGTACAGGCAACACCCGATGCATTGCAAATTGCAGGGAAAACCGTAACCGTTTCAGCCTGTAAAGACCCCGCAGAGATTCCTTGGGCAGCAAAAAAGGTAGACATCGTCTTCGAATGCACCGGTCTTTTCACCTCGCGTGCTGAGGCTTTGCGCCATCAAAAAGCAGGCGCCCCCCGCGTATTAATCTCTGCTCCCGCTACCGAAGAAGACCTCACCGTGGTCTATGGAGTGAATAGCGACAAATTGCAGGCCAGCCATCAAATTATCTCCAACGGAAGCTGTACCACCAATTGCCTAGCTCCCATTGCAAAACTGGTCCATGATCACTTTCGCATCGAATCCGGCTTGATGACCACCATACATTCATATACAAATGACCAGAAGGTCCTCGACATCGCCCACAAAGATCTCCGCCGTTCCCGCGCAGCTGCCTTAAGTATGATCCCTACATCTACAGGCGCTGCAAAAGCCCTGGGACTGGTGCTCCCAGAATTAAAGGGAAAAGTGGATGGACTTGCGGTTCGAGTCCCCACCAGCAATGTATCCCTTGTGGATGTTACCTTTCGGGTGGAAAAAGCTACCACTGCAGCAGAGGTAAACCGAGTGCTCCAAGAAGCCTCCCAAGGCTCGATGCGGGGGATTTTGGGTTTTACCATGGAGCCCCTTGTATCTGTTGACTTTAATGGCGATACCCACTCCAGCTATGTGGATGGATCTGTGACCAAAGTAATAGACGGTCATTTGGTAAAAATTCTCTCGTGGTATGATAATGAAACCGGTTTCAGTTATCGAATGCTAGATGTTGCTCGCTTATGGTGTCAAAAATGAGACTGGATGAAGAAAGAGATGATGATATGGATGAGGATAAAATGGCAAAGCCCCAGACCCTGAGTCGCAAAGAGGTTCTGGAACTACTGATGGAGACCAAGGAGCTTCGCAAATTGGATATGCGAAAAGCCAACTTGGTTAAGATTGATTTCAGTGGATGTGACCTACGAGAGACCAATTTTTCCTATGCCAACCTCAAAGAAGCGTGCTTTCGAGGGGCCGATCTACGAGATGCCTCTCTGTGGAATGCCAACTTGGAAAGCGCGGACTTCACAGATGCCGATTTAGAAGGCGCTGATCTCGATTATTCCAAGCTACGGGGTGCAATCCTCCTTCGCGCCAACCTACGTCGGGTCTCTTTGCCCACAGAATTGGTACCTCGAGAAGACATTATTGCCTCCGTGGAAACTGGATGCAAAGTGGGACAACGCAAAAGAAACGGTGCCTAAGCGGAGCCAGTATGCGCATTGCCATTGATGCTAGAATGATCAAATCCGGTAGCATGCACGGCATTGCGCGGTATGTTTTTCAGCTGCTCGCATGCTTTCGAGAGCAGGCCACGGCTCATCAAATCTATGCACTTGTGAATAAAGATAATCCGCTTCTCGAGCTCTCGTGGCCCTCTCACATTCAATTGATTTGCATCTCATCCCCTTGGATTGGACTGCGAGAACAATGGCAAATCCCACTTTTTATTTGGAAATATCGAATCGATCTCTTTCACGCACCCTCGTTCATTGCACCTTTATATTGCCCGTGTGCATTGGTGATGACGATCCACGATCTCAACCACATCGTGTTGCGCCAATTTTACACACCTTTTCATCAGTTTTATTACCACATTTTTGTGAAACGCTGCATTCGTCGATCTGCATTTGTGCTTACAGTTTCTCAATTTTCCAAAAAAGAAATCCTTGCTACTATGGGGATTTCAGACACCAAAATATTTGTAACCTATAACGGTGTAGAGACACGGTATCAACCGATACAAGATGTAAGACAGCTAGAATATGTGCGAGACCTCTATGAATTGCCGGAGAAGTTTTTATTGTGTTTGTCGAATAACAAACCCCACAAAAATGTAAAAACCTTGGTACAAGCCTACTGCCTCTCTGACATCGAAATCCCCCTCGTATTGGCCTGTGAAGTCGATACAGAGTTAATTCGCATCGCAGCATCTCAGGGTAAAAAACATTTACTGTATTTCGTAAAGTTTATCGAAGAAATTCATTTGCCCGCAGTTTACTCGTTGGCAGAACTATTTGTCTATCCCTCTACATATGAAGGGTTTGGTTTACCCCCTCTAGAAGCGCTTGCCTGCGGAGTACCCGTTGCCGTCTCCAACTCCACGAGCTTGCCAGAGGTTGTGGGAGATGCTGGGTTTTTCTTACCCGACAGTTCCAATCCGTCCCTTGTGGCACAAGCTCTCGAAAATTTTCTGCAGCAAGCCCCCCAACGAAGGCTCCAACTGAAATCTCAAGTGCAGAAAGTATCCGAGAAGTTCTCCTGGAAAAAAATGACACAAGAAACGCTACATCTCTACGAAAGAGAGATTGTATCATGAAAATCGGAATCAATGGACGATTTTTGGTAGCCAAGCAGACAGGTGTACAACGGGTAGCTCGCAACTTAATTGCCACCTTGGTTGCCATCGATCAAGAAAATGAGTACGTCATCTTCACCAGCAAAGATGAGCGTGGAAAACCAGAATGGCAATTTCCAAATGTGAAAATTGTCCCTGTAGATTTGCATATCGGACGTGTATTTCGTAATTCCATTTGGGAGCAAATTTCACTGCCTCGACTGGCAAAGCAATACAAGATCGATATTTTACACTCCCCTGCCAATATGGCCCCCTTATTCTATAAGGGAAAATCTATCCTTCACATCCATGATCTTTGTTTTGTGGTAAATCCAACGTGGTACAGTTTTGCATTTCGTACTTGGTATAATTTTGTGGTACCCCTCCTTACTCGTACGGTAGATCGCGTGATTACCAACAGCAACAATTCTCGAAATGATTTACTACTATTTTGTCAACTACCGGTAAAACAAGTCAGCCTTGTCTATTGGGCGGTGGGGGATAAGTTTCGTCAGACACAATCCAAAGAAGAAAAAACACCGTCACCATTTGAGTACATTCTCTATGTAGGCTCTTTGGAACCTCGAAAAAATATCAAGACCCTCTTGCAAGCGTATACGCAACTGCGTGAGGCGGATCCAACCATCAAAACCAAGCTTATGTTGATTGGAACGGGGAATCCTCTTTTTAAAAAGATCAATCTATCCCTCGGCCCTTTTGCTGATGACATCATCTTACAAGGATTTATCGAAGATGATGTACTGCGCCGATTCTATCGAGAGGCCAAGCTGGTGGTATACCCCAGCCTCTATGAAGGGTTTGGCTTGCCCCCCCTAGAAGCCATGGCCAGTGGCGTACCTGTCGTGACATCCAATACCTCCTCTTTACCCGAAGTGGTTGGCAAAGCCGCCTTGACGGTGGATCCCCTGAATGGTACTGAGCTAGCAGAGGCCATGAAAAGGGGGCTCTTGGATGAACCTCTGCGACAGGATTTAATTCGCAAGGGCTATGAACAGGTGAGTCGTTTTAACTGGTACCGAGTGGCTCGAAATGTGATTTCGATTTATTACGAAGTGTACCATACGAAAAAGAACGGCCGAGACGCTCATACAGTCTCCATTCCCTTTGAAACTTGGAACCGTCTCTATCAACTTGAAGAAGAAATGCACAACAAGGAATCCGATCCTCATGCAACGTCTACCTATTAAAGATGCTCTCCAATCGGCAAGCAAGCTACAAGGCACCTCCATTCGAATTGCAGGCTGGGTACGAACAAAACGCAGCTCTAAAAATATTGGATTCATCAACCTCAATGATGGTTCCACACAAGAAGAACTCCAGTTGGTGGTGGATCAACCAGACCTTATCGAAATCGCAGATAGCTTGCAAACCGGAAGTTCCGTGATAGCAACCGGTTCCTTGCTAGCCTCTATGGGCAAGGGACAGGCCTGGGAATTTAAAGTGGAGACCCTCTCTTGTTTGGGAGAAGCACCTGCCGATCAGTATCCCCTGCAAAAAAAGGGACATACCCTGGAGTTTTTGCGAGAAATTGGGCACTTGAGAGCAAGGACTAACACCTTCGGCGCCGTATTTCGCGTGCGAAATACCATTTCCAACTCCATTCATTCTTTCTTTCAAGAACGTGGCTTTCTATGGGCCCATACGCCCATTCTCACGAGCAGTGATTGCGAGGGAGCGGGGGAAATGTTCACCGTCACCACCCTCGATCTTGAAAAGGTGCCCAAAAACTCCGAAGGGAAAACGGATTTTCAGCAAGATTTCTTTGGAAAGCGTGCCCACCTTACGGTGAGCGGTCAACTAGAGGGAGAATTTTTGGCATGTGCCCTCGGAAATATCTATACATTTGGGCCTACCTTTCGCGCAGAAAACTCCAATACCACAAGGCATTTGTCCGAGTTTTGGATGGTGGAACCTGAGATGGCTTTTGCAGAGTTATCCGACAACATGGAACTGGCAGAAAGCTTCATTCAACGGTTGATTCGAGACGTCTTACAGACGAATCCTAAGGAGATGGAGTTTTTTGAAAAATTCTATCAAAACACAAGTGTGGAAGAACTTGCTAAAATCTCCGAGTCTACTTTTGAACGGATGAGCTATACGGAAGCTGTGACCCGATTGCAAAAATCGGGACATGCCTTTCAGTTTGCCCCTGAGTGGGGAGCTGACATCCAAACAGAACACGAGCGGTATTTGACAGAGGAGATCGTAGGACGGCCTGTCATCGTCCATGACTACCCAAAGGATATCAAATCGTTCTACATGAAGCTCAATTCAGATGGAAAAACCGTGGCTGCTATGGATGTGCTGGTACCCAAGATTGGGGAGATTATCGGGGGCAGTGAGAGAGAGTATCGATATGATGCCCTTGTGCAACGCATGCAGCAGATGGGGATTGCTACCCAGGATCTCCAGTGGTACCTCGATTTGCGCCGCTTTGGCACCGTCCCCCACTGTGGGTTTGGATTGGGTTTGGAACGGATGGTCATGTATGTGACAGGGATGAAGAATATTCGGGATGTGATCCCGTGCCCTAGAGCTCCTGGCAGTATCTTGTTTTAATTTTTTGTAACTACCCAGGTAGTTGTTTTTCTTTTTTCTTTTTTCTTTTTTCTCTTTGGGCACCAGCTGCGCAGTTGCCCAAACCCTCCTTGCCACGCAATGGGAGAACGGGGATCCATTTCCAAGATGACACGTCAAGGCCGGCGCTCGCTCGGGGCCTCCCACCCTCTCTCAATCGCAGACAAGACTTTCGCCGTGGACAGT
>CANJLI010000056.1 GCA_947475005.1 Deltaproteobacteria bacterium | reverse complement strand
TCTCTGGAATCCAAGCTATTATGTGGGTTCTGTAGGCAATATGTCCAAGGAAGTCGTTTTGAAATACATTCAACAGCAAAAAACAAAGGACTAGGCGCCTTTCATCTCCCCTTTAAAAAAGGGAGGATTCCCGGCGCTACTCCTAAAACAAAAGAATAGTGCAGCCCAACACCACACGATAGATCATAAATGGAAACAAGCTGTAGCGTTTGAGCATAGCAAGCAAGAAGTGAATGCTTGCAAGTCCCACAAGAAAAGAAGTGATCACCCCCACCAAAAAATTGAGATCGCTCAATGCCTGTCCCACGCCTTTGATGTGTAACACCACAGCTCCTACCATAGGGGGTGTGCCGAGCAAGAAGGAAAATCGGGCGGCACTCTCTCTGGAAAACCCAAGGTATCGTCCTGCGGTAAGTGTAGAGCCACTGCGTGAGACTCCAGGGATCAAGGCACAGCATTGGGCGAGGCCGATGCAAATCCCATCTCGCAAGGTCAAAGTGCCTAAGGCTTTGCGTGACGGACTCTGGCGATCCACGAGCCACATGAGGATCCCCACGAGGATCAATGGAATGGCAACACGATGGGGATGGTGAAATAGGGTTTCGATTTGTTTATCAAATAAAATGCCCAAAATTCCAGCTGGAATAGAGCCCAGTACGAGAGCTGGAAAGAGAGAGTCAGCTTCAAAAGAGGGCGCCTTGTGCCGAAATTTTGCGAGGAGGGCTTTGAGCATGCCCCACCAATCGGAGAAGAAATAGAGGGATACTGCAAGCAGGGTGCCGAGGTGCAACGCAATATTCATTGCGAGGGGGAGGGATTTTCCTTCTAGCAGCTGGTCCAGTAGGAGAAGATGTCCCGAGCTCGAGATGGGCAAGAACTCTGTAATGCCCTGTACAACACCGAGTAAAATTGCAGTGGAGAGATCCATGTGGGGTCCTTTACTTGTGATTTGTGGGGACACTCCACCGGGGTGTCCCCACAGGGCTACACACCCTTTATTTTAAGCCGAGCCTGCTCCAAATCCTCCATGGTATCGATGCCGCGACTTGGAAAATCAGCTTCGATGCACAGAATTTTCATCCCGTTTTCGAGGGCACGCAATTGTTCCAAGCTCTCCGTTTTCTCGAGGAATGTCGGCTCGAGGGTGCCGTATCGGACCAGACTCTCCCGTCGAAATGCGTACACGCCCAGGTGGTGAGAGAAAGTGGACAACGTACCGACACGAGGGTACGGTAAGGGGCTGCGAGAAAAGTACAGGGCGTATCCTTGAAGATCATAGACGACTTTTACAACGCCTGGTGTTGCAAAGGACTCCATGTCGGAGGAGGTGTAGAAAAGAGTCCCCATATGGGCCTCAGGCGCTGCAGAGAAGGCGTGCATCAGTCGAAGGAGATCCCCGGTGACCACAAAAGGCTCGTCGCCTTGGACGTTGAGGCAGTAAGGGTGAGGAAAGCGCATAGCAACTTCTCGAATGCGGTCGGTGCCGGTGGGATGGGCCCCATCGGTCATTTGCACTTCACAGCCTGCTTTTTTGCAAACGTCGTAGATCGCCTCCGAGTCTGTAGCTACTAAAACTGTGGCCCCTGCCGCTCGCAGAGGCTGTAAATTTTCGTACACGCGCACGACCATGGGTTTTCCGCCCAAGTCCAACAGCGGTTTGTTCGGGAGGCGCACTGCATTCAGCCGCGCGGGAATTGCTACCAACCAATCTTGTAATGAAGTCGACATGGGTTGTCTTTCCTATAAAGATGAAACTGAAGGCCTCTCTAGCGTATAATGGGAACCACGTATAAAATATAGAAGCTATCTCATAATTACGATAACTGCGTTGCTCAGTTGTTACGGTCCTCATGTACCATAAGAGTACACTGCGGTCCTCACTGCCTTCACGCCTTGTTCTCCTACTTATGAGATAGCTTCTAAACAACAAGGAGGTTCCACTCGATGGATACAGCAGACAAAGCCCTTACGCAACTCATCGCTGAAAACAAGAAAAGCCATATCTTGCGCTGGTTCCTTTTCTTGGGAGCGATTCTAGGATTTCTGTTCCTTAATTACACCCTATTTCGCCCGACAAAAAAACCTGCCTTTGACGCCCTTAACTCCTTGGCCCAGGAAGCCATCCTCTTGGAAGAAAAGGCCGTATCTGAGTCTCATTTGGACTATCCAAGCGAATCTATTGTGGAAATTACTCAATTTCTGGAGAAAAATCCCGAGCTGGGCTTTGCCCCTCATCCGCTGGTGCTTGCCTCAATGGGGTGGAAACCGGAGGGAACTTCCCTCTTGGAATATGGGGCCGTCAAGATCGCCATGGTGCAGTTCTTTCATCCTGAGCAAAAGCGCCGAATTTTTCAATTTGTCTTTCCGGGTATGTTGAAACAATTACCTCCTGCAGTAGCGGGTACACTTGGGGGCTTGACCTACCAAGGGTATGGGTCTAAAGACATGAATCTGATTGCGTGGCAAGAAGGCCCGCTATTGTCCTTTCTTGCGGGTCGAGCCAGTGTTGCCGAACTTGCAGAAATCGCATCCCATGGAGCTATGTTGCATTGAAGCCACAACGAATTTTGCTGATTCAGCTACGTCAACTGGGCGATATCCTACTTACGACGCCTTGTGTTGCTGCCATTAAAGAAGACAACCCTGCCCACGAGATCGTCTTTCTCTGTCACGAGATGGGCAAGAGGGTCTTAGGGGACAATGCATTACTGACGGAGCTTTGGACGTATCGAGAAACCGATTCGTTGTGGGCTCAGCTGCAGCTGTTGCGTCGCATTCGAGAGCAGCCTTTCGATATCGTGTTTGATTTTATGAACAACCCTCGAAGTTTGCTCTTCTCCTGTGTGGCCCGCAGTCCGAAGAAAATTGCATTTACTTCCAAGCGAAGCTGGTTCTATACCGAGACGATATCCAAAACTCCGTATCAGAATTACATTGTGCGAGAGAAATTTCTGCTATTGGAAGCAGCAGGATTTCATCCTGAGCAAGAAGACTTGCTGTTACCTCTGCCTACACAAGCCTTTGCCTGCGTAGATACATTCTTGCAAGAAAATCCAGTGCTGCAACAGTCTTCAATGCGTGTGGTGCTCAGTCCCACCCATCGAAGACCTGCGCGCAAGTGGGATCCAGCTCGATATGTAGCTCTTGCAGAACGCCTGACTACAGAGTGGGGCGCAACGGTAATTTGGGTATGGGGACCGGGAGAGAAGGAGGAGGTAGAAGCGCTACAAGCTCAGTGCAAGGTGAAAACCTGGTTGTCACCCCCTACGTCTTTTCCAGAGCTTGCTGCTTTTTTGAAACGGATGCATTTGTTTGTGGGCAATTCCAACGGGATTAGTCACCTGGCTGTTGCTATGAATACACCTTCGCTGCAGCTCCACGGACCTACGAGTGCAAGATCCTGGTGCCCTCTTACGGGTCGACACAAAGCGTTGCAGAGCCCGGAGTTTGGTGTGCAGCCTCACGCGACTCTCGATCCCATCTCTGTGGAGCTTGTTTGGGAGACGCTCGCTGGGGTGGAGAAAAGTTGAGGGATTGGGTCCACCTACCTTTTTAGCATAGGGACACTCGCCAAAGGCGAGTGTCCCTATGCTAAAAAGGTAGGTGGACCCAATCCCATTGTGGTTAGCTCAATACTCTCTTTGCAAAATTGATGAATTCTTGTTCGAGTTTTTCCCAGTCGGGTTTCAGGGGGGCTTTTACTCCATGTCCTTCTATACCAATCAAAATGCTCTCTTTGTCTTCATTTGTAGAAATTTGATCCTGTAATACTTCTACAATATCATCCAGTTTGAAGTTGTGAGCTCTTTTTTTACAGCTCCGTGATCAAAAAACCATGTAATGAGAGCCAAATGTTCGACAATAACAGTTGAATAATTTTCTAGTTTACTAAAGGCTTCACCGCGGTGAAATGCCGCATTCATTTAATAATCCCTTTGTATCTTTGGGGACACCCGAACGGGGTGTTCCCTTTCTCATGGTGTGGATTTCTCATAAACCGTTGACCAGTGAAAACCAAACTCATTTGGCCATTGCAAACTTCCTGTTTCATCTATGGTCACTTGCTTGAAATAGGAGGGTTGCAACAGGGGAGAGGTCCACAACTGTTCTTTATTCAAGAAGGGTTGGACATCGAATGTTCTTTTTTCTCCATTTTCAAATGTGACCAAGAGTTGAAAGGACGGTAAAACGTTCACCTCTATAATGGGATGGCGATTCTCCCAACCTGGCCCTACGTAGGCCTCGTCTGATATTTTTCTAATTGCTGACATGTTAGTCCACCTTTCCATCGTTTTTATCGAGATCCCATACGGCTGCTATGCAGCCTTGGGATGACGGGCAATGCTGTTCGTTTAAGGCTGAAGAGCTTGCGCTGCAAGTGTCCCTGCCTTTTTTCTCTGAACCTCCCTCCCAAGGTCCCCTGGTGCCATTTCCGTCATCCCAAGTTTCCCTGGTGCCATTTCGGTCATCCCAAGTTTCCCTGGTGCCATTTCCGTCATCCCAAGGTCCCCTGGTGCCATTTCCGTCATCCCAAGGTCCCGAAGGGACCGTATGGGATCCCTGCGTTTTTATCGAGATCCCATACGGCTGCTACGCAGCCTTGGGATGAGGGACTTGCTTCACTGTCCCTTGAGCTGCTCCAGCTGTAGATCGATCAAATCGAGGGTCGCTTGGTTAACGCCAAGTGCTATATCCAAGGCTTGTGCATAGGCCTCTTGTCCTGCCCGTTGCAGTGCAGAGAAAGCAGGGTCTGGGGCTGCACCAGCAAGGGCAGTCGCTGTAGACCATACACCAACGGCAATCATAGCGACGCCAATAATGGCCCCGAGCACAGCTCCTTTCCCCGCACCCTTTATTCTTTCTGTTGGTGTAGGCAGTTTTTTTACCGTCGACAGCTTCCCGCTTCCCCGTATTTCCACAGTCCCTCCAGATGGGCGGGGCTTTGTGGCGATACTTTGGGAAACCTCGGTGAGTTTTGCCTGAACTTCTGGAATCATTCTGGTTACTTTACCAAGCCCACTAGTGTTTTTGGCATTCTTTTGCTCAAAGCTGCTCTTTTTTTCTGTATAGGCATAAAGTTCCTGCTCATATTTAGCCATAGCCGTCTCATAGTTTGTTGTTTCGGCTTTGAGCTTTGTTTGATTATCAAAGTAAGATTCCGCTGCGGTCTTAACCCGCTTGTAAGCCTCGCCTTCTTTATTCTGGAGCTCTCGTCGAAGCTCCATCTCATCCCCCGCCCCGAGTTTAGGCCCAATCTCCCTAAAAAACGCATCTATAAAAGCCTTTTTGGGTTCGCTTGCCATACGATTGTATACTTTTTGGAGTTGGTCCCTAAAATATTTCTCATGGGCGTCTTTGATTTGTTGCTCAGTAAAGTTTTTATCTCCCCCAATGTTCTGGATCCGATCCTTCGTGTATAACTCATCTCCTAACGTTTTTAGCTCAAGGTTTATATCTAATTGTATTTGAGTCGGTATTTGTGGTTTTTTTGGAGGGATGGGCTGTGGTTTCAGCAATGCTTTTTTTAGAAGATCTTGCTGTTTGTTTAAATTTTCTAACTTCCTTTTTAGATATTCCTGTTCTTGCAGCCTTGGATCAGCGTCCAACTCCAAAGGGATACTATATGTCACCTCAGGAATTAGGGTCTCGTGAACTGTTCTAATTGTTACCCGGTTATAAATTCCTCCCATTGTCGAAAGAGCTGCAATAATCACACCTACTATGATCATTGAAATCCCGAAATCAAGAGCAGCTTGATCGGTTCCCCCTCCACTCGTTTGATAGGTAAATGGAGTTGCTGAAGTAGCGGATGTTCCATCTGGATTGGTCACGATTACCGTTGCAGCATTAGCTGCCGTCGCATCAGGGATATCGACGGTAAGCTCTGTCCCGTCTGTATTTATTTCACTAGTAAGGTTGGTATTCGTTCCGATGGCAACTTTAGCCCCCACTACAAAATTAGTACCTGTAATCGTCAGTGTCCCATTGCCTGTGAGAGGCCCAGATGTGGGGCTAATCTTGGAAATCGTAGGTGTAGGCGGATCTCCCCCGCCATCCTCAGTTAGGATTGCGGTATAGGTAAATGAACTGGAAGCAGATTGTGTATCTGGATTGGTCACAGTCACAGTTACAGTTACAGCATCAGCAGATCCAGAAGGTGTGTTGCAGGTCATTGTTGTATCATTTTTTACCGTAAGATCTAAACAAAGCTTTGACCCGATATGGACGGTGGCCTCCGTGTGAAAAGCAGAGCCTACCAAGGTAATCTTTGTGCCACCTGCAGCAGACCCGGATTCGGGGCTTATGCTTGTAATCGTCGGTGCAGGAACCGGAGTCACCTCTGTCTTTGAATTGGTATCCGAAGACTGCCCACCGGTAGGCGGTTCATCTGCCTTCGTTGGCGGGTCTGCTGGATTATCCAGCTGGGTCAAGAGACCGTTCTGCAGCATTTGGGCGCAGGTAAATTCCCCTGCGTTCAGAGAATCCTGGAGCATGATGGAGTTGTTGTCTGTACCTGCAGCCACTTCGGGATTGGCTTTGAGATAGGCAGCCACTTGGTTTTGCACAGCCGTGCACGGTACGAGATAGCTTTGCAATCCGGTATAAATTTTAGAAATGGCCTCTTGCCAGGCATCTACAGGGTTTTCCTTGCCCATATAGTAGGGCGCTTTGGTCCAGGCTCCACAAACTTTGTCGATGTCGATGGCATTTTCGGGCTTTACACACGCACGGACCTGTACGAAAGAGCGCCCAATCGGTGCGGTGGGATAGTACAGCTCTGTGGCAATGAATACATCGGCATTGTCAGGTGATGGAATGCAAACGGGGTCGGTGGAGATATCTTGACAGATGCTGAGCTGCAAAAAATCGGCACGATCATCGGGGTCCACCGTGAGGTGCACGATCTGCTGGGTACCCACTTGAACAGGTTCTACGACGAGGTTGGTTGCCGTAAGCTGATCCCCGTTCACTTTGGGTTTGGGAGGCAGGTACGCAATGGCACTGTTTTTTGCATGTGCAGGCGGTGCCAGATCTGGGTTTCCTCCAGAGTCCTTTTTTGACTTACAAGCGCCCACGGATAGGATCATCAAGAGCAAAACGGATATGTGCCGCATAGGGGGGGCTCCTTACCTGCCTTTATGTTTTCCCTATTATACTCCGGCTTGCTTCGATGCGGGTATGGGACTACCCGGTGCGGGTGGTCCCTATCGGACGCGTTATTTACCCTCGAGTGCTTTCAGTTTTAGGGTAAGCAAATCGATGGTGGCCTGATTGAGATCCTCATCGATATCGCGTGCTCTCGCGAAAGCATCCCGTCCTGCCTGACGTAGCTTATCTAAAGCCTTGTCAGGGGCTGTGCTGGCTAACCCAAATCCTACATTTTCACCTTTACCATCGAGAATGGTCAACACACCCACAACCATCATGCCGAGGCCAAGGAGTAGAGCGCCGGAGCCGATCGCTCGATTTTTACCTGTACTTCCTGGGTTCTTCATCCGCGTTTCCGATTTAACCTTATTCACTTGCTCCCTGGTGTTCTTATTCTCCTGATAATCGCGCAGGTCCGCTTGCCGCGCCTCCTGCGCCTTCGCTAGCTCCGTCTCCGCGGCTTTTATCCTCCGCTCTGCCGCCTCCCCATCCCCTGCTGCTATCAGCGGGGCTGCTGCTATCTTTGCTCTCAGTGCCTTCATTAGCTCCACCTCCGCGGCTTTTATCCTCCGCTCTGGCGCGTCCATTGCTTCCTTATGGCTCGTGCTGTCCGCCAGTTGTTCAGCTTTGCTTAGCGCCCTCTCTGCCTTCCTCACTGCTGCCTCTGCCCTCTCTACAGCCTTCTTCGCTGCTGCCTCTGCCTTTATCTGCTTCAGATAGTTCGATTCTCCAGCTATCGCTGTTGGCCTCTTCTCCTCCAGCTTTGATTGTGCCTCCTCCAGCATTTCCTGTGCCTTGTTCTTCGCATCCGTCGTCGTCGCCACCAATTCCGATGCCGTCCACGCCTTGAATGCCAGATATTCCGTTCTCGGAACGTTGGTTATCAATTTTTTTACTCCAACTACACCCACGACCACACCGAGCGCAAATATGGTGACTCCCCCAACGATCTCTCCTGTATTTGAACCCCTGCTACTATTCTCAGCAGTGGCTGTAGTGTCTGTGTTATTGTTATTGTTATTGGCTATAACGGGGGCGGCATAGTTAAATGTTGACGTAGCGGTGTTTCCGCCTATTTTTACTGTGACCGTAAGTATGCCAGCCTGTGGAATAGGTAGGGTACAGCTTATGTTGTTACTGTTGTTAAATATAACGGGTGTGCAGTCAATCATGGTAACCGAATTACCGACGGTGACGGCTGTTGCATTATCCTGGAAATTAGAACCTTCAATCGCAATCGATAGAGTCCTTGTATCAGCTCCAGCTGAGTAGGAGACTTTCGTAATGCTGTGCAGTTCTGGAGTAGCGTTATTAGGATTGACTGGAGTTGTGGCGGTATAGTCAAATCCATCTGTTAACGTAGCGGTTTCTCCGCCTGTGGTTACTCTGACCGATGCAACTGTGTTAGCCTTTGGAGTAGGTAGGGTACAGCTTATGTTGTTACTGTTGGTAAATATAACGGGTGTGCAGGCAATAGTACCGACGGTGACGGTTGCATCAGTCTGGAAATGAGAACCTTCAATCGCAATCGATAGAGTCCCTGTATCAGATCCAGCTGAGTAGGAGACTTTCGTAATTGCGGGTGTAGTGGTGGTCTCTAGAGTGTCTACTTCATTTTCGTCTCTGCCCACTTCGGCTGTAGTGGGGGTGGGACTATTCCCAGAAGTGCCTGTCGTGGGGGTAGGGTTTGTATTAGCCCCTGACTCTGCTTCGTCTGTATTAGCCGCTGACCCTGCTTCGTCTGTATTAGCCGCTAATTTATCAGCAGCAGCGTCCATCTCTTTGTTTACTTCAGCCTCGATCTCACCTGCGGCGCCATTTTGTAGCATGGCTGTACAATTAAATTCACCTAGGTTTAAAGAATTTTGAAGCAAAATGGAGTTGGAGTCTGTACCAGTAGCTACTGTGGGGTTGTCTTTGAGATAAGAGGCGACTTGATTTTGCACTTCCGTGCACGGTACGAGATAGCTTTGTAAGGAGGTATAAATTTTTGAAATGGCGGCTTGCCACTCATCAACGGGATTTTCCTTAGCCATAAAATAGGGAACCTTTGCCGATGGCCCGCAGACTTTTGTGCTATCGATGGCATTTTCAGGCTTCACACAAGCCTGAACTTGTATGAAAGAATGTCCCACAGGGGCATTTGGATAGTACAGCTCTGTGGAAACGAAAACATCTGGTTGATCAAGTGTA
>CANJLI010000055.1 GCA_947475005.1 Deltaproteobacteria bacterium | reverse complement strand
TTCTAATCTCTGTCATGCCCAGGCCGCCTCGGCCGTATGGGCATCTCCCACGATCGAGGGGGATCCCCGACGCGCCCTTCAGGCACTGGGGATGACGGATACAGATAGATCGCTCGAAAAATCAGTATTTTTTCCAGTTTGCCTTTTTAGGTGGACCCAATCCCATTTTAGGTAGTAGCAGCGAGAGATCGGAGATACATTTCCAGAATGACACGCGTCAAGGGCAGCCGCTTGGGAGGACCTACCCGGGTCACAAATCGCAGCCTGGTTTTTACTGTCCATGACGAAAGTCTTGTCTGCGATTTTGAGAGGGTGGGAGGCCCCGAGCGAGCGCCGGCCTTGACGCGTGTCATTCTGGAAATGTATCTCCGATCTCCCCTTGCGAGGCAAGGAGGGTTTGGGCAACTGCGCAGCTGGTGCCCAAGAAAAAAGAAAAAAGAAAAATACATGATGTGAAAAAAATTAATTATCTCGTTTTTGCTTCTTTTTTAACAAAGAATTATACAAGCGGACGCGCACTTGTACAGAAGGAGATTCGCCTGGGGCAAATCGATAGGCGGTGGGGATGGTCAGTGGAATGCGGATCAGATGTTCACCTGCAGACAATCCATGCAAGTCAACCGCAGGAGTCAAAACCAGAGGACCCATGGTAGCAGCCGTATCGACCGGAATGAGCATCGACACATGCTTTGGCATCACTTCTAGATCGATAAGCTGCAAAGGAAAAGAAGGAGGTTCGAGAGCGATGGGTCGAATACCCACATTTACCCGTTTCATCTGAACCAATTGGGTTGCAATGAAAGCTGGCTTTACCTTGAAGAGTCGTACATTGGGAGGTAAAGATAATTTATACTCTTTCTCCGTAAAAATCTTTGTGCCCTTCTTCGTATTTTTAAAGTTCAACAGGATCTTGAGATCCCCTTCTTCTAAACTTTTTACCGTACGAGAAGGACCTGCCAACGTGACTCGAACTTCTTCCGTGGAAATTTTCTCAATGAACATATCTCCCGCAAGATTACGGAATTCTACCGGCAGCGTGAGGGAGCGAAATGTGGTGCCCGGTTCGTAGGTCAATGCAAACCAGACGAAAAATGACAGGCAAAAGGAGGCCATCCCGAGCACAAGATTTCGGATGAGAGATGGCAATGGAGGGCCTTCTTTTTTGCCTCCATCCGAGAAGCGTTGCTGGAAAGCCTCTAGGCCCGCTTTCAACTCAATGCGGGACACTCCATAGGAAAGGGCTCCATTTTGGGCCATGCTGATGAGTCCCGTTTCTTCCGAAATCACCACGATTAATGCGTCAGTTTTTTCCGAAAGACCCAGTGCCGCACTGTGTCGCGTACCCAAATTCTTGATTTTGGAACGATTGACGGTCAAGGGCAATTGACAAGCAAACCGGGTAATCCATTCTCCATCGAGAATCATCCCCCCGTCATGGCCGGGGGTGCGATTGTCAAATAAGCTCAAAATCAAAGCCCGATTGATTTTGGAGCGTAGGATATAGCCGCCTTGTAAGTGACGCTCAAGGGACTCTTTCCCTTTAAATACCAATAAGGCCCCAAATCTGGCTGCACTCAGGGCATAGGTCGTCTCTAAAAAGAGGTCGATGTCGGAAGCTTCCACCCGTTTTGTATTTCTTTTGGAGAGGAGCAGGAATGGTTTTTCAACCAATCGACGAATGTCATTCTGAAAGGCAAAAATACTTACTAACAATAGGATCAAAAAAAGCCCGTTCAAGAGGAGAGATAACAGCAACAAATCGAAAAATTTCGCCAGGATATACAGTACGCTTAAGGTTATAAACCCCAAGACGAAGGGACGGGTCGTACGAGCTCTCATTCCTTTAAGAACAAAATAAACAAAAACAGAAAAAATTGTAATATCAACCAAATAGGCTGTATGAAAGGATGAAGCCAGGTATTCGAGGTATTGGTTAAAAAAATCAAACATATGGTCTTAACAAAAAAAAGAGGTTCTCTTCTATTTCGTCTTCTCTAAGAAAAAATTGAGTTACAGAGAAGGAAATTGCGAGGGAGAATGGGTAAACCTTTTAAATTCAAGATATTAAAAGGTCTACAACAAAACGCCCGGGTCTTCTTCACTGTTGCTACCGGTAGCCTCTCGATTGCTTGGGAGTCCACCAAATTCATCTGCTTCCTCGCCAACAGGAAGCTCTCTCTCCGTTGGGGGGGCGATGGCGATCTCACCCGAATCCGCCGGCGGAAGGCGATCCCCATCTCCATCCTCAGCGGCTTGCGGTTCTTTGTATTCGGGTTCCTTGTATTCGATAGCGACTTGGGGGGGGGCTTCTTCCTCCCTTACGGAATCAGGCGGCGTAAAAGCCTCTCCGTATGCGCTCCATCCGGAGATCCAAAAACCGAGGATTCCACTTGACACCCGCAATAAGAACCGCCATCCGAGGGACTTCATCGCTCTCACCCCTTTTATACGCTGTACATCTTTACTGTACTTTAAGGGGTATCACACTCAGAAAAAGAACACAAGGTGAGTGGAGGGTGGCGCCCGCAATCGCCAGAAAAGTTGGGTTGGCGGCCAGTCTTTCTTCCTTTTTGCTATCGAGGGCTACGCGCTCTCTGGGTAAATTTTGCCTCTACATTCAGACCAAATGCCTGTCCGCTTTTGCCGGGTAGCCAGTCTTAATCTCCCCTCCTCCTCGTCGATAGAGAAAGTAAGAACTGAGGAAGGAACATTTATGAATCAAGAGACACAAGAAAAACTGCACATCATCAACAAAATGATCTTTGTGCAGCAATACAGCCAAGCTTTAGAACAGCTCAATGCCTTGCTGGAAGAGCCTACTGCTAAAGACCAACTTCTCCTGCATTTACGTCGTATTGAGCTCTCTCTTCGTATGCAAAATCAAGAGGAGTTGCGAGACCAATACCTCAAGAGTCGACACCAAAAAAAGGATGCGGTGGTGGAGATCTGTTTGGCCCTTCTCGACCAACAAACGGGGCGTCTTTCTCCCAAGGAAGCGGTGCAAAGCTTTCAGATCCTACTGGAAGAATATGGGCAACACGCAGCTCTCTACTACGGCATTGCCTGTAGTTTTGAAAGCCAAGGCAATGTTGATAGAGCCATCTCCAACTACAAGATGAGTCTAGAGCTTGATACCCAATGGTACCCGGCTTACTTTGGGTTGAGCCAGCTTTTTTATCAACGAAAAGAAGAGGAAAATGGGGATTATTATTTCTATCTATTTGAAAAATTTGCCCCGTACAATCTCTATGGAAACTTTGATACCCATCGTGTCATCGCCCAAGAATGTCTGAAGGCGCATCAATTTCCCCAAGCCAGAAAAGCACTCTCTTGTCTGCGAGACTGGTGGAAGGAACAGAAAGGGTTTTGCCCTCCAGAGGTGGAGCTCTATGAACAATTTTTCTTTTCTGAAATTGCCAAACAATCGGGAGATCAGGATCTACAGCGACAACATCAGACCAATGCCATCACCTATATAGAGGATCTGCTGGCTCAGCCCATTTCACAAGACACGGGCTATTTTGTCTTTTGTACCGTAGAGGCATTTGGAGGCAAAAAACTTGCCGATCAGGTGTGCAAACAATTGTTGGCGCAGGCGTCCCCTGATTCTGAAATCGTACAAAAAATTGCCACACATTTCTTTACAGCTGGAAAGTCTCGTGTGGATCTCTTTGAAGGTGCCCTTCAAGCAAATCCTGATCACCCTGATCTTGGATTTTGTACATTGGTGGCACGCCTCAAGAAGAAGAAAATCCCTATCGAGCCTTATTTAGAAAAAAAGAAACTTCTCAAGAAAATGCTGTCAACCGAAGAGGATCCGCTTTTGATTCTTGAGTGCTTGAGGGAATTATTGGCTCAATTTGATGGGGATGCACAGGTGCACAGCCATTTTGGAGAGGTGTACTTGGAGCTAGGTAACCAGGAGAAGTCTTTTTTTCACTACCAAAAAATGATGGAACTAGAACCGGGGACGCCCACCTACCTGCTGCAATACACCCATCTTTTGCTCAAAATGGAGCAGCTGGAACCAGCGGCTCAGATGTTGGACGTGTTGATGGAGAAGTTTGTCTCCACCTCTATCGAAGAAAAGCTAAGGAATCGCTTTTGTGGTATGCAGTTTACTTATCACTATAAGAGCAAAAAATATGAAGAAGCCTATTTTTGGGTATCCCAGTTAACCAAAAAAGAACCATGGAACGTGATTTTTTTGCTAGATGAGATCAGATGTTTGCTTCAATTGCGCTCGACTCTCTCGCAAGAGGGGGATTTTTCTTTTGCAGATACCATGTCTTTGCTCGCCTCTGAGGGAAATCAGCAAGCAGCTCACCGCTCCCTTGGGCTTTGTATAAATGAACTGAATAGCACCCATGAATATGAGCTTGCCTATAAGTGCCAAAAACTAAGCTGTTTGTTTTTTCAGGAAGAAGAGTCCATTCTCTCTTTGGTTTCATTTGCCCCTCAAATTGGGGTGCAAAAGATCGTGCAAGACTTCTTGCGATTGCTAAATACCAATTTCGATGGGTCCACTTTGTATTTGGCTATTGGATTGTTATACAAGGCATCTTGGCAACTGGAGGCTGCTGCTACTTGGTTTGAAAGTGGGATTTCCTATATGGAGGAAGAGGACGATCTCGACCAAAGAATGAGAGAGGAGCTTGCAGATTGTTATCTATGGCAAGGGGTTTGTCCTGGTAAAGCCCTTGAAATGGTGAAGGTATATGCTGGGGATCAGGCAACGGATTCTACATATATGATTGCAGCCCATGGTTCACTGCAGGTGGGAAAACCTCAGGAAGCGAGCCTGTATTTAAGTCGAATCAAGGCAAACAGTGATTTTGAATTTATTTATTTACAAGGGTTGTTGCAGTTTCGAAATGGAAAAAAACAAGAGGCTCGAAAAATCTGGAAACCATTGATATCGGCTCCTTGTGAAAAGGTTCGTTTCTATCATATGAAAGAGCAGCTGTTAAAATACTACTTCAATGAAGCAGAGTACGAAGGTCTTTGTCGTCAGCCTCTCCTGTAAGCAATACAAATCTATACGCAAGAGTTTTGGTGTTTGGAAATGTCTTTGTTAAAATGAATTGACAAGGTTTTGTGATTATGGACAATGTGGGGAAGCCCTCGAATAAAAAGAACATTTTGCTCGGATCCTTGAGACATTTCGGTTTTTAGTTTTGGTTGCCTCAACTCCTTATTCAGAACACGCTGGAGTACAGTATGGTTTCTCCTACAGGCAGAAAAGCAAAAGTCTCTACCGCACACCGTCCTGCCTTGGAGGTGGTGAGTTGCAATGAAATCAAAAAAAGTCCGGTGCTGGAGGGTGCTTGTCGATCGTGTACCAACTGTGGGATTCAAAGCACGTCCCGTAGGCGGGTGTTTAGTGAGCAAGCGTGGTCTCTATTGCTGCTGTGGAACGAGATCACCCCAGCTGCCGTGGAACAGCCCATGTGTGATGTCTGCTATGATGATTTACGGGAAACCCTGATCGATCGAAATGAGGAGGTAGAGAAGCTCTTGCTTAGAACGGCTCGCAAAGCAACTCGCATACTGGAGAATGCTGTTTAGAAGAATGGATTCAGCAGCAAGGGATGACGGAGGGGGTAGCATCCTGAGTTGTTTTCGTCATCCCAAGGTCCCGAAGGGACCGTATGGGATCCCTGCATTTTTATCGAGATCCCATACGGCTGCTGTGCAGCCTTGGGATGACAGAGGCAACCCTAGGCACACCTTAAAGATAAAAAGTTCCGCTATACACAAAGACTGCAGGGCCCAGCAGTCTGACAGCTTCTTCTGGACCTTTTTGCTGCACCCATAAACCCCCTCCTGGGGTTTCGATGGAGATCCATTGCGAACGACTGGCAAAGCCTTTCTCGAGTACGGCAACCCCAGCAGCACAGGCTCCACTCCCACAAGCAGGTGTAAATCCAACACCTCGTTCCCAAGACAGCATGCGATAGGCTTCCCCAATTTGTCCTTGCACCAAGGTGGGGGCCCCTGCAGGTGGTGGGACAGGAATTTCAGTTAGTAGGTGAACGTTATAGGTTTCTGCTAATGTAGACCCTTGTATCGCTTCTCCCAGGGTGCGCAAGTTATGTTCGGTAGCCTCTGTGCCCCATAGCAGCAAGTGTCGGTTTCCCACTTCGTAAATGGAAAGGGAGTCATACGTAACTACTGCAGATTTTTGATCCAAGAGCTTTCGCAGAGTATCTGCTACTTGCGCTTCTTGCGAAGCCTTGTGACACACGGTAGGCATCTCTGCCAGTACATACGTACAACTCTCACGCTCCTTTTGTGCGACCCATTGAAGATCTACGGTGGAAGTGCCTACCTGCATTTGGAGCAGTGGATGCTCTTGTGCGTGGGGGGGACTCGATTTCCACAAAAAAGAAGCGGCACAGCGCAACCCATTCCCACAATTTTGTGCGAGGGAGCCGTCGGCATTAATGACGATCAATTCGTGGCTGTCGTCTTGGGGACGGAGGTATAAAATCCCATCGGCCCCAATGCCATCGCCTTTCTTGGAGCATAATATCGGAGCTTGCCGCCTTAAGCTGCTGACTACATACTGGTTCTCAGGTTTCTGGCCTTGTATGACAATGAAGTCATTCTTGCACCCGTGCCATTTTTCAAATGAAATAGAGATCATGACCCATCCTCCAAAAAAAGAATGGTACCACAATAGGAGAAAAAAATGAGCAAAACATATCTCTACATCTGGTGGATCTTGGCTTGGAGCCCCAGCGCATGGGGATTGGTGCAACTGGAGATCAATACAGGAAAAAGATGGATCGAAACCTCCCATCGTACGGGGGCAAAATTTCCAATTATAGGGCAGGAAACCTCTGCGGCCTTTCGAGTAGCCCCCTATTCCAAATTGCCTCTCGCCTTGGGGCTCAGCTATGGGATCGTGCAACTCAATCCAGCGAATTTTCTCGGCTCCCCCTCAAAGGCTCAAATTGAGGAGGTCGGTGGGGAATTATTTGCTTGGCTTCCTGTTTTTGACCGGCTTGTTCCATTTTTAACCTTGCAGGCACTTTTGAATGGTCGCCTTCTGGTGCGCTATGAGGATCCCCCATCGCCCGAAGCTCCGATAAGTTCCCGCCTGCATGGGGGGCGTATCCTCATCGGGATGAGCTACCGGGTGCTGCCTATTTCCTCCGTTTCGGTCTCTGCTTTTCGGGGTTGGTATACCGCGAATGATATCGAAGGGGAAAAACGAGGGCTAAATGCCATTGGGGTGGCTGCTGGTTTTGATCTTTTTTGGTGACATGGGCGTGCCGCGCCCCTGTCATCCCAAGGTCCCGCAGGGATCCCATACGGTCCCTGCGGGACCTTGGGATGACGGAAATTACATCGAACGAACCGACTGTACCTGTCCCCTTCCTGGCCGTCCTTAGCGACAGCCAGCCTGAAACTGAGAAAGCCAGCCAGCCGGAGGCCGAAGGGAAGCCACCGGAATGTCGCGAAGCGGTGTTGCGCTGGTTCCCTCCCGCTGATGTAGGTGACTACCGAGGGGATCTTGGTACAACAGTCCCATGGCAATCTCGCCTCGTTCCTCACAATCGTCGAGCACGCTCATGGCCTCCCGTTTATTTGTAGGAGAAACGGGGTGCTCGTGGCGTCGAATGTGGTGGTAACTCTTGGTGGAGTTGTCATGGTTGTTGAAACTTACGCAAGGTGAGAGCACATCGAGCAGGGCAAACCCCGGGTACTCCAGTCCCGCTTTGATCAGGGGCACCAGCTTTTCCTTGTCCCCTGAAAACCCTCGACCTACAAATCCAGCCCCCGTTTGGATGGCAAGCCGCACGGGATCCATAGGCATGTATAGATTCTCTACCCCTTGCTTTGTTTTGCTCGTGCGGTCTGCCATGGCAGAAAACTGACCCTTGGTCAGCCCGTAGACCCCGTTGTTTTCGATAATATAGAGCATGCGGATCTGTCGTCGCATGGCATGCATAAAAGCCCCCAGCCCGATGGACCCCGTGTCTCCATCTCCAGAAACCCCCAAATAAATGAGCCCTCCATGGGCGGCATAGGCACCAGTGGCTACCGGTGGCATGCGACCATGTACCGCATTAAATCCATGAGCTCCCGAAACAAAGTAAGCGGGTGTTTTTGAGGAACAGCCAATTCCACTGAGTTTCACCAATTGATGAGGTTGGATAGCGAGTTCAAAACAAGCCTGCTTAATAGCTGCTGTGATGGAATCATGCCCACAACCCCCACACAGTGTAGAAGGTGCCCCCCCATACTGTGCTGCGGTAAGCCCGATGGCATTATGGGTTTCCCCATGAATCGAAGGTGTTGGAATTGGAATTGAGTACATACATATCCTCCTACTCGAGCAGTATAGTTTTGTTTTTCTTGCATGAATAGTGGGATCCCCTCCTTTTTTTCCTCGTTCTTTCTTTAAGAAGTAGGCAAATAAGCCGATCTCTGAATGTCTTTCACTATCAAGAAAGGGAAAAGACATGGTTACTAAATGGTTGTGGGGTGTTTCTAGATACGGGCCTTGGAGTGCCTGGCTTTTGGTCGGTGTTCTTTGTGGGTGTACCCACGCGCCGACTACAGAGGAAGCCGCTTCGCCTGTAGAGGATGTCGTGAGTGCGGAGCTTGCATCAGGATCAGAAGTGGATCCTCCGCAAGAAACGCCGGTTGCAAAGACGGAAGAGTTGGGAACGGAAAAATTGCCAGAGGCACCCATAGCGGCGCCAGTGGCAGCACCAGTGGAAGAGGCACCTGTGAAAGAGGCAGTAACAACAACACCCGCTGTAGAGTCGTACTCCGGCTTTAGTAGTGGGATTGCAGGGACATCAATGGGTCCCGGATTGCCAGAAGCAGGTGCATTGATGGTGTACGTTGTGCGACCAAAAGACACGCTGTCTATGGTTGCCAAGAGAGTGTATGGAGATGCGAAGCAATGGAAAGAACTTGCTAGACTGGCCCATGCGCAAAATCCCAACTTGATTTTTCCTGGGGATGTTTTGTACTACCCGTTGACAGAGAAAACCAAAGTGTTTGCACAAACACAAGTGGTGCCTGTTCAACATCGGGTCGTGAAGTCTGCGCATACAACACTTGCGAAGATTTCCAAGGATGTTTATGGAACAACGAGCTATTGGAAAATGATTTGGAGAGAGAACGGTCACATTGAAAACCCATTTGACATTCAAAAAGGGGCGGTCGTTTACTATCCAGCCAAGTCCATGCTTGCGAGTTCCAAAAACCGAAACAAAGTAACTACCCAAGAAAAAACCCAAACTACAACCAAAAACCCAAACCCGATATCTACTGACGAAACAGATGAAGAAACAAATGAAACCCAAACCGGTGCGTAATTGTGAGAGATTCTTATGATCGGTCTACTGATGGCAGTGAACAAAAAGATAGCGAGCTCAACGAAATCCATTTCGCAGAAGCTTGCAGTCTTGTCTGATCACAGCCTGTAGGCCGACGCTTTTTTTCTTCTTCTTCTTCTTCTTCTTCTTCTTCTTCTTCTTCTTCTTCTTCTTCTTCTTCTTCTTCTTCTTCTTCTTCTTCTTCTTCTTCTTCTTCTTCTTCTTCTTCTTCTTCTTCTTCTT
>CANJLI010000054.1 GCA_947475005.1 Deltaproteobacteria bacterium | reverse complement strand
TCGTTAAACATTCCGACGAAATTCAATCAACTAGATAAATTTGACACTAACATTTATAATAACCGCCCCCATTATACCGACGGACCTGTAGGTCGGATATTTATCAAAATTATTGATAAATAACGATTACATAGAGATGTGGGCATACGATAGGGTAGAGGGATCCCGACGGGTCATAAATCGCAGCCAAGAGCTATTTTCTATGACGAGAATTTTGTCTGCGATTTTGAGAGTCGGGAAGAATCTGCCTGAGCGCCGGCCTTGGCATCTAAGATGGTAACAAAAAAACTTCCGCCACTCTCCAAGTGCGAAGCAAGGAGGACTGCGCAGCTGGTTCCACAAAAAAAAGAAAAAAAAAGACAACCAATTACATAAAATATAGAATGGGGGCAATGCCCCCCCATTTTATGAGCAAGTCTGGAGAAATTCAGTATGCGTCTTTTTGCCAACTCTTCCCTGATTTCTGCACTATGTTCCATTTTTTTCTCTGCGCACGGAGGTGCGGAGGTCTTGACTCTCCAGCGGGCCATCGATTTGGCACGAAACAATTCACCCAGCATTAAAAAGCAGCAGGCCGCCTATGAGGGCCAATCGAATCGCGTCGTCTCTGCATGGCTTGATACAGGGCCTCGCGGGAAAGTAGTCTATAATTGGACGCAATTTCAGAATAACCAGGAAATTCCCTTTGGCCCGAGCAGCCTGGTGATACGCCCTCAGAATACCAGTGCGGGCTCCTTTACGCTGAGTCAGCCTCTTACCTCTTTTTATGCCTTGATGGAAAACGCCCGCCTTGAGGGGCTCAAGAAAGACATGGCTCAAAACTCTGTTCAGCTAGCCGCTACATATACGGCATTTGCAATTGTGGAGTTATACATTCGCAATCAGCAAATGTCGGCCCTATATATGTCTTCTAAAGATCGGATTGAGGCAGGAGAGTCGATACAGAAAGAGGGGGCCGCTCTCTTGCTCGCTGGTAAAATTCACAAGGGAGATTCCTTAAAACTCGATCTGGTGCTTTCAGAGGCAAAGTCGAGTGCTGCAAAGATCAAGGCCCAGCTGGATATTTTGCAAGCTACTTTGAAAGAACACACCGGGTATCAAGACGGTCAAGCATTCACCTTACCCTCTATTGAATCTGTGCCGATGCCACCGGTACCCGAGGAAAAAGCAGCAATCGAAAGGGCATTGGCTCATCGTCCTGAGTTGCAACAGGCAAAAACAGGAGTTGAAGTCTCTGCTTTTGCTTGGAAGCTAGCCGCTGTCGGTTATACGCCACAGGTCAATGCATTCGTGCAGTGGAATCGAAATTATGGGGATCTTCCATTTGGGCAGGAGCGGAATACCAAGATTTACGGTATTGCTGCAACATGGGACATTTGGGACAACGGATCTCGCGTTTTCAAAATGAGAGAGGCTGCGGAACTAAAGGTGCAAGCTACTTATGAAGTAGAAGAACTGCAGCGAAAAATTAAACTCGAGGTGTTGGAAACAGAAGCCAACTTGCGTGCAGCTGCCGAGACGGTGACTTTGGCAAAATTGGCCTTGGCTCAAGCTACAGAAGCGCATCGAATTGAATCCTCGCGATTTAGAGAGGGTAGCAGTCGTACGTCGGAGTTGGTGCTTTCAGAGGCTGCAAAAGCGAGTGCAGAGGGCAACTGGATTGCTGCCATCATCGATTTGCACAGCCAGCATTATAAATTGCAACGGGTTCAAGGGGAAATGACTCCGATAGTCTTGTGAAAAAAGAAAGAAGGATGGGATGATGGGCTATAGAATCGCGACTGGGTGTATGATGTGCCTCTTCGGTCTTTCCCTTTCTGCGAAGCTAGTAGAGCTGCCCCAGGGGGTTCCTTTTTCAACGCCCACCCAAGGTCCTGCTGTAGCTATGCCGACTGCAGCCTTTGAATTAAAAACCTACAAATTTTCGGGGCAGATTATGGCCCCCCGTATCTCGGAGTTGTCTTTTCAACAAGCGGGGCACATTCAGTTCTTGCAGCAACCGGGGACCGTGGTCAAGAAAGGGGATGTGCTGGCTCGCTTGGGGGCCTTTGATTTTGAGCAGGGCCTGCATCTTGCCCAGTCCCGGAAAAAATTAGCGGATATTCAGCTCGCGAATGCGAAGCAGGAGTATGAACGAGAGGCCCAACTTCGAAAGGCCCAAGCTTCTACTGAGATGGCCTTTGATATGAAAAAGACTGCCTATGAGCAGGCGAAAGTAGGTGTCGATGTGGCGACGGTGGAGCTGCGGATGGCCAAAAATCGCCTCGATCAGTCCGATTTAGTGGCTCCGTATGATTGTGCCATTGGAAAAAAACTCAAAAACGAATTTGAATATATCAATACAGGTGTCGGTGTTTTAACGGTATATGAGATTGGACGTGTAGAAGTGCATTTTCATGTTCCAGAATCTTTCTTGGGTCAAATTCACTTGCAAGATCACTTGCAAGTCATAGTGCCAGCTGTGAAGTTTCAGGGAGAGGCCGTGGTGATTCGGGTAGTGGGTATCGTAGATGAACATACGCGCACCTTCGAAGTGGTGGGACAGCTTTCCATGCCTTCGGCTCAGGTGGGGCCTGGTTTATTTGCGCAAGCACAGCTGTCGGATTCCATACCGAAGTAGAGGAGGTACTCCATGTTTCTATCGGAAATCTCCATCAAACGACCTGTATTTGCCACCATGCTCAACTTGGTTTTGGTGGTGTTTGGTCTCTTCTGCTTGCCCAGGCTGGCTGTTGACCTTTATCCCAACGTGGATTTCCCGGTGGTCACCGTGACAGTTTTGTACCCAGGGGCAGATCCCGAGTCCGTGGAACAACGGATCTTGGATCCTTTGGAGAAGGCACTCAATGGGATTTCTCAGCTTAAAAGCTTGACCTCCAATGGATATCCCAACTTGGGGCAACTCGTTCTGCAGTTTGAGCTCGAGAAAAAATCAGATGTTGCGGTGCAAGAGGTTCGAGACAAGGTATTTGCTATCTTGCAGCAGTTGCCCAAAGAGGCCCAAACCCCTATCGTACAAAAATTCGATATCGGGGGTGCTCCCATTTTGACTCTGTCCTTTCACGGGGACATGCCTGTAGAAGCTCTTTCTCAACTTGCCAAAGATCGAATTCTGCCCCAGTTGGAACGAGTACCTGGGGTGGCACAGGTGAAGCAAGCAGGGATTCGCGAGAGGGAAGTTCACATTTTGTTGAATCTTGATCGTCTCGCTTCCTTTGGACTGACTCCAGCTGATGTTGCCGCTTCGATTCAACAGCAGAATATGGATCTGCCCAGTGGGAAATTGGAAACGGAGCTTGCGTATAGAGCCATTCGAGTAAAGGGGAAATTAGCCCGGGCAGAGGAGTTGGCACAGCTGCCTCTTTTAAATACCCGAGGGATGCGTCTGCATATTCGAGATGTAGCTGAAGTGCGAGATACGGTACAGGAGGAAAAAAAAGCAGCGTTTGTTGATAAACAGCGCACGATTCTGTTCTTTCTGCAGAAGCAATCTGATGCTTCCACCACTACGGTGGTTACAGAAGCTCGAAAAGCCATCTCCAAATTGAGTGCGCAGCTGGCAGACTCTGTAAAGCTCGAGGTGGTATCTGATAATTCTTTGTTTATTAAGGGTTCTATCGATTCTGTAAAGTTGGATCTGGTGCTGGGGGCGTTGCTGGCTATTTTGATTGTACTGTTATTTCTTCGAGATCCACGTATTACCTTGATCAGTGCGGCTGCTTTGCCTACTGCGGTAATCGGGACCTTTGCCTTTATGGAGGTCTTTGGGTTTACTTTAAATATGATGACCACACTGGCTCTCAGTCTTTCCATCGGGATCTTGATTGATGATGCCATCATTGTGGTGGAGAATATCCATCGACATATGGCCATGGGAAAAACTGCCTTACAGGCCACCTCCGATGCTACCTCCGAAATCGGGCTGGCAGTTCTTGCGACTACCTTATCTCTTTGCGCCGTTTTCGTGCCGGTGGCCTTTATGAAAGGGATCGTGGGTCGGTTCTTTTTTCAATTCGGTATTACAGTTGCAGTTGCCGTATTGATTTCTCTCTTTGTAGCCTTTACGTTGACGCCCATGTTGGCCAGTCAGTTCTTGCGTCATGGAGAGGGTAATAAAGAGGAGAAGAAAAAGGGACCCTGGGCATTACGCTTGTCAGCACTCTCGCAGCAGATTGAAAACTTTTTTATTCGATTAGAAACCCAGTATCGAGCTTTGTTAATTTGGTGCTTGGATCACCGTCTCTGGACCCTCATGGCAGGTGTAGGTATTTTTGTACTGAGTATCGTCATGGTGCGATTTGTGCCCGTGTCCTTTTTTGCAAAGATGGACCGTTCTGAATTTGCGATATCGTATACCTTGCCAGAGGGTTCGAGTTTGGCCTATAGCCAGAAAGAAGGGTTTCGGTTGGCAGATGCGGTAAAAAGTTATCCCGGTGTGAAGAAAGTGTTGCTTTCCATCGGCACTTCTTTAGATGAAAAGGTGAACAAGGTTCGACTTACTGTGAGTTTGATTCCTCGTCATGAGCGAGGATTTTCTCAAGCTACGATGATGGATCGTATGCGTACTGATTTGGCTCCCATTTTTATTGTAGGGGATACCAAACTTTCCATCGGAGAGGTGGATCAAGATAGCGGGCGTGGGGGTGCCATCCAGTTTATTTTAAAATCGGACAAGTGGGAGGAGTTGGTTGCGTATAGCAAGCAAGTAGAAACCTTTGTGAAAGAGAACATACCGGCGGCTGTGGATCTCACTACTTCGCTTGAGCCCACACAAAAGGAACTGCGTGTGCATGTGGAAACGGCGCAGGCAGCTGATCTTTCCGTGAGCCCTTCTCAAATTGCTCAATCCTTACGGACCTTGTTTGAGGGAGAAAAAGTAGGGGAGATTGAAAAAGACGGACTTACCTCAGATGTGCGTTTGCGGGTACAAACCGAACAACGCGTTAGTGCTCAGGATGTAAGCCAAGCTTTTGTATTGAATCACCGGGGGGAGAAGGTGCCACTTCGTGCTGTGGCTACCTTGCAAGAAGGGGACGCACCTTCTGGCATTCATCGTGCCGATGGGCAGCGACAGATTGCAGTAACAGCTAACTACTCAGGCAAAGATCTCAACAGTGCCATTGACAAGATTCAAAGCTATATCAAGGAAACCCATCCTCCTTCCGTTACAGCAACGCTATCTGGGGAAGGAGAAATCATGAAGGACTCTCTGGCTTCCATGCTGCAATCGTTATTGTTGGCGATTGTTCTGGTTTATATGATTCTGTGTGCCCAATATGAGAGTTACTCGGCTCCTTTGGTGATTATGGGGGCCTTGCCTCTTTCCTTGGCGGGGGCTTTTGGTGCCTTGTTGATTACGGGGCAAGCGATTTCCATCTACACCATGATCGGGATTATTTTGCTTATGGGGCTGGTGACAAAGAACGGGATTTTATTGATCGATTTTACCTTGCTGCGCATGAAAGAGGGGCTCTCGGCGACAGCTGCCTTGATCGAGGCGGGGCCTGTGCGGTTGCGTCCCATTCTCATGACCACCTGTGCCGCTGCTGGGGGGATGTTACCGGTTGCCATTGGACATGGAATTGGAGGAGAGGCAAGGGCCCCTATGGGAGTAGCGGTAATAGGGGGACTTTTGATGTCCACCCTTTTAACGCTCGTCATTGTACCGTGTTTGTTTAGTGTCGTGGAAGAAGGGAAAGCGCGACGTAAGGCACGTCGTGCTTCTTAGTGAGTGCTAGTGCTAGTGCTAGTGCTAGTCCTAGTTCCAGTTCCAGTTCCTGTCCTAGTTCCAGTAGTAGTTCCAGTAGTAGGAGGCGTGTATGTACTGCTGCCAGTAGGTGCTGTATAGGTGCCGCAGGTACCATCGTTCTTGACGAATCCATTCGGACACTTGTTTGCATCGAGAGCACCCGCTGCAGCCCCTGCTGTATTTGCCTGTTGGAGTTGGTCACTTGTTGGACGCAGGGATGAAGGCAGGTCGGCAGCCCCTTGTGTCAACCCATTGGAAACTCCACTTTTAATACTGTTCTGTACAGAACTGCTGAACTGACCAATCCCTGAGTTGATCCCTTGAGATGCATATTGCCCTACGGTAGCCAACGTACTGGCGTCAAAGCCTGAGAGGCCCCCAGCGCCAGTCATGGCTCCAGCGGTGGTAGATTTGGCAATATCAGCAAGTAAGTTGGTATCAAATCCAGTGATACCGTTGGCTCCCGCCATCATCCCAGCAGAAGCCGCTTTGGCAAAATCTGCGGCGTACTTTGCCATGTCCAAACCGGGTACTTGACCGCCTCCTGTCATGACTCCGATGGAGGCCCCTTTGGCAATGCTAGGATAGTAGCTGCTGGTATCGAATTTTGTAATCTGTCCTGTACCTGCCATGGCCCCTGCAGAAGCCCCTTGAGCGATAGGCCCATAGTAAGAAGTCATATCAATTTTTGTGATACCCCCTGCGCCAGCCATTGCGCCTGTAGAGGCAGATTGTGCCATATCGGCTAGTTGGGTTGGGTCAGATCCGGTGATGTCACCAAAAGCCGATAGCACTCCAGCAGAAGCATATAGCGCCATATCGGCTAGTTGGGTCGGATCAGATCCGGTGATGTTACCAAAACCCCATAGCACTCCAGCAGAAGCCCCTTTGGCAATTTTAGAATAATTAGCAGAATCCCAGCCTTTCATAAGGCTTGCACCTTGCATCATACCTGCAGAGGCCCCTTGTGCAAGACCCGGGAAGAACGTTGCATCAAACCCCGTAATGCTGCCAGCTCCCTTCATAACACCGGCAGAAGTGGCTTTGGCCATGGCGGTGAAATTGGCAGGATCAAAATCTTTGAACGCGCCACAGCCTTTCATAATACCGGAAGAGGTGGCTTGAGCCAGGTTGGTAAACCCAGCTGCATCCAATCCCCCAGTTGCTTTTTTAAAGAAAGCGCCCCCAGCCAAAATACCTGTGGAGGCAGATTGGGCAAAGGTTGCATATTGATCAGCCTTAATGGCTGTTAGTTTAGGTAGACCTGTTAACACACCGTTTGCAGCAGCATCTGCAAAGTCACTTAACGTTGTGGCATCCATACCGGTGATCTGATCCGCAGTGGACAATACACCTGTGGAGATGGATTGGGCTGCATCAGGTAGGGCTTCGTCTGCCAAGCCCAGTTTGTCGATGGAAGCGGTAGAACCGGAGGTAATGCTTGTTACCGCTGTACTGGCTTGATCTGCCAAGTTTGCATCATTTAAGCTGGCTACAGATTGAGCGGACATGTCCTGTACCAGTGTCAAAATCTCAGAAGCTGTCATGCTGGTAGAAATATCCCCAACAGCAGCTGTATTTGCTGTGGCGATTGTTTCCAACACAGCAGGCAAATCTGCTGCTGCAACACCCAGATTGGCATCTCCCAAGGCTGCCGTGGCACCTGCAACGAAGTCCAGTACATCGCTACTAATTGTAGCGGTGGTGTCTGCCAACCCCATGCCGGTAGTGTTGTCACGCAAGCTCACACCGTTGGTGGTGCTGGCCTTGGCTGCATCTGAAATCAGGGTAGCTTGTGCGGCTGAAAGGCCGGAGTCTGTCAGGGCAAGTTTCAGTGCACTTGCCATGGTGTCTTTGGTGCTTGTCGTGGTAGCTGCGTCTGTAGAGGAACTCTTAGACGAACAGCCGGCAGCCAGTAGGCCCCCCACCACAAGACCACCGATTATCCACGGTTTCTGTTTACATACTTTCATTTCTTTCCCCCCTATGAAATGAACAAAGGGTGGTAGACCCTTTTTTTGATGTGCAAGGTATTCGGATAGACGGGGGATAGGTTTAGTAAAAATACAAAGCATGATGTATTTATGAGTATAATTAATTAGTTGTATGACACATATTTTTAATATGCAGGGGGTTGCTCCCTTCTTCAATCTTCGCTGGTCAAAAGGGGAGAAATCGTTATACTCACGCTTTCTCCCCCTTTATAGACAAAGGTTTTATCGTGCAAGCTTCTGATTTTTCTACGATTGAACTCTCCGCAGATATGGTCGCCAATCTGACTGCCTTGAATTACACCACCATGACGCCCATTCAAGCTAAGAGCTTGCCCTTGATTTTGCAGGGAAAAGACGTCATTGCTCAAGCCAAGACGGGAAGCGGAAAAACGGTGGCCTTTGGTGTGGGTCTGTTGTCCCAAGTGAAAGCAGAACGCTGCGAAACCCAAGCTCTTATTCTGTGCCCCACACGAGAGCTGGCAGAACAAGTTTCCAAAGAAATCCGTAAATTAGCCAGAACCATGCCCAACCTAAGGGTCGTATGCCTTTCCGGGGGAGTGCCTCTTGCCTCTCAGTTGGCTTCCCTTGCAAGCGGGGCCCACGTGGTTGTGGGTACCCCGGGGCGGGTAGACGATCACTTGCGCAGGAAATCCCTGTGCGTAGAGAATATGCGGATCTTGGTCCTCGATGAGGCTGATCGTATGTTGGAGATGGGATTCCAAGACATCATTGCTGAGATCCTTGCTGTGTTGCCTGAAAAAAGACAGACGTTGCTCTTTTCTGCTACGTATCCCGATTCTGTGTTGTCCATGAGTCAACATATGCAACGCAATCCGGTGCAGATCGAGGTCGTGGAGACCGCTGAAGAACTATTGATCAAGCAATTGTTTTACTCTGTAAAGACCGAAGACAAATGTCGGATCTTGGCTCTTCTCCTCTTGGAGCAAAAACCGGAGGCGGCTCTTGTGTTTTGCAATACCAAGCAAGACTGCAAAGAGATCTGTGAGTTTTTAAAGAAGAAGGGCTTCTCCGTGCGCGAAATTCACGGGGATTTGGATCAACGGGAACGCAACGAAGTGCTGGTCCAATTCTCCAACCGCAGTCTTTCCATTCTCGTAGCTACCGATGTGGCAGCTCGAGGGATCGATATCAAAGACTTGCCCCTGGTAATTAACTTCTCTCTCTCCAAAGACCCTCATGTGCATGTGCATCGTATCGGCCGAACCGGTCGCGCAGGGAAAGAAGGCTTGGCTATTAGCTTATATTCGGGACAAGAAGAATTCCGAATGAAGCAGATTTGCGAGTACCAGAAAACCAAAATCGAACGTGGTGTTATTACCTCTGAAAAAGCACTCTCCGAGCGCCCTTCTTATCCTCCGATGCAGACCTTGTATTTGCAAGCCGGTCGAAAGAATAAGCTACGTGCAGGCGATGTTCTCGGTGCCCTCACTGCAGTTGGCGGAATTGCTGCAGCTGATGTCGGTAAAATCGATCTCTTTGATACCTACTGTTATGTGGCTGTAAAACGCAGCGTAGCTGCAAAAGCCTTGGATTTGATCCTCACTGGCAAAACCAAAGGACGCAGTATCAAAGCTCGATATATGTAGTTTTTCTTTTTCTTTTCTTTTCTTTTCTTTTCTTTTCTTTCGTGGAACCAGCTGCGCAGTTTCCACACCTCCTTGCCTCGCAATGGGAGAGAACGGTGAGATTCCTTCCAGTTAACATGTTAGATGCCAAGGCCGGCGCTCGCTCGGGGCCTCCCACCCTCTCAAAATCGCAGACAAGACTCTCGTCATAGAAGTATTCTCTCGGCTGCGATTTGTGACCCGGGTAGGTCCTCCCAAGCGGCTGCCCT
>CANJLI010000053.1 GCA_947475005.1 Deltaproteobacteria bacterium | reverse complement strand
TCACTTCAGACACTGGAGCTGGAGATAAAGCATTAGACTCAAACATCAGATAAGCCACCTGCGCTTCAAGTACAGATATGCGAGTTTCTACAGACGCCCCATGAGCAGCTGTAGTGAATAGGAAAGGAGTCAGTGCCAATGTCAGTTTCCATACAAATTTCATACAATCCGCCTTATTCAAATAAGTTCGGCATGTTGTATGTAGAGCTGATTTTTTTGCCAAGGGAAATGTCGATGAACGGAGGCGCCGGATTTATATCATTACAAGTTGACGTCCTCCTCCGTCATCCCAAGGCTGCGTAGCAGCCGTATGGGATCTCAATGAAAACACAGGGATCCCATACGGTCCCTTCGGGACCTTGGGATGACGGAAATTAAGATGAGATCGGGGACACCTACGAATGGCGCTTCCTTAAGGAGGGATGAGATAAGGGCCCCAGGTACGGCGAAAGTCCTGCGGGGACACCCCGTTGGAGTGTCCCCTCTTATCAAGAGGCTATACCGTTTCGTTTTGTAAAAATGCAGTGGAAAAATCACCCGCAATAAACTTGGGATGCTCGAGTAGGCGCAAGTGAAAAGGAATGTTGGTACGAATTCCTTCGACCTTCATCTCCCGCAAAGCTCGACGCATGCGCACGAGGGCTTCCATACGATCTGCGCCATGGGTAATGACCTTGGCAATCATCGAATCATAGAGAGAGGGCACACGATAGCCAGCATAGATCATACTGTCTACGCGAACACCGGGTCCCCCTGGTTGATGGTAATCGGTAATCAACCCAGGCCATGGCGCAAATGATACTGGATCCTCTGCATTGACACGACACTCAATGGAGTGCCCGTTGGCTTTGCGAGTTGCAAGAGCAGGATTGAGTTTTTCTCCCTGGGCAATGCGAATCTGTTCCTTGATCAAATCAAGGCCCATCACCTCCTCCGTCACCGGATGCTCGACCTGCACACGGGTATTCATCTCCATGAAGTAGAACTCCCCCTTCTCATAGAGGAACTCTGCTGTGCCCAAGGATTGGTACCCAACGGACTTTGCCAATGCTACAGCTTTGTCTTGAACCAATTTTCGTTCTGCAGGGGTCAGAGCCGAGCAAGGAGATTCTTCCACCAGCTTTTGGTGCCGACGCTGAATGGAGCAATCTCGCTCTCCCAAGGCATAGCAAGTGCCGTGGGTATCTGCGATGAGCTGCACCTCCACATGACGAGGCGATGTAAGGTACTTCTCGATAAAGCATTCTGGATTGCCAAAGCAGGCCTGTGCCTCTGACTGTGCAATTTGAAGCTGGGTTTTAAGATCCTTCGTAGAATGCACGATCTTCATCCCCCGACCACCACCACCGCCTGAGGCTTTGATGATCACCGGAAATCCAATTCGCTTTGCTACTTCTACTGCTTCCTCTTGGGTGTTCACCCCTCCCGTACTACCAGGCAGAAGTGGAACTTTGGCAGCAATGGCATAGCCTCTGGCTCGGATTTTATCTCCGAGAGCCAAAATGTGCTCCGGTTTAGGCCCGATAAAACAGATCTTGTACTGAGCACATACTTCAGCAAACTCACTGCTCTCTGCTAAAAACCCATACCCTGGATGAATGGCATCTGCACCGCTCACTTCTGCCGCACACATGATAGCAGGGATGTTCAGATAGCTGTTGATACTGGGACCGGGTCCGATGCAAATACTCTCGTCTGCCAACTTGGTGTGCAGAGAGTCTTTGTCAGCGGTAGAATGCACCGCAACGGTTCGAATCCCCATCTCCTGGCAGGCTCGAATGATGCGAACGGCAATCTCTCCACGATTCGCAATGAGTATTTTCCTCATGGACACCTCTTACTCGATGCGAAACAGTTCTTGGTCATATTCTACCGGAGATTCATTGGGCACCAAAATTTCTGCGAGGATGCCGTCCCGATCTGCCTCAATTTCATTCATGAGCTTCATAGCTTCGATGATGCAAAGGGTATCTCCCTTTTTTACCCGCTGCCCTACCTGCACAAACGCATCAGAGCCGGGGCTTGGAGATTCATAAAAGGTTCCAACGAAGGGAGACCGGATGGTATGGAGCTTCGAAACAGGGGCTGCAGCAGCTACAGGGGCGCTACCTTCTGCAGGGGCTGCAGGCATAGGAGGCATGTGAGGAGCAGCTTGATAAGACGGATAGGCAAAGGGATGAGGCGCTTGTCCAGAGAAGGGGGCTGCTTGCACCACACGATACTTGCGATCGCCTTCTTGAGCTTCGATCTCCTGAATCCCATTTTCTTTCATGATTTTGATCAGGGTTTCGAGCGCTTGTACATCCATTTACTTCACCTTTTCCACATATTTGTTGGTTCGGGTATCGATCTTGAGGGTGTCGCCCAGGTTGATATGAAACGGCACGTTGATCACAAGTCCAGTTTCCATTGTCGCTGGCTTGCCGCCCCCAGAAGAGGTATCCCCCTTAATGTTGGGCTGGGTTTCGGTGACCTTTAGATTTACAAAGTTATCCAAGTCAATACTCACCGGTTTTCCGTTATAAAACGTGACCTTCACGATGCTATTCTCGATCAAATAGAAGCTAGCTTCCCCGACTTCTTCCGTCGTGAGAATGACCTGTTCATAGCTATTGTTGTCCATGAACGTAAAGGTAGCACCATCGGAGTACAGAAATTGCATCTCAGTAAAGGATAAATTGGGAACCCCTACTTTGTCGACCCCTGCCTTAAAGGTAACATCTAATACTTTGCCTGTTTCCAGGTTTTTGATCTTGGTACGGACGAAGGCAGAGCCTTTTCCGGGATTAACGTGTTGAAATTCTACAATGACAAAGGCCTTGTTGTCGTATTCAATTTTCAAGCCTTTGCGAAAGTCAGTTGTCTGGTACATAATGGGTCCAATGATAAAAGAAGATAAATAATTCAATAGATTGACTCGGGCTCAGCTGCCAAGCCCGCCGATGACATGATCAGCCGCCGCACTCGTCAAAAGTACGAACTGCGAAATTACATGAATTGGGGCTAGAATTCAACTTTTCTATCTACGGCCTTATGGTTTTGACCAGTCATGATGTGACTTATGCCAGCGCTTTTGGTGCGGGGATCCTGGAGGGACCTTGTTTTGGTATTCGCACGTTCCCTTATGCGTGCGAACTCGTTTTTGCGCGGCGCGTTTATCCAACCCCCGAGTGCCAAACGGCGTAAAATCCGTAAACATGGCGTCTAGCTCCTCGCCGCAGCTTGAGTCTAAGTCTTCTGACGGTAGCAAGATGGGGGCCGTAATTTTAATAATCTCTTCCAGAACAGCAGCCGCGCCTTTGGATCTATCGAGGATTTGACCGTAAAACCGCTTGCTTTCTCTCTTACTGCCCACATCAAAATCACCAGCGAACAGGGTGATGCCATCCTGGGTACATAACCATATTTTTCTGGCTTTTCCTTTTTGTTCCCATTCCATACCATGCAACTGCAATATATTTTGTAAAAACAACTCATAGGATAATTTTTCTTTGTTTTTTTCCATTCGTTTCTCTAAACAAATATTCTCTTCCCTCGCATTTTCTGCTATCCGCACTTGATAATTTACAATTCGTTTTTTTGTATGTTGCACACAAGTCTCAATTTCTAGCAGTTCCTCTACACCCGTAATCCTTGACATCCACTCCTGAATCTCTATCTGCCGAGCTGTTGCAGATGATGCTTGCGCAGAAAAAGCTCCAGCTTCCACATAAAAAATAGAGGCTGCTAGAACCAAAGGCCATGTTTTTATACGCTGCCTCATGAAGTGACTCCTGATGCCTGTGTAGGTACTGAGAAACGGGGCACTTGTAGTACATCCTCCGTTACAACACAAGGGTCAAAATAAGGCTGAAAGCTCGCTGGATTTTTTATTGATTTCATTTACAGAGGCTTGAAAAAATAGGTATCTCCGCGTATATCTTGTCAGTCACATCGATTTTTACCGAAAGCCTTCATATGAAACGCCCCCTTCTCCTACTAACCAGTCTTTTTTTCTCAGCTGTTGCCACAGCAACACCAGTAACTCCACCTCGTATCGTAGGCATTTCTCAGATTGTAGAGCATCCTTCGCTTACGGAAATTCGTGTGAGCATCGAAGCCACGCTGCGAAAGAGCCTCCAGGACCGAGTGACCATTCGCTACCACAATGCCAATGGTGATTTGACATTGTCCAGGCAAATAGCCAGACAATTGATTGGAGAAGGAGCCGAAGTCCTTATCGGCATCAGCACCCCTTCAACCCAAGATTTTCTGGCTACCAAAACCCCGATCCCCATCGTATTTAGCGGATGCAATGATCCGATCCAAGCGGGCTTTCTCAGTCAATTGGAAAAACCGGATAAAAATATCACAGGTGTGATCCTAAAAAGTCCCGTGCGCGAGCAGGTGCAACTCATCCAACAGATCGTGCCCGGTGCAAAAAAGATCGGAATGCTACATACAGCTGGAGAAGCAAATTCAGTCTCTGTAGCAGCAGAGTTTCAACGGGAAGTATTAGCCCTTCAATTGGTACCTGTTGTCAAAACAGTTGTAAATTCTGCTGGTGTATATGCAGGTGCTCAAGCGCTAGTGTCGGAAGTTGATGCCGTACTATTGCCAACAGACAATACTGTAATCAGCACCCTCGGTGTTGTGATTAATCTCTGTCGAAAATATAAAAAACCGTTGTTTGCAAGCGACACAGACAGCATCTCCAAAGGAGCCCTGGCAGGATTGGGTGTCGACCACACCCTTCTAGGCAAGGAAACAGCAGACATTGTACTGCAACTTCTTGCCGGAAAAAAACCTCGCGAAATCCCAGTGGTGATCCCCACTGGAAATGAACTGCATATGAATCGAAAATATGAGAAAGACTATGGAGTGACACTTTCTGAAACTTTGGTGAAGCAAGCGAAAAAAATCTACCCCTAATTTTTTTGGTATGGAGAAAGTATGCAACAGAGACTGCGTTTTACTCTAGTCTATTGGGTATTCCTTCTCCTTTCCCCCACATTGCAAAGCGCAACCCTCGAAGCAACAGAAGACATTACCAATCTAAATTCCCAAAAAAATCTCCAAGCCATCTATAACGATTACAAGAAACACCTGGGGAAAAAATTTGCACAGATGAGTCATTTTTATTTTGCAAAAAATGACTCTGATCAAAATGTCCTTGTTGTCTATATGAAAAACAACCCTACCCCCCAATTGGCTGTCGCAGAGACTGGGTTGCAATCGACAACAATTACAAAAATTTGTGGTACTCAGATCCCCATCGAAGTGGTGTACCGTGATAATGATTCCCCACCTCCCGATCGAACCCTGATTGGCCTGTGCCCCGAAGAGCCAGCTGCATGGAAAGAATACGTCTGTGGCAAAGAAAACCACTGCAATATTTTGTAGTAAAATTCAATGATATAAGACTATTACATCTCCCTTCTTGCCTGTCCTTTTCCTTTCTGACATTCTCCCCCTCACTTTTAGAAGATACACCCCCTCTTACAAGGTAGGAGCTCCTTATTATGCGAAGTCTATTATTTACGGTTTTATACAGTATGAGCTTTTTTGCCAGTTTACCTCTCTTCGCTTTCAGTGGAGAGTCAACCCCCTCCTTTACTAGTAGCGAAGAGGAGCATGATGAAGAGGAGCATGATGAAGAGGACCTTGAGCCTAAAAAGCAGTCTCATCTTTATCCTCCCTACAAAGAACTCGACGAGGAAGAGAATGAGGAACGTGAGGACTACGAGGAATAAGGTCATCCTCTCGGAGCCCCTTGGGGAGAGTAGATAAAATTCATCTTTAAACTTGTAGCGCACACGTTTAACATAGCCATATCCGCAAACTGATTTCCGCTAATATCCAATTTTTTTAAGGCCGGTAACGTACAGGTACAGGCTGTTTTCGCACTATTCTGTGAGACAAAAGCAATAGAAGTGATGCTGTTATTGGAAAGATCCAGAGTTACCAATTTTGACATCCCCGATACTGCACTTGTATCTTGGATGTTGTTATTTCGCACCGTCAATTTTTGCAGTTGAGTAAGCGCTCTCAATGGTGCAATCGAGTTGATTTTATAGATAGGTGTGACCGTCGTTGTCTCGGTATCGGTATCGGTATCAGTATCTGTCGATCTGGAGGGAGTGGATGGTGTGCTTTCAGCCTGAGAAAGCGTCAGTTCTTGCAGCTGGGTTAAATTTGTCAATGCACTCACATCGAGAACATGATTTTGATCAAGATACAGCCTCTGTAAGGAAGTAAGCGTTGCCAATGGGGTGAGCACTTGAATGCCATTCTGGGCTACATCCAACTCAATCAATCCACTCAAGCTTTTCACCGCATCAATCTTGGAAATATAGTTGCGGTTCATGCGAAGAATCGTAAGTTCCGTCAGAGAAGATAAACTCGACACATCTTGAATTTTATTCCCCAGAATATCCAATTCCGTTAACTTAGACAAACCTGCAACTGCTGTAATATCTGAAACTGCATTATTGCTAATGTCGAGGAGTGTTAATTGAGTGAGATTTGCAAGGGGGGAAATGACTGAAATGGCATTGCCCGAAAGATTGAGCTGGGTCAGAAAGGTAAACTCTTGCAAGAGGGAAATTTCGGTAAGCCCTTTGTTGGTAAGCTCCCGGGTTAAGATCGGTTGGACTTGCAATTTCTCCACTGCATCCTCACAAGTACCGTTAGAGCCAGATACAGCTTGTAGCAAAACGGTTACAAAGGCATTGGTTTTTTCCTCTTGAAATAAGCACGCATGCATGAATTTCTGCAAAGGCCCTTTGTAGGCTTCCATTCGAGCGTTTAATTGCGGGGTGGTATCGACCTTTGCTTCAAAGGCCGTACCCGTAGCCCTTGAACCTACATGACTCGCTGCAGCAGAAGTGGAACCGGTCTCGGGTGTGCTACTAGGAGTGGGTGAACAGGCCTCTGCGGCAAAAATCCATACCCATAGAAAAGCAGTGCGTAGGTTCATACAAAAGACCTCTTATTTTAGAAGTTCTCATACTATTGTATGCGCGGTAGGGTCTCAAAATCTAGGAGATGAACCATCTGTTGGAGTACTTTTTTTCGATGGGTCAAGGTTGTTGCTGGCATTTGCAGTAGGTGAGCCGCTTGGCGAGTACATCCCAAACATTCCTCCAAGGTTAGGGCCAATATCGCGGCTTCCACCATTTGCCCTGTGTACTTCATCCCCCATCGACGCGCCATGGCAAGTAACCCCTCTTCTCGCACCCACTCACAAACGGTAAAAAATGCCAACTCGGAGCGACCATAGGCAGGCATCGTTTCTACATTTGCATCGGAAATAACAAACTGTTGGTGCTTGAAGCATTGTTGGGCAAGGTTTTTTACGTGACAGATCATTTGTGTAGCCTCACCAGGCCAAGAAGAAAAACGCAGACTCTGCAACGCATCGGGTGTGATGCTGATACTAGGGTATAAAGACAGCGTCTGTGCCACAATCAATGGGATGTCTTCTGCTCGCTCTCTCAACGAGGGAATATACCACCAATGCTCAAACAGGATGTCCCACCGAGAGAAAAAAGCAGCTCCCGCTTCTCGATCCCCACACTCATAGATCCCGATAATACGCACCGAAGCGAGGTGCTCTACCTCCTGGAGCCAGGCAAACAGAAAACAAGGGGGGAAAAATTCCATGTCTGCCAGCACCAGGTCCCCTCCCTCTGCCTGCCGAAGCAAACGAGACAGGTCGCGATGATTGCGAATGCTACAGCAGGATACATAAAGAAAAGGACGCGAAGCCTGGCGGATCTTTCGCCAGGCGGTTTTGGCAAAGGTGGCTCGGCCTGTGCCTGTGGGGCCTGCGAGCAAAAAGTGAGACCCAGGTCCATGGATGGGCAAGGCTTCTAAGGCGGATTTTAGAGGGCGATGAGCCGTGACAAAATGATCGGCCCCTACTGCTGCGCTCTGTTTTCCGTATACAATCTGTTGGATTCCCATAAAGCCCCCGATTGGAGAGGCCCTGCATTTCCGCGCCAGCAAAAAGTGGGAACCCTATGATAGTCCTAACTATTTGTTTTGAAAAGAATTGTTTGTATCTATCAATTACATCTCCCGCAGGCCGTGGAATTTTAGTACACTTCTGGGCTACTGAATAACTTTGGATGATTTGGAGACAATAGGATGCATACCGTAGAAGTAACCGATGCCACATTTGAGCAGACTGTATTAAACGCCTCTGTGCCCGTTCTGGTGGACTTTTGGGCACCATGGTGTGGCCCCTGCCGCAATATCGCACCTTCCCTCGAAGTCCTAGCCAGCGAGTATGAAGGCAAGGCCATCATTGCAAAGATGAATGTTGATGAGAATGCTAATATCCCTGTTCAATACGGGGTGCGTTCGATTCCGTACTTGGCATTGTTCAAAAAAGGCGTCGTAGTCGACCAAACCGTAGGTGCTGTGGCCAAAGACAAGCTGGCTGGCATGATCGATAAAGTATTGGTGTGAAAACGCCATTTCCCACGGGGGATGTGGAACGACCATTTCTCGAAAAAAATCAGACCCTCTGTGGGGTGGACGAAGTCGGGCGCGGGTGTTTGGCAGGGCCGGTTTATGCCGCAGCTGCCATTCTCGATCTGGAGGCACTCCTTGCGGCCCCCCTTGAGACCCGCAGTTTAATCCGTGATTCCAAAACCTTGTCCAAGGCCCAACGAGACAAGTCCCGTGCTTTGATGACCCCCTACCTGCTGGACAGTGCGTGGGGACAAGCTTCTGCAGAAGAAGTGGATACCCATGGCATCGTCTTTGCCTGCTTTCTGGCTATGAAGAGAGCGATTGCACTGCTGCAACACCCCTTTGATCACTTGCTGGTAGATGGACGCCCGTGCATTCCGAATTTTGCAGGCCCCCAATCTGCCATCATCAAGGGCGATCAAAAATGTTTTTCCATCGCTGCTGCCTCGATTATCGCAAAGATCGAGAGAGATCACTTCATGACATGTGCGGCCCTGCAATACCCTCAGTATGGAATGGAATCCAACGTTGGGTATGGCACCCAGCACCACCTTGAGGCTTTGCAGAATCATGGCAGCTGTCCCCTCCACCGCAAAAGCTTCGCCCCCATACGGGACTTCCCCGCCTTGTAACGGGACGCAAGCTGAGCAGTGGGTCGCGCACCGCTATCGCCAGCAAGGCTGGGAAATTCTGGCACAAAATTATCGACGACGCGGCACTGAGCTGGATCTGGTGGCCTTTAAAGGGGGAACTGTGGCCTTTATTGAGGTCAAAGCCCGCAAGGAGCTGGTGCCTCTCGTGGGGATTGTGGAGGCCCTGTTGCCTGCGGCCAAGCAGGCGGCACTGCAGCGAGGGGCCATGACGTTCCTCCAGGAGAACGAGGGGAGGCTTGCTTGGAAGCACGCACGATTTGACCTGGTAGTGTTGGCGCTAGCACCGAAGGCGGCACTGCAGGTGTTGTTTTTTCCGGATGTATTAGGGGGCGCTCGTATTGGGTAAAAGGGGAATACTCAAGCCCTGCGGGGACACCCGAGAATGGCGCTTCCTTAAGGGTCTGTTTGCCTAAATCCTTGGAAATCCGTCATCCCAAGGTCCCAAAGGGACCGTATGGGATCCCTGTGTTTTTATCGAGATCCCATACGGCTGCTACGCAGCCTTGGGATGACGGAT
>CANJLI010000052.1 GCA_947475005.1 Deltaproteobacteria bacterium | reverse complement strand
TCTGCGATTTTGAGAGGGTGGGAGGCCCCGAGCGAGCGCCGGCCTTGGCATCTAACATGGTAACCGAAAGGAATTCCACCGCTCTCCCATTGCGAGGCAAGGAGGGTTTGGGCAACTGCGCAGCTGGTGCCCAAGAAAAGAAAAGAAAAATCAAAGGCCAGCGGCCTTCTCAGCCAACTCCATCAAAATATGAATACATTTAATGTGCAACTCTTGCACGCGGTCAGCGTACTTAGCCCCGCTCACAGCAGGAATGTGAAACGTCGCATACTGCGCCAAAGGACATTCTACATGCCCCGTGAGCGCAATCACGTGCATGCCCTTATCACGAGCTACTTGTGCGGCACGCAATACATTGGGGCTTTTTCCACTGGTGCTAATAGCCAACAAGAAATCGTCTTTTTCCCCAAAGGCTTCCACAAATCGAGAAAACACAAACTCGTAGCCAAAGTCATTGCTGGTACAGGAAATGTAGCTGGGATCTGAAATTGCCATTGCCGCTAAGGGGCGTCGGTTCTCTCGAAATCGGCCCGTGAGCTCTTCGGCAAAATGCATGGCGTCACACATGGACCCCCCATTTCCACACGAATACGCCTTCCGACCGGCAGCCAGATTTTTCCCCAAGAGAGTACCCGCTTGGGCCAAGGTTTCCAGTACGTCCGTGTTGGCACGCAGTGCCTCCAACGCTTGATGGGATTCGAGCAAAGCCTTTTGCACAACCTGGATCATACTGCCTCCTTAGGATTCAATAAATGCCCGCAGTTTTTTGCTACGAGATGGATGACGTAATTTGCGCAATGCCTTCGCTTCGATTTGTCGAATTCGCTCTCTCGTTACATCAAAACTTTGACCCACTTCTTCCAAGGTGTGGTCACTGTTTTCACCGATACCAAAGCGCATACGCAGCACTTTCTCTTCTCTCGGAGTCAGAGTAGCCAACGCTTTTTCTGTTTGCTCACTTAAAGAGCCAGAAATCACACTCTCTGAAGGAGAGCTCGTGGTTTTGTCCTCGAGGAAATCTCCAATGTGATTGTCCTCTTCTTCCCCAATAGGCGTTTCCAACGAAATAGGTTCTACGGCAATTTTGATTACCTTGCGCACTTTTTCGAGGGACATTTCCATGCGCGCAGCAATTTCTTCTGGCGTAGGCTCTCTACCCATTTCTTGCACCAAATAACGACTGGTGCGGATGAGCTTGTTGATAGTCTCAATCATATGCACCGGAATTCGGATGGTACGAGCCTGATCGGCAATGGCACGGGTAATGGCTTGACGAATCCACCAGGTGGCATAGGTAGAAAATTTGTATCCACGTCGGTACTCAAATTTTTCTACAGCCTTCATCAATCCGATGTTGCCTTCTTGAATCAAATCCAAGAATTGCAGGCCTCGGTTGGTATATTTCTTTGCAATGGAGACCACGAGACGAAGGTTAGCTTCCACCAATTCCCGCTTGGCATCTTCCACCCATTTTTGCATTTCATGAAGATCCATGTAGATCTTATTGATCTGCCCTGCATCGATGGAAGACTCAGAGGCGCAGCGCTCCAAAGTATCTTGGGCAATTTGGAAATTTCGACTGATCCGCTGCCATTCCCGTTCTGCCAAATTGTTGAAGGGGGTTTCTGGAGTTTCCTTCACATGCTTGGTCAAAACTTCTACGCTGACATTAAGTCGCTTGGCATAATAACGCAGGTCCTGATGGGCTTCGCGTGCGGAGGTCGCATATTCTGCCAACTTGTTGATGGAGGTTACCATCAATCGTCGGTTGATATTCAATAGCTTCAACAGGTCAAAGACTTCTTGCTTGGCCTTTTGAATCTTGACTTGGGTGCTTTTGCTCGGCTTGTCATAGAGGACGCGATATTTTTCAAACACGATGAGGAAGTCTTGGGTAGAAAGACGGACCTTTTCCTCGTGCTCTTCTTCATTATTGGAGGCCTCATCATCATCAAAGCCTTTGATCCAGCTCTTCATCCGGATTTCTCCGCTGACGAAACGCGTGGCTGTGCGATGGATCATGTTGATGCCCAGCTCTAAATCAAGGAGTCGCTCGAGAATCTTGTTCTCTGCTTCCTCGATCTTCTTTGCGATGACAACTTCTCCCTCACGAGAAAGAAGGGCAACGCTACCCATCTTACGCAGATAGATCCGTACGGGGTCATTGGAGCGAGTTAAGGCACTATCTGCCTTTGAAACGTCCTTTGTCAGACGTTCCGGCTCCTCAAGAACGGAACCTTCCTCCTCTAATTTCTTAACCGCATCTTCGGTTTCTTCTTCCTCTTCCTCATCTTCGTCCTCGTCTTCGTCATCCTCCTCATCTTCTTCCAGCTCGGGGACTTCGACTTCTTCGGCTACTGCGACGTCTTCATCTACCGCATCGATGATAATGGGATCGATGAGAATATCATCTGCAACGAATCCATCGAATTCTTCTTCTCCCAAAACAGCAGGGCGCAACATATCTTTGCTTTTGGAGGAAACGGGGATGTCGTCCTCCTCCTCTTCTTCGAAGAGCTCCACCTGGTGCTTGCTCAAGGCAAGAAGCAGCTCATCGATTACGTCTCGGGTTACCCCTCCGTAATTCTCGATGTGTTTATGGAACACGGTATAGGAAATGGCACCTTCGCTCTTTTTTGCGAGAGCTCGCAGCGCTGCCAGAATCTTGACAAAAGCATCATCGGATTCGTCTCGCTTATTCGAAGCAGCTTTTGGAGTTGACTTGGTGGATGCAGGTGTTTTTGTACTTGCAGGTTTGGCAACGGCAGTTTTCAAAATCGTGGGTTTTTTGACTACGGTTTTGGACGGCATGGTAACCACGGGCATTTTGATTGCAGCAGCGATTGGTTTTTTCACAGGTGGTTTTGTCGTCACTTTTTGAGTAGGCACGTCTTTTTTTTCTAATTTCTTTTCAATACGAGTGGGCACAACTTTCTTACTCGGGGTAGAAGTTGTAGGCTTTGCCTTTACCACCGTTGATTTTTTTGTCTCTTTGGAACGGACCGGTGCAGCTTTTTTGCCGGTAGAGCCCGCGATAGATTTTGATTTCCCTTTGGTCGGCTTGGCCATAGGATCTGCACCTTCCTGTGTCTCTGATAAATTATGAAGCCTCGAATTATAATACCGCTAGGGCTGAGAATCAAGTAAAGAACGCCGTTTATCCGAAGGCGTTTATGCTTGCAATCCTTCGATCTCACTTTGAATTTTTTCGGACTCCCGCGTTAGTCCCATGATGGTAACGGCGATTCCCTTCCACAAGTCCCGGTCCTTTTCATGAAAGGCAGCCTCTACTTTAAGGGAACGAATCGAGGCCTTGATCTTGTTTTTCCGATGTAACAATCGTAATTTTGTGAGGGTATTCTCTCGATTTAGACACAAAAACGCATCTTGCTGCATACGAATCCGCTGAAAAATCTCCCGTAAGGTATCAGCATACAAATGCGCCCACGCACCGGGTTCTCGAAGCTGAGGGGTGCCCCCTGTCTCCAGAAAATCGAGCAATTCCAGACAAAAAGCCTGTACCTCTCGATCTGTCTCCCACTCTTGCACTGTAAATTGCTTTGCCTTCTCCCCATGGATTTCCCCTGGGGCTGCGTAGTAAATATGCCCCAAAAACTCAAACTCCAATCGAGAAAGAGGGGGCGAGTTTGGCACAGGGGTTGAAGGCGCGCCATGGCTCTCCGTTGTAGGCGGCTGGGGGATTTCCTTGGTTTTTTGTGCTGGGATCTGCAACTGGCTGCGCAACAAGTTCGGATCCATACCCGTGGCGGAAGCCAATTTCGCTGCTAGAAAATCCCGCTGGAGGGGATTTTGTAACTTGCGAATCCATGGCAAAATCTCTTGGTCCAGCAAGGCTGGCACCGCATTGGCCCCCACCTGCTGCATTTTGTGTTGGATCACAACGGACAGGAGGTCCTCGGCTTGGGAAATCAAAACCTCAAGCGCAGCTACCCCCTTCTCCCGGATCCAACTGTCAGGATCTGCATCGGCAGGTAACTTCACCACTCTGAATTGAAGATCTTGAAATTCAAGGCTTTTTTCAACCAACCCCCATACGGCTGCCTGACCAGCTTGGTCTCCGTCGAAGATTAAGTACACCATGCGTGTAGCATGACTGAGCTGGGTCATGTGCGCGGTGGAGAGTGCAGTACCTTGGCATGCGACAGTCTCCTCGAGGCCATTCTGCCACAGTTGAAGGGCATCCAAGTACCCCTCTACCACTATGGCGCGGCCCTTTTGACGCATATGACTGCGAGCGGTATCCATGCCAAATAGAAGGGCATTTTTGTCATACCGGCTATTTTTATATTTCGCAGGATTTGCATCGAGGGCCCTGCCGCCAAAGGCCACCACACGGCCCATGGAATCGCGAATGGGGATGATGATGCGGTTGCGGAAAAAATCATACACCCGACCTTGAGACAGGTTGCCTAAGGAGGCTTGCTCGATTTCCTCCGGTTGAAACCCAGCTTCTTGCAGCTTGCGGCTCAATCCTTGGGGGGTGTCGGGGGCAAATCCGAATTCGTAGGTTTGGATGGCTTCGACGGAAAATCCCCGTTGCATCAAATACTGCATCCCAGGGGGATGTTGCTGCAGGGCTGTTTTGAAAGATTCTAGGGCTAAGCGAAAGAGCTGGGAGCGGCGCTGTTGCTGGTTCTTCTGGGGACTCTCCCATTGGGCAAGGATGACATCGAGTCCGAATTTTTTTGCGAGCCACTGCAGGGCATCCAAAAATCCGAGTCCCTCAAAGTGACGTACCCACGTGATTGCATCCCCGTGGGTGTGGCAACCAAAGCAGTAGTAGCGGTTCTGAAACACGTGAAAACTTGGGGTTTTCTCCTCATGGAACGGACAAAGCCCGAGCAAACGCCCACTGCGTTTTTGCAAGGTGACTTTTTCACCAATCAGGGTTTCCAAGGGAACCTGAGAGAGAATTTGATCTTTGGGTTCCATACGGGGAGGCTTTCTACGCAATTCAATTTTTATTGCTATACCATTTTTAAGCAGGAGGTCCCAGTGGAGTTTTGGAGGCACTTGCGGGTTTCATTGGGGACACTCGCATCGGGTGTCCCCTCAATTTGCCTTTTCACTTTCCCGCGCCTGTGATAGAAATGGCGAACCGAAAAACCCGATGCCGCTCAGCAAATCCACTCGGAGGATCCCTTGCCATCGTTTGATATCGTCAGCGAAATTGAAGAACAAGAAGTGGACAATGCAGTGAATCAGACTGCACGAGAGATTGCCACCCGGTTTGACTTTAAAGGCGGTGCCTCCACCATTACCTTTGACAAAGCCGAGATGCAGATCAAAATCGTAGCCGAAGATGACATGAAGCTTCGTTCGATCCACCAAATCTTGGAAACCAAGATGGCAAAGCGAGGTCTCGATTGTCGGGTGTTGGACTATGGCAAAGAAGAGGCAGCCTCCGGACGTGCCCTTCGACAGATGGTGAAGATCAAAAAAGGCTTATCTAAAGAAGAGAGCAAAGATCTCATCAAGAAAATCAAAGAGAGCAAACTCAAGGTACAAGCTCAAATCCAAGAAGAGCAAGTACGGGTTACAGCCAAAAAAATCGATGACTTGCAAGAGGTTATTGCCTTGCTGAAGAGCTCGGCCTTTTCCATGCCCTTGCAGTATATTAATATGCGGAGCTAAAGCTAGATGACATTAAAATGCGGTATTATCGGACTTCCGAACGTAGGCAAATCCACCATCTTCAATGCACTCACGGCTCTACAAGCGGAATCTCAAAACTTTCCGTTTTGCACCATTGAACCCAACATGGGGTTGGTGGAGGTTCCAGATCCACGCATGAAGCAAATCAGCTTGATTGTAAAAACCAAGAAAGAAATTCCAACTTTCATGGAGTTTGTGGACATTGCTGGTTTGGTAAAAGGCGCTTCTCAAGGAGAAGGACTTGGGAATAAATTCTTGGGTCACATTCGCAGCACCGATGCCTTGGTTCACATTGTGCGGTGCTTTGAGTCTACCGAAATTACCCACGTCGAGGGATCTGTAAACCCGCTACGTGACATCGATATCATTCAAACGGAATTGATCCTTGCTGATCACGAAACTGTGACACGCAACGTGGACCGCTTTCGTAAGATGTCTCGAGGGGGAGACAAGAAATGTCTCTCCATTTTGAGTGTTGTAGAAGGTCTTGCCCAACATTTGCAAGACCTCCATCCTGCAAGAACCTTCCCGATTCCCAAGGATCGAGATGATTACGAGGATTTGCAAGCGGCTGTGCGAGAGCTTCACTTGCTCACTTCTAAGAAGGTGCTGTACGTATGCAACGTAGATGAAGAGAGCCTCGCTGAGCCGGAGAAAAATCCGCACCTGCAACAGGTCATCGATCTTGCAAAAAAAGAAGGGACCCATGCGTTCCCTCTTTGTGGAAAGATCGAAGAAGAATTGAGTCAGGTGAGTCCGGAAGAAAAGGCAGAATTACTTGAGGCCTATGGATTAACGGCGCCTGCTTTGGATACCCTCATTCGGGAGGCGTACAACATTTTAGGTCTGCGCACTTTTTTTACAGCAGGGGAAAAAGAAGTACGGGCATGGACCATCCATGCAGGGGATCCTGCTAACGAGGCAGCTGGCACCATTCACACGGATTTTAAACGTGGATTTATCTGCGCAGAAGTCTACACCTTGCCCGATCTCATCGTGGCCCAAACCAAGGCCAAGCTGAAAGAAAAGGGCCTACTGCGCATCGAAGGCAAAGACTATATCGTGCAAGATGGCGATATCATGGAATTCCGCTTCAACGTCTGATTATTTGTAAAAAGATCCGCCCCTCCTGTACACTAAACCATGAAGTGACACTTTACGGTTTGGTGCGCAGGAGTTGAGGATGTTGGATAACCTTTCAAAATTAAAGCAAAAACTCGATTCTTTTCGCCCCTACCCCCCGGAATCTATCCGTAATCTCGAGCAATGGTTTGATGTCGAACTCACCTATACGAGCAATGCCATTGAAGGCAATACGTTAACCCGTGCGGAAACTGCCCTCGTCCTTAAAAAAGGGCTGACCGTGGGGGGTAAGTCCATGAAAGAGCACCTCGAGGCCATCAACCACTTGCATGCCTTGCAAAAAATGAAAGAGCTGACGCACCAAAAGCAGATCTCGCTTACGGAGATCCTCCTGTTGCACGCATGTATACTCAAAGGCATTGCGGATGACCATGTAGGCGTCATTCGTTCTGTGCCTGTGCGCATTTCAGGGTCGGTGGTGGTATTCCCAGCCCCAAAAAAAGTGCCGGATCTTCTCGATGAATTTATCCAATGGCTTGAAACATGCACCGAACATCCGGTTCAAAAAGCAGCCCTGGCCCATTACAAATTTGTTTCGATTCATCCCTTTGTGGATGGAAACGGTCGAACGGCACGGTTACTGATGAACTTGCTCTTAATACAAGCTGGGTATCCACCTAGCATCATTGGACCCAAAGAACAGGGGGCCTATATCAAAAGCTTGGAAAAAGCCCAGCTGGGTGGATCTGTGCTGGATTATCTCGAGCTCATCTATCAATCTGTGGATCATTCCTTTTCCATATATCTCAAGGCACTTGGCAAAGAAGAGGCGATCGAAGAGAAGCCGAAAAATCCGGATAAATTGCTAAAAATTGGGGCAATTGCCAAAGAAACCCAAGAGAAAATCTCCACCATTCGCTACTGGACCAAAGTTGGGCTTTTAGATGTTGCTACCGCCACAGCTGCTGGGTACCAACTCTATGGGCAAGCCATGATCGAGCGTATACAAAAAATCCGCGCCTTGCAGGCCAAAAGACACACCCTCGAAGAAATCCTGAAAATGCTGGCAATCTCGTGAAAAAAGGTTTTCTTATCGGTTAACAAAGCATACAAATCAGTATATCGAGCTATATGAGCCGTTTTTTAAGGAGAATTTATGATGGACCAAGACGTTTTGTGGACACAATATCGGGAGATGGAAAAGAAATTGGACGCACTATGGGGGTGTCTTTGACCTCGCTCCTAAACGCACCCGTCTCCGTCAATTAGAAGAGGACATTGAAGGAAATCCCAATTTTTGGGCTGACCCCAAAGCCTCTGGCTCTACGCTAAAAGAAAAAAAACAACTCGAAGGATTTTTGGCTCGCATCGAAGCCTTAACCACGACCAAATCGAATCTGGAGGCTGCCATTGAACTGGCAGAAGAAGGGGAAGAATTTCGTCTGGAAGCAGAGACTTTGCTTGCTACCTTGCAAAGCAAAGTCGACAACCTCGAGATTGAGAACTTACTCAATGAAGAGTTGGATGGTGCCAACGCCATGCTTACGATCCATGCAGGGGCTGGTGGAACTGAGTCCTGTGATTGGGCTCAGATGCTTATGCGCATGTACTTGCGTTTCATCGAGAAGAAGGGCTGGACTTCTGAAATCCACGATATCCTCGAAGGAGAAGAGGCTGGTATTAAAAGTGTCTCTATCGAGATTCAAGGGGAATTTGTCTATGGGCTGTTGAAGGCAGAAAGTGGTGTACACCGACTGGTACGGATCAGTCCTTTCGATTCCAACGCCCGTCGGCATACCAGTTTTGTATCTGTATTTTTATCTCCCATGATCGATGACGACATCGAGGTAGAAATCAACCCGGCAGATCTGCGCATCGATACCTATCGTGCGAGTGGGGCTGGGGGCCAGCATATCAACCGAACCGATTCCGCTGTGCGTATTACCCACGCACCCAGTGGCATCGTGGTGCAGTGTCAGAGCCAGCGTTCTCAGCATCAAAACAAAGATACTGCGATGAAGATGCTGCGTAGCAAGCTCTATGAGCGAGAGATGGAAGCGCGCCGGCAAAAGCAACAGGATGTGGAGAAAGGCAAAAGCGACATCGCCTGGGGCAGCCAAATTCGCAGTTATGTCTTGCATCCGTACAAGATGGTGAAAGACCATCGTACCGATCTCGAAGTCCACGATCCCGATCGGGTACTGGATGGAGATCTCGATGCGTTTATCCAGAAGTATTTGTATTCCCTTCGTACCACAAGCTAACGGCTACCTACCCCTGGTCCCTCGGTGTAAGTTCCGTCATCCCAAGGCTGCGTAGCAGCCGTATGGGATCCCTGCGTTTTTATCGAGATCCCATACGGCTGCTACGCAGCCTTGGGATGACGGGGGCGTCGCACCCTGAACGGCTTGCCGTCATCTGAGCGCTAGCGAAGGATCCTCCCAACATTGTATTTGCGCCTAGCCTACGACCCCAACACTTGTCTTGCATGGCTGATTATAGCTCCGCATTTTTTTGGTAAGCGGAAAAAAGATCTTTACATGCAGAGGAAATCGTTGGGAAGTAACTACCCAGGTAGTTGCTGCTTCTTCTTCTTCTTCTTCTTCTTCTTCTTCTTCTTCTTCTTCTTCTTCTTCTTCTTCTTCTTCTTCTTCTTCTTCTTCTTCTTCTTCTTCTTCTTCTTCTTCTTCTTCTGGAAACCAGCTGCGCAGTTTTCCAGACCTTCCTTGCCTCGCAATGGGAGAGCGGTGGAATTCCTTTCGGTTACCATTTGAGGGGCCAAGGCCGGCGCTCGCTCGGGGCCTCCCACCCTCTCAAAATCGCAGATAGTATTTTAGTCATGGACAGTAAGCTCTTGGCTGCGATTTGTGACCCGGGTAGGTCCTCCCAAGCGGCGGCCCTTGGCCCCTCAAATGGTAACCGAAAGGAATTCCACCG
>CANJLI010000051.1 GCA_947475005.1 Deltaproteobacteria bacterium | reverse complement strand
TGCGTTTTGAGAGAGACGGGGGGATCCGACCGTCGCGCCGGCCTTCCCGCTGCCATCTTTGCCTTCATACACGGTTCTCCCATTGCGAGGCAAGGAGGGTTTGGGCAACTGCGCAGCTGGTGCCCAAGAAAAGAAAAGAAAAGAAAAGACTAACATTACAGTGTACTCGTTGTCTTCGATCTCATCCAACGACCAGCCCGAAAAATACAATAAAACCTACGAATTTATCGTCTATAACAACCCATTATAGATGATAATTTTATAGTGCAATTGACATCCGCTCCTATCCCTGCAAGAATCCGCAGATCGCAGAATCTCATACAAATTTACTCTTTTTATTTTGAGCGGTTAACATGAAAAAATCACTATTGGTAGGATTTATAATTCTCATAGGTTGGACAGCGCCCGCAACAGCGGCTTCCTTTCAGGATATCCCGAAGGTGAAAGATGTGCTCTCTAAAGAGAGACAGCGTTTAGAAGATATTCAAGCTCATTATGATCGAACATCTAGTCAACTCCCAATAATCAAGATGGGGTCGATTTTAACACCATCAAATCCCAAGACAAAACAAGGAAAAACCCGAAAAGATTTCTTGCTGAAACTGCAACAACAGATTGAAGCCCTCCACATACCCAAGGGCCACTGTATCGACAAAGAAACACAAGAAGCTAGACACAGTCTGCATCGTCACATCTATAAATACAAGATCTCCACAACCACATCGAAAGAAATGGAGCATACGGCTTGGAAATTGATTCATGCTGACTTAATAGATAAGATTGCACCGCTTACCGTTGACCCCTCTCACCGGAAAGAAATTGAAGCGTCCTTGAATAGAATCCACCACAGCACATCTTCTCTTCTAGAGTATCGCCGCATACAAAAAAACGCTAACGAACAATATGCCGCACTCCTTAGTCAAGAGTTTCCTACCAGCTACCTTCATTTATCAACTGATTCTAGTGTCGATGGGCAATCCCCTTGTAAGCTTGATCCATCTCTACTATCAACAACATCAACTCTTAAAGTTGACTTAAACTCTCAACAAGACGCCCAAGTCATCCCAACCCTTACAGCATTTCTCGAAGAACTTCAAAAATTATACGACATCCTACTGCAGGCAAAAGACAACTCTGAGTCTATCTTGAAAGTTTACGGTGATAAAATAATTGACATCGATGACCTTACTAAGAAGTTCTCAGAACCATGTCAGACGTTCATAGAGAAGGCCAATAATATTCGTAATGGATACGCAAACCTAAACGCAGAATATTGGACAGAGCTTAATCAGATCCTTCACTTTGGCATCGATATAGAAGCTCTATTGAACAACCTAAGAATTTATAGCGAACACTATCAAATAATTTCACGAGTACTAGATGAGACAGAATCTGTTAAGAATTTATATGAACAGAAGATACTCGCTCTAGCTTTGAAAGAAAAAGAAATGCAGCGGAAAGAAAAAACTGTTGCAGATCCCGTTAAAAGAGTTTCTACCTTCTCAAAATCGAAGTCCACTGCTACAGGTCCTGCCACAGTGACAGACCGATTTACTATATGGGACATTGATTTACAAAATAAATGGCCAATTGTAACAGGAGAAGTTGCTGCTTCTTCTACTACTACTGCTGCAGCCATCAATGATATAAAACATATACTCCCAAAAATGAAGAAGCTCGCAGATTCGGATGAGAAAAGAGAAATTGTAGCAGAGTGGGAAAATAAAAAAGCGGCGTGGGAAAAGAAAAGAGAACAGCAAGCGGAGCCGAGCGAAGATAAGACATCCAAACGACAGACTGTAGGCACATCTAAAGGAAAAGATGCAGCTAGAGAAAGAAAGAAAGCTGAAACTGATGAGGATGAAGAATTGACTACAGCCATGGCCATAGCTGCAGGTGAAAGGCTTGCTAGCAAAGTCCAAACCTTAGTTCTACAACAATCAGAAAATGAGTGGTTACTTACAGGAGAAAGCCTCTCTAGCGAGAAAGTGGTGTACTTCTATACAAAACAAAGTAAATCGAAACTTACGGGAAAAGGAACGAGCAACACTCCGCGGGGAAGCACCAATACAGGCACGTGGGGGCAATATCCAGGGAGAAAAAAAGGAACCTGGATACTTACAGGAACAGGCACCATAACCCTTCCTGATGGCGCAATTTATCATGGCACCTGGGGGGAAACATCACCAAGTCAAGGTCCAATCTGGGGATTCATAGGAGAGGGCTCGATCTCCTTTTCGAATGGAACCATCAAGACGGGCACATGGGGGCCAACACCAGATGGAAGCTGGGGCCTTATGGGAAATGCAACTTTCACCTTTTCGAATGGAACCATCGAGACGGGCACATGGGGGCTGCTAGCAGATAGAAGAACCTGGGGTCTTACAGGAAAAGGAACACGCCACGATCCCTCTGGAAGACTCGAGACAGGCACATGGGGATTGCGACCAGATGGAACCTGGGGGATGATCATACACAGGGACGAGCTCATGTAGCAGCGCCTAGATGAAGCAGATAGACACTATTAGCCTCAGTTGCAGTAAAAAGCCTTTGCACACGTAACGCCTTCAAGCCTCGAAAGGCTCTTGTCCGTGCGATAAGGCCCATGGTGGGTACAGAGCAATTCTTTTGCCCCACAGGCCTGTGCGATCACAAGAGCCTGCTCGTACGTACCCCCATCCCACCCTGGATACCCAGCCTGTTTTTCAGCCTCCGTACAAGCCGCATCGAGGACCAAGAGATCTGCATGAGCAGCAAAAGGCACGAGTTGGTCCCCCTGAGAAGCCACCACGATACGATTCAATGCGGTGAAGCTATAGGGCACCCCGGGTGCTGAGCCTCTGGCCCCCACTTGGATTCGAATGCCACCAAGTTGTACATCCTCTCGCATCTCCACAATCTCGATATGCGCAGGCAAAGAATCCAAGCCAGCAAAGGTGGGATCTGCACACGTGAAGACCCGCTCTATGTTTTCCTGCGTATAGGCTTTTGGATAGGGTGCATACAGATACAAGCGTGTAGAGGAACTGTAGATCGGTAGAAAGAAAGGCAGTCCCTCGAGATGATCCGTATGGAATCGAGTCAGAAAGAGATGAATCTCCACTTCCGCAGCCTGCTGAGCCAAGAGCTCCCCCCAACGAGCAAGGCCCGTTCCAGCATCCACCCCCACCAACACATCTTCACCCAGAATCTGTAGACATGTAGTATGGCTTCCATACTCCACCGTTTGCAGACTGGGGGCAGAAAGCCAGCCTCGTGTGCCCCATAGGCGAAGGGATATCTTCATAGCGACTCTTCCAGGTTGCGCGTAAGTTAATCGGGGACACCCCGTTGGAGTGTCCCCGATTCAGTTTTGGGGACACTCCAACGGGGTGTCCCCGCAGGACTACAAAACCGAGATCGGGGACACTCCAACGGGGTGTCCCCGCAGGACCTGGAAGAATACCCCAATCTCGGTTACTTGGGTTGTTTCCAATCAAACGTACGGAAAAAGGAGACGAAATAGAGCCAGCCCGAGTAGAGAGATAAGGCGAGGGCGATCCAGGTCAAAAACATACCAGCTTCGCGCATGGGAATGCCCCAAACCGGACGCTCGAGCAACAACCCAAAAAGCCCCATATCGAGAATCAGGGTTTTCCATTTGCCAAGAAGACTTACATCCAACGGGGCACTCTGCTGCAGAGCCACGAGGCGAAGCCCACTCACCGCCATCTCTCGACAGAGGAAAAGCCCTGCCATCCAAGGCCACATGCGATTCGATGCGGTGAGCAACACAATAGCGCAGGTCATGAGCAATTTATCCGCAATGGGATCCAGCAAAGCCCCTAAAGGGCTTTCGACCTGGTAGGTCCTCGCAATAAATCCGTCCAGCCAATCCGTAAAGCTGGCTATAGCAAACAATACGGCACAAAATATTTTGATCCCCATAAAGGGCAAAGGAAATAAGACCAATAAAACAGGTACGACACCGATACGAAACAAGGTCAATTGATTGGGAAAATTTTTCAACATAGCCTTCACTTCCTAGACAAGGGGCGGGGAACTTATCATCGTCGATGCTTTTGCTTCTTTCAAGCGTAAGTTTTCGATTTGTTTCGCGGGCAATACCCGTACCGATTGAAAGACCAGCACACAGACTTGGTTCTCGTCCTCTGGCATGGGGGACTCAAGCTCCACTTTCCCCTCATTCAAGGTCGCATGCCGAATCACCACCGGATAGGTAACCCCATCTCGACAGGCCTGCAAAGGAGGGGTCTGGTTACGGACCTCATAGCCGGCTTCTTCTAACGCCTTGGTCACACTTCGTTTTTCAAAAATGGGGCATTCAATGGTTGCCTGCACCCGTTTGCGCTCACAGATGGGGCAGCGCTTGCCCGCCCACCGTCGCTTCTGCTCATCGACAAAGATCTTGGAGCCGTCGCGAAGACGCTCCCCGGTCCATGTCCAGTTTCTTTCCGTAAGACAATATCCGCATTTCCTTGTAGATTGATGCTGTTCGCTCATTCGAACTTTCCTTACAAAAAAAAGATCTGCTGTCTAAATTAGGGAGAACCGATTGTGAGTCAGCTACTATCTAGTTTATCAAAAGGAAGCCATACACACTACAATTTGTGGAAACTGGTAGACACCCGACACTATGAGTGCCTCTCCAATACCCCCACCCACCACATTTTATGTGACATCGACAAAACCTATTTGGAGACTCGCTTTGAAACCCTTTTGGGTATAGCAAAAATTGCCTTTGAAACCTCCACAGACAAAGTCACCGTAGCTGGTGCCGCGGAGTTATTGCAGGCCATTCGTTGGGGCACCCTCTGTGGGGTCGAGGGAAATTTATTGGATTGTCCGAGAGGGCTTCATTTTATTTCCTCCTCCCCCCCTCAGCTGCGAGAGGTGATCGAACATAAGTTTGCTATGGACGGACTGGACTGGTCCTCCGATACATTTAAAAATCAAATGTATAATCTCAAAAGAGGGCAATTTCATCTGGTTAAACAACAAGTTGCCTACAAGATGGCCGCAATGATCAGCCGTGTGGAGGCTTTTGAGAGCCCCTGCGTACTCTCGTGCCTCGGAGACAGTGCAGAATTCGATGCATATATCTATGTGGGTCTGCATCTGTGTCTCTCCCGTCAGCTCTCAGAGGCTGGCTTCGCACAATATCTCGAATTTGCCCATGTGGATCCTCCCATCGCAAAGGAACTCGCCCGAGTGAGCCAGCTTCTGCCGGAGCATCGGGTCCAAGGGATCTGGATTCGAGTCTTGCACAACTATGCTTTTCCGTTGCCTGTAGAACTCGAATCCCTCGTGCGGCCTTTTACTAGCTATTTTGAAGTAGGGTTGGATTGGATCTCTCTCGGGTGGCTTGCACCCCAACAGCGCACAACGCTGATCCGATTGTTTCACAATCGCTATAACATGGATCTTGAGGCCCTCGAGACCTTGGAAGGCCAACGCAGCCCCATTCGTCCATCTGAGGAAATGCCGACCCGCTCGGAAGAAAATTGGCTTGCGATTTCAAAAGAGTGGAGCCATGCTCTGCAGCAAGATCGCTTTCATCCCGCAAAAAAATAGAGGGATTCTTTGCATGGCAGCCTACCAGAAAATCGTGTTCTCCTTCAGCCTTTTTATAGCCATCGCGTGGATACAACCAACATTGCAAGCAGCAGAAGCCTTGGAGGCGTTAGAAGCAGAGATTATGCTTCTTTGCCATCAATTTGATCTGGCAAAAGGAAAGCCTGATATGAGACAAGGCCTTCAGGATGCCATCCAACAGAAAGTAACCGAACTTGAAAATACAAAGAAAATCTATCTGCCTGAAGCCCTCTTGAGTCGCTTGAATGGTATATCAATAGAGTAACTGATTACACCCCAATCGCATATGCCTCCCGGGAGCCTGCGTAGAGCGTCGGTTCTTCTCCAAGGGCAAAGGCAGAGGCTATGGCATCTGCCCGTTCGTTGCCTGGAATGCCCGTATGAGCCGGTACGTACTTCCACGTAATGGAAACGCTGGTACGTAGCAGGTCCAAGCGCTGCCACAGGTCTTGGTTGGCTACGGGTTTCCCGGCTGCATTACGCCAACCGTTTCGTTTCCAGCCGGAAATCCAGTCTTGGATCCCCTGCAATACGTACTTGGAGTCGCTACATAGGCAGAATGTCTTGGGTAGACTCGCATCGAGCTGCACCTGGGTCAGGGCCTCGATGGCAGCCATCAGTTCCATACGGTTGTTGGTGCTGGCCTCCTCTCGCCCCCCGTATTCGGCGACCTTGTCAGGTCCAAGAAGGATAACCCCCCATCCCCCTGGGCCTGGATTGCCTTTGCAGGCGCCATCTGTATAAATTATCATCTCTTCCTTTTTCATCTAAAATCAATTACCTCCAATAGGAGGTAGCATCTTCAAAAAAGCAGGTGAAAAATTATCATCTACCAACTGGGGCCAAGTTTTCAAGGCCCGGTGGCTGCCTTCGACAAATACTGCACTCATAATCCCCTCCACCCCCTCGGGCAGATGCGGCTGCTCCAATAAACAATGCCCGAGCTCATGGTACATCAGCTCGCGTAAAAGAATACGGTCTCCACCGGTATACCGTAATGTCTTACTGCGCAACACTTCAATCATGGTCCATACCACTTGGGTTGTCTGGAAAAAAAAAGACTGTGCGGTCACGTAGTACCGGCTGCACGCTGCCATTACCCCCGCTCCCTCTCCCACTGAAAGAGTATCGACCCATTTGATGATGCGCAACTGCTCAATGGTACGAGTGGAAACCTCTACGCCCCGAATCTTAGCATCGTTTATATATTCAGATGCAAAAGCATATAAATCAGGATCATAATAAATATCTGGCAAGGGAGCCGGCTTGGAGCCGAGAACCCCGAGATTTATTGTGGAAACATCGTTCAACTTTAGATCAAGCTTGGCCTTCTTTTTGCAGCTAACGCCCAAACAACCGACTATAAGGGCCATCGTTCCCCAAAAAATACGCATTGCAGCTCCCAAATAAAAAGCATGTCTCCTTATTGTAGCAGGGAGCTGAACTTTGGGTGTTATCAGGCCAAACGCGCCTGATATTCTAACAATGTTTCTCCCACGTGATATCCACGCAAGAGATGCGAGTCTTCGGGGGTGCCCGTGGCAAAAACCTCAATCTCTCCCGCATCAACAGCTGCAAACAAGGGCTCTGTTTCCATTAACACCGAAGTCTGATCGTAGTACATCAATCCAAGCAGATGACAAAACTCATGCTGGAAGATAATGGCAGCCATATTCTCAAGACGACCCGAAAACGGACGCCCCTCCATATCCTGAGCCACAAACTCAATCCATTCATAAGAAGCTACTTTGCCCCGCGGCAACGCTTGTCCGCTTAAACAAGCATGCCAGAAGGTTACAGTCTCCAAAGAAACCAGAGTAATATAAGGATTGATGTACACACGCTTTTCTACGGGTTGCAAGCGGTGAGCATATTGTGTCATCCGCTTGTAGCGAGGGTGATTCAAAGGATCTGGAAAATCCAGAATAAATACCGCAGTGGAAGATCCCACCTGAGGGGCTGCAATCCCAATCCCTTTTGCAGCCATCATGCTGGCATCCATTTGATCCACCAGGTGACGCAGCGTGTCATCGAATTGGGTGACCAACTCCACCGGTCGGTAAAGCGGATGTGCATCGGTCAAACGCTTGGCAGCAGGATTACGATCGGGACGCTGTAGAATCGGTAGAACTGAAGAGGACATGCAACTCACTCTTTCGGTAGTAACGTTCTTACTTTTTGATGGCAATGAAAGCACTTGCTGGAACCACCTTGGAAGGTTGGTTTCTATTATTTAAATACTCGATTACCCCATAGAGGGTTTTGCTACTTTCAGAGTAGATGCCATAAAAGCGAAGTTTCATATCTTTCTCACCATCGATATCAGGTAGCTTACCCACGCTTTCCCCGGAGACCAATCCATTCCAAGGGGAATTTTGTGAAAGTTTGATGGAGAATAAGTTCTGACTATCAGGCTCCTTGATCCGAATATAATCGTTACCAACGACATCTCCGGTTGTGGATTTTTCTTCTCCAGTCACCAAGATATTGTACTCACCCTCGAGAGAGACCTTTGTCTGTACAGCACTTTGCTTCTGTGCAAACCCAATGCCTGCATAGCCGGTACCTTGAGAAAAATCGATCACGGCAAAGGTCTGTCCATTGGCTCTCGCTCGCACCAACACATTGGCAACTTTATTTGAATCAGTAGCAAAAAGCTCCACAACCCCATTACCCAGATCTTTATAGGTTCCACTTGTAATGTCTTGTAGTTTGGCTTGCGAAACGGCCTTTTTTTCTGCCAAGTGAAAGGTTCCATTTGCGGAAAGCTCTACGCTCCCATATCCGGTATGATCTCCCTGACTGGTCTCCATAAAATGAATGTAGTTGTACGTACCCGTAAGATCCGCGGCAGAAAGAGCTGCAGACTGAGTGGGGACTCCCACGTAGAAATGATTCATTATGCCACCGATGATCACTTCGTTGGGTACAACCAGAAGATTGGCACCTGCATCCGTTTTATATAAAGCTCCCCCAAATTCAGGGAGACTTTGTAAACTTCCCGACTTCTTGGTTCCGTTATAAATCCCCTCTGTGACTTCATAGGAATAGCGTAACTCGTTGGTATCAATTTTGACTTCAGCTAAATCTCCAACACTGACCCCTGCATGAAAGGATTGCTTAAATCGCTTTCCATAGAAAGGAGCTCCATCATTCGAGCTGTCATGACGACAGGCGTAGGAAGAGACCAAAAGGGCCGATGCGCACACACCGCTTGTGATTGCTAGCAATACTGTTTTTCTTGTAAACATGAAACCACCTCCTCCTTAAAATTCGCACTCGTTCTACCATAAATCAAAGCAATGCTCCTATAAAAACCTCCCAATTTCGATTGCCCCCGCTCTTATCAGGCCAAATCTAAAAAATAATCCTTTTGAAACAGCCACTTGGAAGCCAACTTAAAGTCTCCTTCCACATGAGAGCGATATCGCCGGGGCTATTTAAAAATGAACTTGTATGGCATTCAAAATGCCGATATTGACTTGGTTACCTGCCATGGTAGTGAATGAAGCTCATATGTAAGGTTTTAGGTGCCTTATACATTTTTTTGCCAGACCGGATCCTTGAGACATCTTTGTTGCTTCACAGAAGGGGGTTGAGATGAAAGTAAGGCTGAGTCAAGTTCTTGCGAGTGTGTTCGTAGCCTATGTGGCTCCATTGGCGTTGGCGGCTGCCGCTTCTTCAGGGCAAGTGCTGCAAATTTCTCTTTACAAGATAACTCAATATGGGAATGGAGAGACGACACTCAATGAAATTGAACAATTGGTGGACAACGAACAGAATCTAGGCAGTTTCTCCTCTTTTTCAAGAAGAACAGTATCTGAGTTTTTCGCAGAAAGCAGTCAGGTATTATCCCAAAGGGTTCCTAGAAAGGAAGCGGGAAAACCGTTCGGAATAAAAGAAGATAAGTACGTGTCTTATTATATTTGTCGGCCCCAAGATCATACGATTTGTATCGTAACAACAACGGCTGAATACCCAAAAGCTGCAGCGTTTGGGTTGATCCAGAAAGTGTTTGACTCTTCACCTCCTTCTTATAACTTGAGATTGTTGCTGCAGAAGTCTAAGGACCCACAACAGGTGATGAGCGCGCTTGCCAGGCTTCAACAAGGTGTTGATGAGGTCAAAGGCATAGCCATGAAGAACATGGAGGAAGTGTTACAGAGGGGAGAAAAAATGGATAATTTAGTTGCAAAGTCGGAGAATTTGTCTCGAGAATCGAAAAAATTCTACAAGACTGCGAAAAAGCTAAATACGTGCTGCACGATCTTGTAACCTCCCATTTCTAGCAGGCGGCTTATCAATTCACAGAACAAATAGAACCATTACTTAGGATCCCTCGCTGTAGCGAAGGATCCTACTTCGTAAAAAGAAAATGGATTGGGTACAGCTACCAATGCCATGATATTTCACCATCTAAACAAGACTGCATCTCACATGCATTGGAGAATTTTATGCGTAACCCTCGTACAATTACACTGCTCTTTTTCGCTTTTATTTCTGTGCATGGCCAGGCTGCTACATTGGAAGCATTTTTGGCAAATCCCACCAATACCAACGTCGTCATACTTGACCTTAGAGCCAACCAAATCGGAGATGAGGAAGCCATAGCACTGGCAGAGGCTTTGAAGGTAAATGTAACCCTTACCTCACTTCAGCTTAGAAGCAACCAAATCGGAGAGGCGGGAGCCATAGCACTGGCAGAGGCTTTGAAGGTAAATGTAACCCTCACCATACTTGACCTCTCCATCAACCGAATTGGAGATGCGGGAGCCATAGCACTGGCAGAGGCTTTGAAGGTAAATGTAACCCTCACCTCACTTAACCTAGGATGCAACCAAATCGGAGAGGCGGGAGCCATAGCACTGGCAGAGGCTTTGAAGGTAAATACAACCCTCGCCATACTTGACCTCTCCATCAACCAAATCGGAGAGGCGGGAGCCATAGCACTGGCAGCGGCTTTGAAGGTAAATGTAACCCTCACCTCACTTAACCTAGGATGCAACCAAATCGGAGAGGCGGGAGCCATAGCACTGGCAGAGGCTTTGAAGGTAAATGCAACCCTCACCTCACTTGACCTCCCCTTCAACAACGGCGAATTCAACGAAACTGGAGAGGCGGGAGCCATAGCACTGGCAGAGGCTTTGAAGGTAAATACAACCCTTACCAAACTTAACCTTGGAGGCAACAAAATTGGAGATGCGGGAGCCAGAGTACTGGCAGAGGGGCTGAAGGTAAAGACAACCCTCACCTCACTTTACCTCTACAGCAACCAAATCGGAGAGGCGGGAGCCATAGCACTGGCAGAGGGGCTGAAGGTAAATGTAACCATCCTCTTGCTTGACCTCGATGGCAACCAGCTCGATTTTGATCAATCCAGAGCTTGGAAACTCCTCCGTAAACGTTTAATACGGAACGAAAGATTTCCTAAGGTGAACTATTATGCGACACTACTGACAGCTGATCGCTTTCTACCACAGTTACCAAATGATATATGGACTGAGGAAATATTTGA
>CANJLI010000050.1 GCA_947475005.1 Deltaproteobacteria bacterium | reverse complement strand
TCCAAATCGGAACGGCCTCCTGGGCCAATTACTATGAAACGGGGGTTAGATATATTCTATCAAACCAAAGTGGGGTGGTGCTTACGTAGAGATGTGGGCATACGATAGCCCTCTACCTGGCTGCCCTTGGCCCCTCAAATGTTAACCAAAAAACTTCCGCCACTCTCTCCCGTAGCTGCAAAGATCTGATAGCAGCGGTAGAACGGAGATATATTTCCAGAATGACGCGCCAAGGGCAGCCGCTTGGGGGGACCTACCCGGGTCACAAATCGCAGCCGAGGGCTTACTGTCCATGACTAAAATACTGTCTGCGATTTTGAGAGGGTGGGAGGCCCCGAGCGAGCGCCGGCCTTGACGTGTCATTCTGGAAATATATCCCCGCTCTCCCATTGCGTAGCAAGGAAGGTCTGGAAAACTGCGCAGCTGGTTTCCAGAAAAGAAAAAGAAAGAAAAAGAAAGAAAAAGAAAGAAAAAAAGCAACCCCCTGGGGAGTTACAAAAAAACTAAGGAGCAAACAAAGGATTAAACCCTGTTTTCATAATATTCCACGTCTGTGACAACGGATGATCAAAGTGCACGGACTCATACAAGTCTCCGCCTTTTAGATCTGGATACTCCATGCGCATACGCCGCACGGCCTCTTCCGGAGAATGCCAAAACGGAAATGGATGCAGCAAGTGGTGAGCTTCCAGCAACGCCTGGGTTTTCATTCGTGTGCCACAAAAGAGGAGGGGCGTTCGCAATTTCTTTCGCAACACGCCCAATTCACTCATAAAGAATCCACAGATTGTGGATTCTTCCTGAAGATCAAAAATGACATAGGGGATTTGAGTATGCCGCAACCAATTGTGCAAGTAGATGATGAGGGATTGGCACGGCTCACATTCCTTCAGCGCCCCCTGGCACGAACGTTTCACCTTGCAGATCACCGTCCCCTCGATCAAAACTGGGTAAATTTCCATATGAAATCCTCTCACAGGGTAGATAAGAGAGAGCCCAACCCGCTGGGGAAGAGGCGTGAAAATCCATACTGAACGTTACTTTTGTTTGAAGTTGCAGTATACTTCTCCAAACCAGCTCATCAGGGATCGGCCTTGTGGTCGCTTCACTTTTTTCATGGAAAGTAACAGGTGCGAGTCAAAATTATTTTATGGTTGCCTATTAGTAGTGTAGCGAATGTAGCAAAAAAAACAACTCTCCTCCTCCTTCTTTGCTTGGGAGGGTGGCACTGTACCTATCGATTTTCCAACCTGTATCTACAACCCCCAAATGGCATACAAACCCTGTATGTAGAGGCAATTTTTGACTCCAGTCGAGAGGTAACACCTCATGAGATCTTATGGGAAAAAATACAAAAAGCCTTCGCATTGAATGGAAAACTGGTACTTACACCGAAGGCTGAAGCCGATGCATACCTGCGAGCGCATATCACCAAAGCGAATGTCAAACAATTTGACCTCGATGGGCATGTATCAAAGAACATCATCATTCCGCCTATTGATGATACAGGTCGATACCAACCCCTCTCTGCCTATGAAAATTTGTTAGCTGCCACTCGGTTTTCGAAGAAAGAGAACCTCACGCTGACGGTGATGGTGGAAGTATGGGACCTTCGCTCCAAACAGAAAATTTGGAGCCAAAGTTATACAAACTCTGACTTTCATAAAATTGTAGGCTTATACACGGCAAAGGAAAGTGCATACTTGTATGCAGAGGAAGGGTTTGAGGCGCTATTCTCTGCATTATCGCAGAAAACGGCAGACAGCATTCTGCACGATTTTCTCAGCCTTGTGAATACGCTACCCGCTCTATAAATGGGTGCGAATGAGGGTAAGTAACTCGGTAACCTGTTGAGGCGTTGCCTTGCCCTTGACTACAAAGAGGACGACCCCTTTTCGATCAAACAGCACCACATTGCTGGAGTCATCTTCCAGCTGCCATTCTTTCACAAATACTTTTTCTTTGTCTTTGATGTATCGAGTACGGGGAAATTCCTCCTGGCTTGCTTTCAACTTGCTTTCGATCATGAAGTTGGGCCATGAGGAAGCGGCCATATTCACCACCGCAATGGATTGAAACTTCTCCTCGGGAAACTTGGCTTCCTTCAATGCATCACTAATGGCCTCGTTTAAATCCTTCTGTGATGGGGCGACATAGAACAGGATCGATACTTTAGCCCCTTGTTGCAACTCAGTGCTGTTCCACGGAAGGTTTCCCTTCACCAATCCACCTCTTTTATCTGACAACTCGAGGGCTGGGGGTACCTGACCCACGCTTACAGATGCTACAGGAGCTGATAAGACTGGGCTGGGAGGCGTCGCCGCCTGGTTGGCAAAAGCAAGACCTGCATGCAGAAGGATCACAAGGGATCCATGGGCAAGTTTCATACGAACTCCTACGGGTTGAGGCAAAATGAGGCTTGATCCTACCTGTTTTTTCTCCTATGGTGCAAGGCGAGTTTCTTTCTTACAAGGTTGTTCTATGCGTCTTGCCATTCGTCAATCTTTCAGTGCAAAAGTTACAGCCCTTGGCTTTATCTTCTTTATTTTATTTGGGAATTTTTATCTCGTTCCTCAGCTCACCGGCACTACTCCCGCGGCATGGATCCAGACCGGGTTCACGCTGTCTCTCCTGCTGATCGTACTGGGGGGGATAGGCATGGGGCTACAAACGCTATGGTTGCCTCGTATCAAACTGTCAGAGGCGGAGATACGCGACGATGATGGAAACTCTTCTCTTTAGCCAAGGCACCCTGCTCGTCAATCAAGAGCCTGCGCCTGCCCTCCAATCCTTTTTTACCTTCGACCCTCGCACGCGACAGTGGCGTGCGCCCGCTCACGCGTATCGAGACATCTTGCTCACCGCACGGGAGGCTGGCATTTCCTTTGTGGACGAGGCTAAGGGGTATGAAACCCTGCATTTGCAGCTTCAAACTCCCATTATTCCCCGTCCCCATCAGACTGCTGCCTTAGATGCCTGGTACAAAGCCCTTCAAAAAGGGGTCGTGGCCCTCCCCACAGGCGCTGGAAAAACCATCCTGGCCGTCATGGTCATCGCAAAAGTTCAGCGTTCTACCCTGATCGTGGTACCCACCTTGGACCTGGTTCAGCAATGGCGCACCGTACTCGCTCAGTTTTTTGGACAAGAAATCGGAGTATTGGGTGGAGGAGAACGCAAAATTGCCCCCCTTACAGTGGCGACCTATGACACCGCCAAGCTCATGGTGGAACACATCGGCAATCAGTTTGGGCTTTTAATTGTGGACGAGTGCCACCATTTGCCAGCTCCTTTTTACCAATTGATCGGCTTGGCCAGCATCGCCCCCTTTCGATTGGGGCTATCCGCTACCCTCGAGCGAAGCGATGGAGGCGAGGAGCGGCTCTTCGAGTTGATGGGAGAGTTGGTATACGAGGCCCACATTGGAGATATGGTGGATCATGTATTGGCACCCTACGATGTGGTGCTCATCGAAGTCACCCTGCACGAACAAGAGCGGGCGGCTTACCAACAGGCCCGCGGGCTGTACGTACAGTTTTTGCGCAAGAATGGGGTCCAAATGGGGGGACCTGAAGGCTGGCGACGGTTTATCTTCCTGGCCTCTCGAAACGAGGAAGGTCGCAGTGCATTTAAAGCCTACCGGGAGCAGAAACACATCGCCCAGGCAGCCTCTGCCAAGCTGGAAGCCATTTGGAATATTCTCTCTAGCCACTCCACAGAATCTACCTTGATTTTTACCGATGACAATCTTACAGCCTATCGAATCGGATGTGAGCTTTTCCTCCCCGTATTGACCCATAAAACCAAACCCCAAGAACGAAAAAATATGCTCGATGCCTTTCGAGCGGGTACCCTCAAAGTCCTTGTCACCTCTAAAGTCCTCAATGAGGGGGTCGATGTACCCCAAGCCCAAGTGGGGGTGGTCGTCTCTGGCAGTGGGGTTATTCGCGAGCACGTGCAGCGATTGGGTCGTATTTTACGGCATCAACCTGGAAAACGTGCCGTGCTCTACGAAGTCGTATCCAAAGATACCAATGAACAATTTGTGAACCAAAGAAGACGGCAACATCATGCTTACCAAAGATCTCCTTCGGTATAAAATTAGACTTGAAAAGGTGACCCCCTCCTTTGTGGACGTTACGGATGCAGCCCTTCTTGCGTTCGTACATAGTTTACAAACACTTTTTACTGCGGGCAGTACCGAACAGGAGTTACAAGAAACGGCAAGCCAACTCGGGCTGGACCTGCATCCCCTCTTTGCAGGATTCAAGAAGCTACTTCTCGATCAATGTGAAGCTACAGAAGCAAACGAACAGGTCGAAACCCAACGGTGGGCAATCATACAAGAGGCCCAACGATTTCGACAAGACACCCTTCTGCGCTCGGTGGCTCACTACCAAGAGCTCGTATCCCATGCCTTTCAAAAGCCCGTGGAAAAACTTAAAACCGAGCTCTACCAAGATTTACCCCAGTATCGTCCCCTCACACTTACCAGTTCCATTTCCCCTGTCGATTTGTTGCATCGATACAACTGTAGTTTGATGCAGGGGCTGTTGATCCATGCTCGAAAAGTAACCCTGGAGGTAGGACCCCTTTCCGTGGCCCAAAGGCGAGAACTGCTTCGTAGTTTGAAGTTTCATCGATTGCTCGTTACCTTTCCAGATCCCGAGTGGAAAGCCGACTCCAATTTCATCATGGAAATCTCCGGTCCTTTGGATCTGTTTGAGAAGACCACGCTCTACAGCATGAACCTCGCCTCCTTCTTTCCACGGATCCTCCATCTACCGGAATGGAAGCTACAAGCGGAGTTAGTGCTAAAAAAGAAGCCCTGTGTGGTCACCCTGACCCATAAACAGGGCCTTCGCAGCCACTATGCGGTACGGGATCACCATGTACCAGAGGAACTCTCTCAATTTACTCAAACCTTTCAAGAGGTTTGCCCCGATTGGCGGGTGCAAATGGCCACCCATTTTTTCCCCATTGGGAAAAATGCCTATTCCTGCCCCGATTTCCTTTTCGAACATTCCACCGGTAAAAAAATATATTTGGAATTATTTCATCGATGGCATTCTTCTCAGGTAGTTGGCCGGATTGAAGCCCTGGAGACCACAAAAAACCCATTGATTTTACTAGGAATTTGCAAATCCATTGCCAAACAAAAATTGATACAAGAAAAACTGGAAAAATCACAATGGTTTCAGGAAAATGGTTTTGTTTTTACAGAATTTCCGCGTGCTAAGATTGTTTCTTCCCTTTTAGAAAGCGTGAATTCACGGTAATATCTACTTAACAAGTGCACCAGATTTGGAGCATGGGCTCTTATTGAGGGTCAAAACAACCGATAGGTTCTTATGCATACGAAAATGAGTTCAAAATCAAAAATTATTTCGTTGAGTCATAAGCAGAATGAGATGGGTATGACTGAGCATCACCAGCATGAAAAAAGCGAGGCCCTGTTTCGGGTCTTGGAACAGGCTCGTGGTAAGCGACTATTAATTTGTATCAAGGGATATCCAGACCCTGACAATATTGCTAGTTCGTTGGCCTTGTCATGGCTGGCCCATGGGCATGACATTTTTACCAAGATTATTTACTTCGATGATATCTCCCATCATGAAAACCGCGCCTTGGTAAAAAAACTCGATCTGGACCTCGACCAGTGCTCGCTAGATTTCGATGCGAGTTCTTTTGACTACTACGCAATCAACGACAGTCAGAGTGCGGATGTGCCGATTAAATTGCCGGCCCATTGTGAGCTGTTGGTATTCGTGGATCACCACAAACCCCTCGGTACCGTCGAGGGACATTTTGTGGATGTGCGAGAGTCCTCTGGATCCACCTCCGCAATCTATGTAGAATATCTTATGCATAGCAAGGAACCTTTTCTTGGGGAGAAAAGTATCGAAACAAAGATTGCAACTGCATTGATGCACGGTATTCGTTCCGATACGGATGACTATGTAAACGCGACTGCTATCGATTACCACTCCTCCCAATTCCTGTCTGAAAAGATAGACAAGGAATTGCTATCCCTGATCTCCAAGCAAGCGATCTCTGCCAAGACCATGGACTTGACCCAGGTGGCCTTGCAGCACAAAGACATTCGAGAAACCTACCTGTTCTCAGGCGTAGGGTATGTACGAGACGAAGACCGAGACGGAATTGGCCAATGCGCTGACTATCTCCTTCACCGAGAAGGGATTGAGACCGTTGTGGTCTATGGGGTTGTGGGTAACTCGTTTATCGACGGGTCTCTGCGCACCAAGTCTCACACCTTGGATCCAGACAAGTGGCTCAAAGACGTGTTCGGTAAGAACGAAGATGGGAAATGGTACGGGGGCGGTCGTAAGGACAAAGGGGGATTCCAAATCCCACTGGCCGTATTTGCCAAATGCCGTGACCGAGAGCTATTGTGGATCTTGATTAAGAAGACCATCGATGAGTTGTTCTACGAGAAGATCGGTGTAGATTCTCAATCTTCCCGTGATACGGATCTTTCTTCCGGGAAGGTTTGATTTTTCTTTCTTCTTCTTCTTGAAGCATTAGATTTCCGTCATCCCAAGGTCCCGAAGGGGCCGTATGGGATCCCTCCATGCAAGAAGGCGGAATAAAGAATAGGTGAAACTCATCCCAAAGAACGTAAAAAAGAAAGAATAGCCGAAGGCTCCAAAAATAATGGCGAGAGCCCCTCGATAGCATAACGACCTTTCAAAAACAACGTCCGCAATCCCTCCAATGCGATCGCATCACTCGCCCGATCCCCGATCATGAAGCTCGCAGCCAGGTCGATGGGCAATCGCTTGCACGCTTGCAACACCATCCCAGGTTGGGGCTTACGCAATACACTCTCCCTTGTAAACAAAGGCACCGTGCCAGCAGAATGATAGGGGCAATGAAACACCCCATCAAAGGTAACGCCCTTACTTCGAAAAAAATCTTCCAGATGTGCCGTGAAGACCTCGTAGTCTTTCATTGTAAAAAGCCCCCGAGCAAGCCCCGCCTGGTTGGTCAGAATCACACGGTGCCAGCTTTGAGCCTGGGCCCACTGGAGAAGGGGAATCATCTCCAAATTGGGATGAAAGTCCGTCAAGCGAAAAGGGTAGTCCACATCCTCGATCAAGACCCCATCTCGATCGAGAAAGAGACAAGGACGAGGGGGATGCTGAAAGGCAACAGGCAACGCTTCAAACTCTGCCTGGGTAGCCACCCACCGCCCTGGCGCGAAGAAGGACGTAGATAGACCTTGATCGAGTTGAAGTGCTTGTGCAGAACCAGCCCAAACCCCAATCTCTTTCAGAGACTCTTCTGTTCCCGTCTCTACGAGGTAAAGACCTTTACCTGGTTTCATCTCTTCCGATGCCCACGCGGATAAGGGGCATCCAAACACATACCCATTTCGAAACCAGAGCGTAGGTAGCGTCGAGGGAAGAGTACCCAGATGCATGGTGGCTGCTTCTATGGGAGTCATATCTACATGCACCCATGTATGAGGACCCAGCTGCTCTGTCTGCTGCGCAGTACCGGGGAAAAAGAAGTGTAACTCCCCTACAAAGGAGCGCCTCACTTCTTTCTCAACCGCAGTTTCGATCGAATGAAAAAGAGACCGTGAATCTGTAGGTAAGGCAGGATAGGTGACCAGCACCTGTGGCAACATGGACGACAAGGTAGTATTTCTCCAGTTGAAATCTGGTAAAGGCCCACGTACAGTCTTCCCGTGAACCCCATAATGAACCACACGGATGCGGTATGAACGAGTCACTATATCATTTTCTAGGTCCGGTATTGCAGAAAATGCGTCAGTATCACCAGCACCAAGTTGTGGGCATGGAGCACCTGCCCGATACGGGACGGGTGCTGCTAGTGGTGAACCACAGCTTGGCCACTTATGACATCGGGCTTCTCTTCTCTGCGATTCATACCGAAAAAAATCGAATGGCACGCCCATTGGCCGACAATCTCTTCTTCCGCGTACCCTACATGGGAGAATTGGTGGAAGCGGTAGGTGGCAAACAAGGCAACCCCGAAAATGCCAAAGAACTATTAGACGAAGGCAACCTCGTAGCCGTGGCTCCGGGTGGCATGCAAGAAGCCTTGCGTCCCTCCCATGACCGCTATCAACTGCGCTGGGACCATCGGAAAGGGTTTGTACGACTGGCTATCGAAACCCAGACCCCAATTTTGCTGGCTGTGTGCCCTCGCGCCGATGACATTTACGAGGTCTACGACAATAAACTGACCTCTTGGGCCTATGATATCTTTCGTATCCCCTTATTTGTTGCCAGGGGCTTGGGCCCGACCATGATTCCTAAGCCAGTTCCGTTGATCCATTTTATGAGCCCCCTTATTCCGCCGCCGGCGTATATCCCTGGCACATTGAAACAACAGGTAGATTCCTTCCACAAAAAACTGGTAAAACGCGCCGAAGCCTTAATTGGAGAAGCAATCGCCTACCGCAGAGACACCTAACTCATGATCTTGTACCGCTCCCTCATATCCCTTTTCCTAATTTTTGCCAGCCTCACCGCAACGGCTGTGCATAAAAAGCCGGTTCACAAAGCAAAACCGGCGCACCATAAAGCACCACCGGCGCACCATAAAGCACCACCGGCGCACAAACCGCAGCCAACCGGTGTCTTGTGGGTAGAGGGCTGGCAGCATCCCCCCTCTGAAGCAGGGGGCTGGAAAACACCACCTGCATGGCTGGCAGAAGATCCGGTGCTGGGACGCATGAGTTGTCCACCTCTGTCCCGTATGTTGCTGAAAGACAAGAAATCGGACCCACTCCTCCTGCGCTCCGTGACCAGCGAGGACGGAGGTAAGCTCTGGCGTTTTACCTTGCGAAGTGGGTTGTACTGGTGGGATGGTAAACCTGTCACCACACCAGATCTGCGCCTGTTTATTGAAGCTAACTTGAGCGAAATTGCAAAGGTGAAATCGGGAGGCCTGTGGCAGCTACCTACCTACACAGTTACTGAAAAGAACGAGGGTGTAGAGGTCCGATTCTCCCAAGCCCCTGACCTAGGTCCATACCTATTCAATGGCATCCCCCTATGGAAGTCAGTATCTGCCCCAGGAGCCACCGAGCTGCCCTTTCAATGCGTAGGCACCTACAAACTCCACAAAGGTGCTGCAGATGGGGATTTTACCTTGAAGGCGGTACCCAAGTACGGACTTCATACCCCTGAGATTCGCATAACCAATCACGTGCCCCCCACTCAAAAAGCCTTTCTGTCTTTTCGGATGGCAGAGTCCCTCTCTGTACAGCCTGTACTGGTTAATCAAGCCCAGAAATCCACCCTCGAACTCCCCTGGATGACAGCATTGGCCTGGAACTTGAAAAAACTTCCACAAGCCAGCACACGCAAGGCCCTCGCTGCTCTACTCCCTCGTACAACCCTGCTACAGGCTGGTGCAGGCACGTTGGGTACATTATCCGCGTCGCTCCTCCCCCCTGCGCACCCAGCCCATCGGGCCCAGAATCGACCGATCACCATGCCACTTCCAGACGCGGTAGCTCAGGTGAAAAAAATACAGCCTCCCGTTGAGCGGCTGCAGCTGGCTATTCAAGCAGAACCGGGGCATATCGTAGAAAAGGTGATCGAGGATGCCTTCCTCACCGCTGGCATCCAGGTGCAGTGGGTAACGGGAGCTGCTGCGCAAGAGGCTGATGGCACCCTGGTTGGGATTTTCCTACCCTGGCCCCAGATGAACCTACTGTCTGATTTACATAGTCATGCAGGGGGATTTTCCCCCTTGGACCCAGAATTGGACCTAGAATTGATGCAATACGCACGGTCTACCACCCAAGAAAAGACTGATTTTCAAGCACTTACAAAAATTGAGGATCGGTGGGTGCAACTCGAGGCGATAACCGTTATTATGCAGCACAAAGCCAGTGTAACGGGCCTTGCGCCTAAAACGGTACTACCGAGCCTTACAAATCCGGATTGGTTCAAACAGACCATCCCCTAAACGGAGACGTGTTCCTTGATCGTTTTGAAGTCCGATGCAGAAATTACGAGCATGCGAAAAGCCGGGCATTTTGCCTGGGAATTGTTAGAAAAAGTCGAACCTCTAATCCGACCTGGGATTTCTACCCAAGAGATCGATAATTTTATTGCTTCTTATACCAAGGAAAGAGGCGGCATTTGTGCGCCCCTTAACTACCATGGGTTTCCTAAATCCGTATGCACCTCTGTGAACGAAGTGGTCTGTCACGGCATCCCCAATCGCAAACATATTTTGCGCGAAGGAGACATCATCAATGTAGATGTCACACCGATCTTCGACGGCTTCCACGGAGATTCCTCTCGTACCTACTTGGTAGGTGAGAAAGTCTCCCCAGTTGCTCGAAAACTCACAGAATGTGCAAAGCAGTGCCTCGACCTCGCTATCGCAACGGTGTTTGATGGATCTCGATTGGGAGATATCGGACATGCCATCCAGAAACATGCAGAAGGCCAAGGCTTTAGCGTAGTACGTGCGTTTGTTGGACACGGCATCGGACGAGTCTTTCACGAGGATCCCCAAATCCCTCACTACGGACAAGCTGGAAAAGGGATCCGTCTTACAAAAGGGATGGTCTTCACCATCGAGCCCATGATCAATGAAGGACACTGGGACTGTCGCGTGCTTGCAGACCGCTGGACTGCAGTGACCAAGGATGGCAAACTCTCTGCCCAGTTTGAACATACCATTGCCATTCGACACGATGGCTCTGTGGAGATTTTGACTCTGCCGTAATTCTTTTCTTTTCTTTTCTTTTCTTTTCTTTTCTTTTCTTTCGTGGAACCAGCTGCGCAGTTTCCACACCTCCTTGCCTCGCAATGGGAGAGTGGTGGATGAAAGCAAAGAAAGCAGAGGGAAGGCCGGCGCTCAGGCAGATTCTTCCCGACTCTTGAAATCGCAGACAAGACCTCCGTCATGGGCAGTAAAAACCAGGCTGCGATTTACAACCCGTCGGGAAGAATCTACCTGGCTGCCCTTCCCTATATCTTCTTTGCTTTCATCCATCACTCTCTCGCTGCTACCAGATCTTTGCAGCTACGGGAGAGATCGATCGGATTCCTTTCGGTTACCATTTGATGGGCCAAGGGCAGCCGCTTGGCCCCTCAAATGTTAACAGGAGAGAATACTTCTATGACGAGAGTCTTGTCTGCGATTTTGAGAGGGTGGGAGGCCCCGAGCGAGCGCCGGCCTTGGCATCTAACATGTTAACTGGAAGGAATCCCACC
>CANJLI010000049.1 GCA_947475005.1 Deltaproteobacteria bacterium | reverse complement strand
TTCAATTACTTCCCACTGCTTGTCTGTAAGATCTGAAGGATAAAGCATACGAGCCCTCCGCTGGTAATATACGCGACGCATACTACCAAACATCTGAAGCCCTATACTCTATTAAAATTATTGTGAAATAAATTAACTAAGCAGCCTCTTATACCCGAAACCGCGGGGACACCCGCTGCGAGTGTCCCCATACACTCGCAGCGGGAACATTGGAGCAAGGGAAGAATGCACAGCTGGTTCCACATAGGGATTGGGTCCACCTACCTTTTTAGAATAAGGGGACACACCCCAGGTGTGTCCCCTTATTCTAAAAAGGTAGGTGGACCCAATCCCCCAGGCCTGGTCCCCAATCTCATCACTAGATTTAACGAGGCGAAGATTTTTTCTCGTCCAGAAGCTGGACAAAGAGCTGGAGATCTTCGATCTGCTGGCCCAACTGGTCAATTTTAGTCTCGCGGGAGCGAGCTTCTTCTTGCAATAATGCAATCTGGGTCTGATGAGCTTGCTCACTCAACGCCAGGTGTTTCTCCATCCAGATTTCTTTTTCCGATAATTTATCCAAAATTTCCCTGCACAGCATAAACCACTCGCGGGTCTTAGCCGTGCTGATCTCCTGCGCAGGAGAAGCAGCAGCCACCATAGGAAGAAATTCGGGATGACGAGGGGATTGGGGTTGGGGTGCTGGTGGGGGTATGAATTCCTGTCCACGCCCCGCAGGAATGAAGTACTTTCCTTCTTTCAAAACCGCTTGCAAGCGTCCGGTTTTGATACGCCGGCGCACCGTCATGTCAGAGACCTGATAGTGTCGTGCGTACTCAACGATGGAAAGCCATTCTTTCATACTTTGAGTGTACCAAGCATTCCCATGGCTACCATTGGGCAAAAAATGCCCTCCGTTACTTCTTCACCAAGTAGCGAGCATACGAGGCGTCCCCCCACTCTTTGTAAGTAATGCCACCATCGACTTGAGGATACACGCAATAGCGAGGATCTTTCGTCAAAATAGAGGTAGAGGCACAGCGAGTTGCTGGATTTGCATCCACAAAGACTGCCATGGTAAAACGTTCAATGCTTCCAAACGATTTTCTCACGACATGTTCGGTCGCCTGAATACGATCATCGCTCATCAGCTGCCCGAATTCCCCCACTTGAAAGAGCAACACACTCGTGTCTTTCGCGCAAACTTTCTGAAAATCCTTGCCTTTAGGAGGACGTATAAAAAGCCCCGCTTCTTCTGGCTCCTCTACAGCTTTGCCATCTTGAAAATAAAAAGCCGGCAGGAGCCCTGTAAATGTTCCGTGGTCGTAATGAGCCCCTGCCCAGTTGGGATTGCCGTTGGTGGTATCCCCATCCTTGTGGTAGTGCAGCATGCGTCCCAGAAACTCAAGTTTCTCAAGATCAAGGCCAATTTTTTCATTTAACCCAATTACATTCAGGATCTTTCGAGCGGTATTGCCGATGAGTAAACCGAGGTCAACATAAGGTGTTTTGAGGTCCACTTCTTTGGGCCATCTGTTCTTGGCATAATCCGGTACGAAGGCGTAGTAAGAGGCTTTCTTATCATCGGAAGGCTGGTCGTTGTATTTCTCTGCACCAAACTCAAACCCATGGATATCCCCCGTTTCTCGCTCGGGGGCGTATTGATTTTTTACATCCAAAGGCAATGCAGAAAAGGCTCGGGCTGCTTCTAAAAAAGAGGCTACTTTTTCTACAAATTTGGGCACATAGCGAATCCCCACGATACCGCTTTCAAACAGAGAGGTGCGCAGTCGCTCGAGAGCCTCGGAAGACGGGGTGGGGCCAAACAAATCTTCGTAGGAAAGGGTGTCAAATTTCAACATGGTGGGGGCTCTTTTTCTTGTAAGTCTTGCGGGGACACCCGATGCGGATGTCCCCTTACAATTCGTGGGTGTATAGCTAATTTTGTATGGAATTTCAATGAGAAGCTGTGCAAGCCCGTCATCCCAAGGCTGCGTAGCAGCCGTATGGGATCTCGATAAAAACGCAGGGATCCCATACGGTCCCTTCGGGACCTTGGGATGACAGAAATTACACCTGGGGACCTTGGGATGACAGAAATTACACCTGGGGACCTTGGGATGACAGAAATTACACCTGGGGACCTTGGGATGACAGAAATTACACCTGGGGACCTTGGGATGACAGAAATTACACCGGGTGTCCCCAATTTTATGTAGTCACTACAATCTCTTCGTTCTTCACTGCCACTCGAATGCAACTGCCCTCTTCCGGGGCTTTGTCCAAAATTACCATCGCGACAGGATTTTCAATGTAGGTTTCCACCGCTCGTTTAATGGGGCGAGCACCATACTGAGTCGTGTCGATTTTGGATAGTACATAGGCGTGTACTTCGGGATCGATATCGATTTGTAGACCTCGCTCTTTGCCTCTGGCTTGTAGGTCTTGCAATTGTAGGGTGAGTACTACACCCAGTTCTTCTTTTCCCAATCGATTGAAGAGCACCACTTCATCCAATCGGTTAATGAATTCAGGGCGCAGGTACTTCTTTACTTCCGCAAGTATTGCAGAATATTCTTCGTCTTTCGTGAGCCCTTCTTCTTGAGCACCGATTCCCACCGGGCGCTTTCGGTCCGAGAGAATGTGAGAGCCCAAGTTAGACGTACCGATTACAATACAATTGCGAAAACTTACTCGGTTTCCTTCTCCGTCGGTAAGCCATCCTTCATCCAAAACAGATAGCAAGATGTTGTATACCTCTGGATGGGCTTTCTCAAATTCATCGAGCAACAAGATGCTATACGGTTGTTGTTTGATTTTTTCAGTAAGCTGGCCCCCTTCTCCATATCCTACATATCCAGGGGGTGAGCCAATTAACTTGGAGACGGAATGTTTCTCCATATACTCCGACATGTCGAGTCGAATGATCTTTGACTCATCATCTAATACCTGAGCAGCCAATGCTTTTGCAAGCTCCGTCTTTCCAACCCCCGTAGGCCCCAAAAAGAGAAAAGAGGCGATGGGACGAGCAGCGCGTCTAAGTCCCGATCGATTGCGTCGAATGGCATCGGAGACTTTTTTCAACGCATGTTCTTGGCCTATGATGCGCTGCCTGAGAGTACCCTCTAGATTTTGAAGTTTTTTGGCTTCCTTCTCCACTACCTTTTGAACAGGAACCCCTGTGATTTTACTCACGACTTCTGCAATATCTTCTTGGGAGACTTTTTTCTCGTCCTCCCCAAAACTACGCGCATGCTGCATATGAATTTCTTGGAGCTGGCTTTCGATACGAGACAATTCCATCTGACACTGTGCCATTTGCTCAAATTGACTTTTTTGGTACGCCTCTTGTTTTTTATTTTCGAACTCTTGCTTTTTTAATTCCAACTCTCGCGTAGCAGTCGTATTGGCAAGCAACTTCATTCGTTTTGAGGCACCCGCTTCATCTAGAAGATCGATGGCTTTGTCTGGCAAAAAATGATCTTGGATATAACGATCTGACAATGTCACAGCCGCTTCAATGGCTTTATCTGTGTACTCCACCTGGTGATGTTTTTCGTATTTAGATTTCAATCCCGATAGAATTTGGATGGCATCTTCCGGGGTGGGCTCCGCTATTTGCACGACTTGAAACCTACGCTCAAGGGCACGATCGCTTGCGATATATTGCTTATACTCTTTGAATGTAGTGGCACCTAAACATTGCAAAACCCCTCTTGCCAAAGCGGGCTTTAACATGTTGGATGCATCAAGACCCCCTGCACTTCGACCAGCACCCACAACCGTATGCAGCTCATCGATAAAAAGAATTACATCCCCAGCAGAGGCAATCACCTCCTCTCGGATAGATTTCAAACGCTCTTCAAACTCCCCTTGTAGCTTAGCACCTGCGAGAAGAGTAGCCATCTCCAGGGAAAGAATCCGACGATTCAGGAGATGAGCTGGCACTGCAGATTGTACAATTTTTTGCGCGAGCCCCTCTGCAATCACCGTCTTTCCAACCCCCGGCTCTCCAATTAGCACAGGGTTATTTTTCTTCCGGCGAGACAGAATTTCAATGACACGAAGGATTTCTTTTTCTCGACCGATCACAGGGTCCAAGGCACCCTTGCGAGCCAATGCGGTAAGATCGGTTGTATATTCCTCGAGGTAACTGGTTTTACTTTCCCCGTCCTTTTCTGTTATTTTTGTTTTCCCACGTAAGGTGGCAATACATTTTTTGCAGGTTTCGTAGGTCAACCCTTCTGCTTCGAGCATATTTTTGGTAGGAAGGGCTTCATTAAAAAAAGCAAGAAACAAAGAAACAGTGGAAATATAAGTGTCCCTCAGATTCTCACGCTCTTTTTCTGCAGTTTCAAATACCCATTGCACTTCTTGAGAGATATGCATGGCTCCGGTGCCCTGAGCGGATTGCAAGGGGGGTAGGAGGGTAATGTGTTCGAGTACTTTGTCGGTGAGGGAGCGTACGACACGGTCGGTCTCCAGCCCCAGCTCCTCCATCACCTTAACTGCAATGGAGTCTTTCTGTTCGAGAGCTTCCATCAACAAAACTTCAACCGTGAGCACACTTCGATTGGCAGTTGCCAATTCGGAAATAGATTGCTGAAGTAACTCTGCCACCTTATTGGTGGAGTTACGCAAGAGTCGTTGGTTCATGATTGCGCCCCTTTTTGAAGGCCCTCGCAAGTCTTTTTTGACGAAGGGCCTCAAGTATCAGCATGTCCACGAGTAAGAGGGTAACTCCGATGGTAATCATAGAGTCTGCCCAGTTAAACTTGGGGAAATCATAGGCCCATACTTGGGTGTGTATATCAAAATTTAAGAAAGAAAGCCTTCCAGTAAACAGCTGGCTAGACAGGTTAATTTTCCACGGCAAAGGCAATGCCCAATTCACATCCAGAAAATCAATGACATAGCCCAATCGCATGCGATCGATAAAGTTACCGATAGCCCCCGACAGCACCAAGGTAAATCCCAGGCGCGCGGTTTTTTGAGAAAGAGGGGTGGTACGTAGGTAGTGCAGGATAATAAAAATCGCAATCATGGTTACGAGATAGAAAAAGGGAACTCGAATTCGTTCATCTAAATCAGACAATGCGCCCCAGGCGGCCCCCTGGTTGCGTACATAGCAGAACCCAAAGGAAAGGAACCCTTGCGGTTCTTCTGAGACACTGTTTTGGCTTCCTGCACTCTGCCCGAGTGTATAGAGAATTTCTCTTTTGCCTTCATATTCGATGAGATTGGTGTCGTGTTGCCACACCAATAAAGTATGTTGCGCCCATTGCTTGGTACCCTGATCGATGCAAATACTTATCACGACAAGCATCAGCAGGCGAAGCATTGATTTAGAATGGTTTTTCACTCAGGCTCCCTTTTCAGAAAAATCTGCAAGTTCGAAATTATTTTTGTGACAAATAAAATAAGATGACTCTAACAAAAATAAGGAGTTGCGTCGCCTAAAAACGACCCTATTACAGTCCAAACGACTTTAGCTTGGCATTAACTCCTTGTAATTGGTTAAAAAGAGCCTGTTGCAATTGATTGATAGCAAGAAATTTTTTATTGAAAATCTCTTCGGCTGTGCATCTTCTGGCCACGGAGCCATCTTCGAGATCTTTGATGGCGGTGACCAAAGTCGATAGCATGTTTTGAGGCAAAAGCATAAAAAGAAGTTGTTGGAAAACCGTCGCAATAGCTTGCATAACTGTACAGGTAGTGGTGGTACCGGTAAGTGCAGCCATATCTTGACAAAATTTGGTCAATCCATCATTGATTTTGGACAGGGTAATAGAGAGGCCTTCTAGCACGGCGCCCGTAGCCACATTACTGCGGAGTAGATCCATAGTTTCATCGACCGGGGCTTGCAAATACATGCTAACCGCGTCGACTTTGACTTGTAGCGCCCTGATTGCCCTTAGGTTATTTTGTAAACACCCATCTACAGGATCTGCAAGATCGGCTCTTGCACCTAGCATGAAGTCATCCATGATGCTAGACATTTTCAGAGAAGCAATTTTATATTGTGCAAAAATATATTCCCGCGTGGACAAAAGATCTGCAGTTTCGCCTTCATATCGATTGGAGTTGTAAATGATTTCGGTCGTAGGACCACAAGTGGTATTCGTCAGGGCAGACTGTGCATCCACACAGGCTTGAGCAGAAATTTGGATTTTCCCTCCACCTACGTAGCTCAATGCCACACGGTTAAACTGGGTAACCTGCTCCCAACATTCCCCCCCAACCGCGCAGAGTTGGCCTTTGGGGCAACTCTGCGCAACGGGTTCGAGAGGACAAATTTTGTAGCTAATATAGGTTGTGCGTGGGTCCACAGAAAAAGATACCACTTCTTGTTTCACACCTTGATTTTCATAGTTTCCCGCTATTAAATTGTAGACTTTCAAGGTGGAGGCATCGATGCGGGGGAGCAGCATGGCAGAGTCTGTTCCAGCATCAGTGTTGCTCAGCCCAGCTGCAGCAACACCACCTGCAGACGCAGTAAAAGGGGTGGAGTCCCCTGCTTTTTTATTTTCACAGCCTGTGAAGGCTACCAATAGGATCCATGGGTAAAAAAATTTTATATTTTTCATTGTGTTATGTTGCAATCCTGTTTGTTCATGAACGCGGTCCATAGGGGATTGTTGTTTTGTATGCTATCGCTCCACTCCAAAAAGGAAGCTCCACTTCCATAGTTTTGGGGCCCCCGAAAGGAAAGAGCCAAATTGTTGCTTTGATAGATCAGTGTTCCATTTACAGTAACAGCTACAGAGTTGACGTTGAATATATTTTGTTCATAAATGTCATAATCCGTAGTCTCTATAACGATGTAGGAGGTATGAGATTGAGCTTTATTGTCGTAACAAACACGCGCTTTTTTGAGGCGAATAAAAGATAAAGAACCGATGTTGGCTGAGTTGGGAGGGAAAGTCAGTAAATTGGATCCAAAAATACTAATGACCCCCTGATCAAAGGTTTGTGCGATGCTGCCAAAATCGATTTTGAAATCGTTACATCCGCCTGCTGCCCTTGGATTGATCGCCCGATTTGACTCATTTCCGACCAAGTCTTCAGGGGGTTGAGATCCTCCGATTTCTACTTTGATACTTTTAATAATATCGTTGTAATGGCAACCAACATCTTGATTTTGGGTGAGTGCATTGGTTAATTTTAAAAGGGTGTCTTGGGTGGTTTCCAAGGCAGGATCGATGGTATTCAAATTGTCTTGAAATTTTAGAATCTCTGTAATTAAGGAGGCTTTGTCAGAGGGTAGTGAACTGGTCTGTGTATTGGTGGATCCATTCAGATAGGCTTGTTCTCGCGCAATGGCTTGTTCGCCAGTGACGGCATCGGTGGCTTGTTTGGTGAGTGCCGTTACGTCGTTTTGACTCATGGAACAAGTGGCAGAGCGTCGCATCTGACTGACTGCATCTAGAGGCACATTGTATCGAACGCCGGTGTAGTTTGTTCCTGGGTAAGGAAGCAAATTGGTTTGCAGCAAAGTTTTTCCATTGACTTGGACACTAAAATTATTGAACGTACTGATAGCTGGTAAATTTTGACCAGGGGTTGCAGAAGCCAGATAGAGGGTAGATAGATCCCCAAATGTAGGTGGAGCAATGGATCTGCCAGCAATTTGGAAAAAAGTGATGGTGGTTGTACCAGAGCCAAATGGCGTTGATTGAAAAGGGACCATGTTGGTCTGATCGTTAGAAACTAAGATAAATTTACCTGCAAAAGCACCAGGCACATTTACTTGAATCGTTTGTGCAGCAGTGGCTTCTACGATGCTTTGCCCTTGGCAATTGATGGTTGCATTGTATTGGCTCACCACGAGAGGGGTGAGGGAGATGCAGGTATCTTGCGTTGTTTTATATTTTTGACACATAGCTGCTGATAAGGCTTGCTTTAGTTGCAGGCTTTCTTGATCGTTGGTGACTTGTTCTTTTCGTTGGATATAAAGTTGCTGGAGTTGTGGCACGCTCATTTGTTGAAGAGAGGCTGCATCTGGAGTTTCAGAGGATATATCTACATCGCGTACAGAACTGATGGCTGCCTTTTGAGAGCCTCCACTCTGCGGGGTGGCCATATCCCCATTTCCATTTTTACAAGAAACCGCAATCAAAATCAAAATGAGGCTGCGAAGCATAGACGCGTTCTCCATTCAAAAAAGAACGTGCTTGCAGCCCTTGACGATTATGGCTGCAAGCAGGTTTGTACGGCATTTTCAATTTCTAGCAACGGCACAACATCATAACATTTTGGCTCATTGTCACAGGTCTTTTTCCAACAAGGCGAACAGACAACGGGAGATTGAATCTTGACCCCTCGGTCATACAAATCGATCTCTTGGATGCAGCTGACACCAAACCAGGCTACCACTTGCTTCTTCAATCCGATGGCAATGTGCATGCCCAAAGAACACCCTGAAAATACAACATCGCTCGTGTCCATCCATAAAATTCCCGAACGAAGCCCCTCTTCCGTCGGTGTGTTGATGACGTAGGGATCCTCGGAGAACGCAGCTTTCATGAGGCGTTGTCGCTCTGTATCCTCTCGGCCCCCAAGCAACACAACTGCATGGGAGGGGAATCGCTTGCGCCAAGAAGCAATCATGGCAATGGCACGCTCCACAGTGAATCGCTTGTAGGAAAATAGTAGGGAACAACCTGTATTATACCCCAAAAATCCTGCAGGTGGTGTGGGGAGGGCGGCGGCCAGTTGGGCTCGTCTTCTTTGCACCTCTGCTTTTTCCTCGGCAAGCAAGGTGAGAACGTAGGAATCTCGTTTCCATTCAAGCCCCATGGCTTCGGTTATAATTTGGGTTTCGGATTGTTGGTTTTGGTAAAATTTTAATTGATCGTCGAGTCCTATTTGATATCCGTAGGTTGCTTCTTTACTGAAAGGACGGATGACCCCAGTGGGGTATAAACCGAACCCCCATTTTTCCTTCGCATGGATTTGCTCTGCAAGAGCACCGGCTTCTATGGACTTGTCCACGGCATACAGGATGTCAAATTGTAGAAACAAGAGAGTAGCCAGTGTTGCGGCTTCTACGGTGAGCAAGCGGTGGATGTGGGGATTGTGGGCAAGCAAGGCTTTGCAACCCGGTAGCGTGATCCAGGTAATGTGAGCATCAGGGTGTTTGCGCAGAATGGGCTCGAGTAGGCACGTAGAGCGCAAGACGGCACCCATGGCATCGAGGCTCACGATGACGATACGCTTGCCCACGGGTTTGTAGTGGGGGCACTTGGGGCAAGGGCGTTTGAATTGGCAGGGTTTATAGCCAGTAAACCAGAAACAGTCGGTGTTATACATAGGATCCTTCTTGCAAATCAAAATGTGTCAGCGATAAACTGAGGGCTCCACTCTACTATTTTACCGGAGATTGCATGTCTTGTTTGATTCGTCTTGTCGAACCCTCCAGTCGTGAGGTCTCCGGCCTTTTGTCTCAACGTATCTACGAATTGGAACGAGCGGGCTTTGAGGTGCGTCACGAGCCTATGCCTATGGATTGGCAGTGGCCCATCAATTCGGCATCCGCCTCACTTCGAGCCCAAACTCTGTGCACTGCCTTGCAGGACCCCGATGTAGACTTTGTAGTCTGTGCACGCGGGGGACAGGGGGCAAGCGACTTATTGCCGCTTTTACCGTGGGAAGCGCTGCAACAGGCGCGTCCCAAAACCCTCGTGGGTTTCTCTGATATCACGTCGCTCCATGCAGCCTTGTATACCAAGCTGGGGTGGAGAGGCATCCACGGTCCGGTGCCAGCTACGCGAACGTGGCCCCAGGGTCGAGATGCGATCCTTGCCTTATTGCGAGGGGAAACTCGAGCCGGGGAGATTTCGCTGCAGCCCATCGGTCCTGCAGCGAAAGCTTCTGTACAGGGGTGGCTCTTTGGGGGCTGCTTGGCCGTGCTGGCTCCCCTGATCGGTACTCCGTATTTTCCCAAGTCCCTCGAGGGCGCTGTGTTGTTCCTCGAGGATGTGGGGGAATCGCCCGGTCGGATTCTACGCATGTGGAACCAATTTCTCCAGAGCCAAGTGCTAGAAGGTGTACGAGGGGTGGTGGTAGGGACGTTTACCGAGCTAGCAGGGTCTCTTTCAGCCCTCGAGATCAAGCAAGAAATGGCGCGTCGTACCCCCCAGATTCCCTTCTATTCATCCAGTGATTTCGGGCACATTCCCCGCAATCGCCCGCTTTGGATCGGGGCTGAGGCGGAGATTTTGGGCGAGAGGCTCAGCTGGGAGAGGGGGAAGTAAGGCGGACGCATTTTTTTATACGTCTGGGTAAAAAAATGCTACTGGATCCTCTACTCAAGTGAATGAGGGAGGAGAAATGCGAATGGGATTCAGTATCAAGCATATGATTGTGGCAGGGGTGTTTCTAGGTAGCGGTAGCCTATTGGCGGTGGACCCTTCTTTGCGAATTTTGACCGAAGAGGAGGTGAGCGATTTTCATGAACCCGCGGATCCGAGAGCTGCCCTAGAGATGCTGGATAAATATGGGGTTGAGGATAATGAAGAGGAAACTCTCACCAAACATTTATTTCAAGCTGCTGCGAACTCGGACTACCCCTTTGTAAAAGCCCTTGTAGCTATGGGTGCAAAGGTGGTGTCGAGGGATGATAATGGATGTATGCCCGCACAGCTCGTCCCAGTAAGTATGTTAGATCTGCGAGCTGTCAATGCCAATCTGGATGCAAGCTATATGACCCTCCGGTTTCTCTTGCACAGGGAGGGCGTGTTTCTGTTGTGCTATGGGGGAATTGACGACCCAGGTAGTAGTCTGGCTGTAGAGCTTGCGATGCGATGGGCCACTTCGCCAGGCCATCTCAAACTGTTATGCGAGGCTTATCCCATAATTCTCGAGGATTTTCGCGAGGAGCTTGTAATCGAAGGAGAGGTCTATAAGTGGTCGGCTTATTATGGTGATTTGGAGCTTCGTGACTCTCTCAATCCCCTAAAGGGGATGAGCTTCTACCCTAAAGACGAGAGTTTAGGCTGTTTCTAACGAAACCTGCAACTTGTGCAGTGCTTGACCTCTGGCCAAAGATAGACAACAGAGACCTTGTGAGTCTCAGGGGCGAGTCCGCCCTACTACTACGTGCCTCTACAGGGGGGCTCTTTATTCCCGCCTGTTTCCGTACGGAACCGGCTCGTGGATACGTGATTCTTGCGGGGAATGTCACTTTTTTTCCAAATGCGAGGGGAAACATATTGGTTCCCCCTACGCAATCTCGATGCCCAGAAAAAAGACACGAACGACAGCGCCACTGCCGACCACGCACTTTTTGTCGATACCCACAAGAAGGACACTGGCTAGACGTTCCCCGCTCCGACCCAGTGAAGCTCTTCATGCTGGTTTGCTCACACTTCTCCTTGATATAGCGAATGTCTACCCCATATTCCCACCCACTCATGCGTTGGTTATGTTTACGTCCACAGTTCTTCTTCCGCACTCCATGGGGATTGCCTACAAAGACTTCGGTTACACCCTCTTGTCGACAAAAATCCACGACCTTACGTGTACCCTTGTGGCGCAGATCCCGTATGCGTCGCTCTACACGTGTACGTGGATTTCCCCTAAATCCACACAAGCCGTTGCCTGCGTGCCTTCTTGGTACTGTGTCAATGACTCTGCCTTGCTACTTCCATAGCATACGTGCAACTCATACCCAGAGTTCCATACGATCTTGCAACATCCAAAATCCTCGGGAAGCTCTGCCTTCAACACCAGGGATTTTTTTCCCCTACCCATTGGAAGTAAGACACGACCATCTTCGTAACTCACCGCTTGTCTGGGCCAGATCAATGGACGAAACTCTTTGTCTCGCCATGGATATTTCATCTTCATCTTCGGATGTTCTTTGCGCAGTTTCTTCGTCGTCTTTATATTGGCGATAAAACCGTGACA
>CANJLI010000048.1 GCA_947475005.1 Deltaproteobacteria bacterium | reverse complement strand
TTCTTCTTCTTCTTCTTCTTCTTCTTCTTCTTCTTCTTCTTCTTCTTCTTCTTCTTCTTCTTCTTCTTCTTCTTCTTCTTCTTCTTCTTCTTCTTCTTCTTCTTCTTCTTCTTCTTCTTGGAAACCAGCTGCGCAGTTTTCCAAACCTTCCTTGCTTCGCAATGGGAGAACGGGAATGCATTTCCAGAATGACACGTCAAGGCCGGCGCTCGCTCGGGGCCTCCCACCCTCTCAAAATCGCAGCCACGACTTTCGTCATAGAAGTACTCTCTCGGCTGCGATTTGTGACCCGGGTAGGTCCCCCCAAGCGGCTGCCCTTGGCGCGTCATTCTGGAAATACATCTCCGTTCTCTCGCTGCTACCAGATCTTTGCAGCTACGGGAGAGCGATCGAATTCCTTTTGATTACCATTTGAGGAGCCAAGGGCAGCCAGGTAGAGGGATCCCGGCGGGTCGAAAGCGCAGCGGACGTTCTGGGTTCCATGACGGGGGTTAGCTCTGCGATTGAGAGAGTCGGGAAGAATCTGCCTGAGCGCCGGCCTTGGCATCTAACATGGTAACTGAAAGGAATTCGACTGCTCTCCAAATGCGAGGCAAGGAAGGTTTGGAAAACTGCGCAGCTGGTTTCCAAGAAAGAAAGAAAGAAAGAAAGAAAGAAAGAAAAAATCCCTATCTGGGAAGAAACTCCCCTTTGCCGAAATGGCAAACCGAAAGATGCCCATCACCTAAATCTCGAGCAACAGGTGTTTCAGCCACACATCGTGGCTGAGCATAAGGACATCGGGTGTGAAAGGCACATCCGCTCGGTGGATGGGAGGGACTCGGTAGCTCTCCTGACAACAGGATGCGTTTGCGAGCCCGTTCCTTTATCGGATCTGCAATGGGTACCGCACTGAGTAAGGCTTGGGTGTACGGATGGCTCGGGTTTGAAAACAGATCTTCCTTACTTGCAATCTCTACGATGCGACCCAAGTACATCACTGCAATGCGAGTAGAGATATAGCGAACAGCAGCCAAGTCATGGGCAATAAAGAGATAGGAAAGCCCCAACTCCTTTTGTAAGGTGACAAGCAGATTTAAAATTTGAGCTTGAATCGATACATCCAAAGCAGAGATGGGTTCATCGCAGATGATGACCTTGGGGTTGATGGCTAAAGCCCGTGCAATGGCCACCCGCTGCCGTTGCCCTCCCGAGAATTCATGGGGATACTTGCGAATAAAACGAGGCGAGAGCCCCACTTTGTTCATCAGAGATTCGATATGTAGAGTCAGAGATTGCTTGTCCGTTTCCAATCCATGGGTGCGTAAGGGTTCTGCAATGCTATCAAATACGGTCATGCGAGGATTGAGAGAGGCATAGGGATCTTGAAAGATCATCTGAAAATTGATCCGGGCTTTTCGTAGAGGCTCTCCCTCCAGTGCGCTTACCTCTTGCCCACAGATTTCAATTTGACCCGAGGTGGGACGATACAAACGGATTAAGGTACGACCCAGTGTGGATTTCCCACAGCCTGATTCTCCTACAAGGCCCAAGGTTTCCCCATAAGCAATGGAGAAGGAAACACCATCTACAGCTCGAATCCAGTTTCGGCTCCTGTCTAGCAATCCCTGCTGGAGAGGAAAGTGCATGCGCAATTGGTCTACTTTCATAACAGGTTGAGTCATGAGGGCGTCTCCAAGTGACACACCGACGTATGGGTAGGTGACAAGGTGCGCACAGGTGGGATTTGACTGCAAATGGGCATGACCCGTTCACAACGAGGGGCAAAGGGGCATCCAGGAGGCAGATTCGCTGGATCAGGAGGCAGCCCCTTAATGGAGTAGAGTTCTTGATTCTCATGCATGACGGAAGGAATGGAACGTAACAGAGCTTGGGTATAGGGGTGATGGGGATGATAGAAAAGTTCTTCTACAGTTCCCTGTTCTACCGGCCGTCCTGCATACATAACGAGGACTTCATCGCTCATGCCTGCCACGATCCCCAAGTCATGAGTGATGAGAATCATGGACAATCCTCGCTTCACTTGTAGGTTGCGTAGAATATCCAAAATTTGAGCTTGGATGGTGACGTCCAGTGCGGTGGTGGGTTCATCGGCAATGATCACCTCCGGATCCGTCATCAAGGTCATAGCAATCATCACACGTTGTCGCATGCCGCCTGAAAATTGATGGGGATATTGATTGATACGTTGTATCGGATCCGAGATGCCTACCTGCTCAAGGGTCCACAAAGCACGCTCATAGGCAGTTTGCTTCGATACAGATCGATCGTGCTCGGTAAGCGCTTCCATGAGCTGCGTCGATATTTTGAGATAGGGATTAAGAGAAGTCATGGGATCTTGAAAGATCATCCCGATCTTCCTGCCTCGCAAGGTGCGCAGTTCAGTTTGGGTGAGCTTCAACAGATCTTGCCCTTGAAACTGTACGCTACCCCCTTCGATCTTGGCAGGAGGCTGTGGCAACAGTCCCATGATGGACATCATGGCAACGCTTTTGCCAGAACCGGATTCTCCAACAATACTCAGGGTCTTGCCTTTGGCTACGGAGAAACTCAAGCCATCTACTGCTTTTATGATACCGGAGCGGGTATAGAAATAGGTTTTTAGATTGTCGACGGTGAGAATGGGTTCGATCATACCTTCACTCCCAGTTGGATTTGGGGTCCAAGGCTTCTCGGAGACCATCTCCCAGGAAGTTCAAGGCAACCAGCGTGAGCATTAAAGTAATACATGGATAGACAATCATCCACGGATAGGTTTCCAATGCGGTGACCCCATCTGCAATGAGGGTGCCCCAGCTGGACATGGGCTCCTGTACCCCTAGGCCTAAAAAGCTCAAGAAAGCTTCTTCTAAGATCACCCCCGGGATGGTGAGCGTCGTGTAAATAATCACGGGACTGATCACGTTTGGCAGAATGTGTCGGAAGATAATTGCATGGTTGCGCACGCCCATGGCTCGGGCTGCAGTTACGTACTCCATGGTTTTGAGGCTCACCACTTGTCCTCGTACAATGCGAGCCATGGTCAACCACTGTACGGCACCTAAAGCGATGAACATAAGGTAAATATTGCGTCCAAAGAGGACCATTAAAATAATCACAAAGAAGGTAAAGGGCATGGCATACAGAATTTCAAGCCCACGCATCATGAGGGCATCCACACGTCCGCCCGTATACCCAGAAACAGCTCCGTAGGTAACTCCGATGCCCACACTTACCAAGGTAGCGAGGATGCCCACCATGAGGGAAACGCGAGCTCCATATAGTACACGGGTAAACATATCCCGTCCGAGATCATCCGTACCGAAGAGATGGACCCAGTCGGGAGCCGTAGCCCCGAGGAGGAGATCCGTAGTCTCATAGCCAAACCGAGTGAGGAAAGGGGCCAAAATCGCAACAGTTCCCTGAAAGAGGAGATACCAAAAACTTGCCATGGCGACTTTGTTTTTTCGAATCCTTTGAAGGGCATCTTGCCAAAGGCTACGCCCCATTTCATTTGCTAGTGCCTCGTTATTATTCATAGGACACTCGAGGGTCTAGGAGTGCATAGGCAATGTCCACGAGGAGATTCATGAGTACGATCAATACTGCAACAAACAACACGCATCCCATTACGAGGGTGTAGTCGCGATTGAGGGCAGATTGTACGAAGAAACGCCCGAGACCGGGGATGTTAAAAATGGTTTCTACCACGAGAGAGCCCGTGAGCATGGCTGCTGCTGCAGGCCCCAGAAAACTTACAGACGGCAACAGCCCCCCTTTCAACGTATGACGCAGCATGATGACCCAACCTCGCACGCCTTTCGCATGGGCTGTTCGGATAAAATCCTGTCGAATGAGATCGAGGATCCCCCCTCGGGTGAGACGGGCAAAGTATGCGGCATACATGGTCCCCAGGGTAATGGCAGGCAGGATCACATCGGTAGGTTTTTCCCAGCCGCTCACACTGACCCATTGGAGTTTAACGGCAAAGAGTAGCATCAGTAGGGGGCCAATGACGAAGGAGGGCAAGCAAGTTCCAATGAGGGAAAAAAACATGGGGATGTAATCCCGAAAGGTATTGGGTCTGCTTGCAGCAAAAAGCCCAGCACACACACCGATCACCAATGCATAGAGAAGGCCCAAGCCTCCGACTTGTGCCGAAACGGGAAAGGTTTCGAAGATGATCTCATTGACGGTGCGGTTCTCATATCGAAAGGAGGGCCCCAAGTCTCCCCGCGCCAGCATACCAAGATAATGGACATACTGCATATAAAGGGGCTCATTCATATGGTATTTGGCTTCTAGGTTTTCTAAAATTTCGGGCGGAATATGCTTTTCTTGGTCGAAGGGCCCTCCAGGGGCCAGCCGAATGAGGAAGAAGGTGAGGGTCACGATCACCCATAACACTGGGATCATCCCCAGAATTCTCTTACAGATGTAAAGCAACACGGCGTGGCTCCTGCTTCGTCGAGTCTCTTTTAGTCTTCAGACAGCTTCTTATTTTGTAAGCATATAATAAGAAAGAAAAATCTGTTGTGTAATGTTGGAAGTCCATTCGATTTGCTTGCCCGCATGGTCGAGCATTTTTAACTTGGGCGAGATCATACTTACTTTTGTATAGGTGTAAATCGGTAAAATCGGAGTTTCTTGCAGCAAAATCTCCTCGGCTTTTTGAAAATGGGCGTAGCGAGCCGGTGTATCCACGGTGGCAGCTGCTAGATCGATGAGTCGGTCGTATTCAGGATTGCTCCAGAATGTCTCGTTATTTCCCCCGTTTTGCATCCACAGATCCAGGAAGGTGTTGGGGTCTGGATAGTCCCCGATCCAACCGGCGCGAGAAATGGCATAGTCACCGGTGTGCACAGAATTTAGAAATACTTTCCACTCCTGGTTAAGAAGGCCTACGTCAATGCCAAGATTTTTTTTCCACATCTGTTGGATCGCCACACAAATTTTCTTATGATCTTCTCCATTGTTGTAGAGGAGGTCGAGTTTGGGAAATCCTTTTCCATTTGGAAATCCAGCTTGTGCTAAGAGTGTACGTGCTTCATTAATTTCTACCTCTGTTACAGATTCCGGTAGGGTCGGGGGATAGGTGTATCCAGCTGTGTTTGGGGGCGTAAAGGAACGGGATGGCAGTTGCCCCCCTTTTGTGATGTGCTCCACAATCAATTTGCGGTCGATGGTGAGGCTCAATGCGCGGCGTACACGTATGTCGTTGAGGGGAGGCTTTTTCGTGTTCAGGCGATAGAAATAAGTCCCTAAATAAGGGGTAATCTTAAAAGAATGATAGGCCGTAGGAGACTTGGCGATTTCTTTTTTGTGCATTGGAATCTTCATGGAAGGTACTGTCTCTGTCATATGCAGGGCGCCGGACTCAAAGTTACGGGCCTCTGTATCTGCATTTTCAATGGGGTAGAAGTAGGCCCCTTCGATTTTGACTCGATCGTAATCCCAATACTTATCGTTGGCTATGATCTTGATATGTTGGTTTAATTTCCATTCTTCTAATTTGAAGGCCCCGTTGCTTACCATATGTTCCGCACGGGTCCATTCTTGGTCCGGGTATTTTTCGATAACGTGACGGGGTGTCGGATACAATGTATGGAAGGACGTTAAATAGAGGAAGTAGGCGGTGGGCCGCTCCAGTTCCACTTGGAGGGTATGAGAATCCAGTACTTTGATGCCAACCTGGGCTTCGGCTTTGATTTTTTGGGTGTTAAAGCCTTCGGCATTTTTAATGGCGTATAACTGGTAGGCGTACGGAGAAGCCAATTGGTGGGACAAGGCGCGGATCCAGGACCAACGGAAATCCTCTGCTGTCAGTGCGGTTCCATCGGACCAGCGAGCTGATTTTCGCAGGACGAAGGTATAGGTTTTTTGATCCGCTGACAGGGTCCAGGATTCTGCCACCCCGGGGCGTGGTTGTAAGGTAATGGGATCTCTCGTGGTAAGCCCTTCACCGAGGTTGTCAACAATGTGGGAGGCAGGTACGTCATTGATAAGGGCAGAATCTAACCCTTTGGGCTCCGCCCCATTTCCAATGAGAATAAAGCCGCTTTTGGGGGAGGCAGGGGCGTTTTTTGCAAAGAGCGGGGACCAAGCAAAAATCCCACTCGTAATCGCTAGATACAAAGCTTTTTTCAACGACGTACTCCATTCTTTGGACAGTTTTTCACTTTCTAAGACCATCTCTTAAGAGGCAAATTGGAAAAATACTGCTTTTCGAGCAATCTATCTGTATCCGTCATCCCCCTCGATCGTGGCAGATGCCCATACGGCCGAGGGGGCCTGGGCATGACGGAGGGAAGTTGCGACAGCCTCTTATACCGTTGGTATTTGGGTCTGTAACTGAGATTATAACCGCTATGCAAAAATTACCTAGCCTCCCCCTCTCCCCGTCTGCCGCCCTTCCCTTTAGACTTAAAGAAGGACTTTGCGAGAGGAAATCCAATGAAAGTATCATGGCTGCATTCGATTCGAACCAAGTTGTTTTTATTGATCGGGGTTCTGGTGCTGTTCACCATTGCAGCCATCAGTGGACACAATCTCTATAAATTCCGAAAGATCCTCGAAGATCAAATCGAAGAAAAAACCTTAAATCTAGCTGAAAACTCCATGAATGCGGTGAATAACCAGCTGCGTCTTTGGCAAGGTCAGGTGGCTCAAACCCTGATCCAGCTCTCCTCCGTGGATGCAGCGCGACAGAGCACCTATCGGGATTTGGTGAGTGTGAACCCCGATTTCGTTTCTTTCCATCACCTGCGTACCTCGGAGGGGAAAACCCAGACCATTTTCTTTGAATTTACATCCAAGACAAAAAATGTGAATTTTGAGACCCAAGATCCAAAAAAAATCTCCACCCATATTCAGGATGAAACTCTCGAGTGGGTGAAAACCTTGAATCCGGATACGGTAAAATCCCCCCTATTCCTTCGTAACATTTCTCCGGCTGTAGGGGTTCCCCTCTTTCAAATTGCAGTGCCTGCGATTACGGGGAAAAACAGTTTAGACTGGGGCATTTTGTCCATCTGGCAGCAACCCCTCGTTCATTTGTTGCCCCAGGAAGAAAAGGTCGATAGTTTCCTTGTACAAGCCGATGGATCTGTCTTGATCTCTGGGGCTACCCAGGAAGTCTTTCATCCAGAAAGCCAACGCACACAGCCCCTTGTAAAGGTTGCAATCTCCGGTAAATCTACAGTAGGCAGTCAAAAATACCTTGATGAGACAGAAACGAAAAAAATCGGGGCTTTTTCGTGGTCCAAAGAATTTCATGTTGGGTCCATCGTGTTGCGAAATCCACAAGCGGCATATGAAGCTATCAATAAGGAGATTTGGAACACCATCCTGCTGACACTTCTCATCCTACTGGGTGTCGTGTTGGTCAGCTACCACAGTGCTGGACAATTGACTCGTAATCTCCAAAAACTCACTGAAGCTACCCAACGGATTGCTACGGGAGATTTGGAGTCGAAAATTGAAATTCATACGAAAGATGAAGTGCATGCGTTGGGAACTTCCATTTCCGACATGGCGGGGCAAATTCAAACTCTCTTGGAGAGAACAGGTGCTGCTGCGAGACAAGAGAAAGAATTAGAAACTGCAAGAATCGTACAGCAAACCTTGTTTCCAAAAAAAGATATCGAATCTCACTTCTTCAAAGCCACCGGCAAGTATTTTCCGGCCTCTGAATGTGGAGGAGATTGGTGGGGCCATTTTACAACTGAGTCGGATCTCGAGTTTATTTGCATCGCGGATGCCACCGGACACGGTGCAGCTGCGGCTTTGGTTACTGCCATTGCATTTTCGAGCTGCATGATGTTGGCGCGCACGTTGCAACATGCTTATGAAGAAGCGCCTGAAAAAATATTAGAGCGCTTTAACGAAGTGTTGTGGGAGGCGGGTCGTGGGCTTACGACTATGACTTTCTTTGCGGCTTTTCTCAATAAAAAAACGGGCGTGTTGAGTTTTGCAAATGCGGGGCATAACCTGCCTTTGTTAATCCCCAGTGATGCACAAGATGCAAGATTGCAAAAGAAGGGTGGCAAGACACAACGCTATCTTGTGATGCAAAATCGAGGAAATCCATTGGGCCTCGAATCTTCCGCTCAGTATACGAAAAAAACCTTGTCCGTCGCCTCTGGTGATAAATTGTTTTTCTATACCGATGGGCTGATCGAGTGCAAAAACAAAATGGGTATCATGTGGGGCAAGCAGAATATGCTGCAAGTCATCGAAGCGAAAGCTTCAGCCTCCCCAGAAGATTTGAAAGAAGAAACCCTCTCGCAGGCCTTCTCTTTCTTTGACGAAACACCTCTTGAAGATGACATCACGATTGTAGTAGCTGAAATAGACAAACTCTGGACTGCAGGTGCACCGGCTCATGGATAATCTAGCTACCCTTCCACCCGTCTCCTACAAATGGAATCTAGAATCGATTTCTTTTCATATGGTGTGGTTCCTTTTGGTGGCAGCCACGTGGAGTTGTTATCTAAATCTCGATTGGTTTTTTACTAAGAGCTCCCCTCCCATTGCAACGTTGTTGGAGCAAGTGGGTAACGTACAATTTCGTCCAATGGATTTGGCTTTGTGGAAAGAAACCCAAATGGGGCAAGGATTTCATGAGGGGGAAATTCTTGCGACAGCTGAGAATTCAAAAGCGGTAATTTCCTTGCAAGGCGGAAAAACCTTGCAATTGGATGACAATTCTCAGGTAAAAATTACGTTGCAACAAAGCGCGACTGAACAATTGTTGTTGGTTACTTTATTAAAGGGAAGCGCTACGACCAAAACTGTTGCACCATCTGCGACTTCCGCTCCTGTAGATAAGAAGGCGCTTCCTCAAAAAGTACAAATCATTTCTGGTAAACAAGCCATCGATGTGGAAAATGACGCTGACTTTCGGGTGGAAAAAAACATCGATGAAGTGACCCCGATTATTGAAGTTATGAAAGGCAAGGTTTCCGTAACCACTCCTACTACAGGGTTGCGTCAGGAGCTTCGAGAAGCAGCGATACATCCACCCCGTGTACAATCGGTTGCCCATGTGGAACTTCCTAAGGTGCTGGCCTTATCCCATGCGCCGTCGATTGCTGTGGTCATTGAATCTTTTGCCCCAATGCCTAAGTTGACATGGCCTACAGATGGCACACATCTTTGGACCCATGAGCCTTTGTCAAGTGAGGGGGCCTCGCTTTCCTTTTTGTTTCAATCCATGGGGAAAAAGCAAGACATTCAAAAATGGTCGCCCTCCATACAGGCGGATCCCGAGCATCGTTGGACCCCAGAGGATAATGCTGCGGGCTCTACGGTGGATATTCCATGGGCACAATTGCTTGCAGTAGGAAAACCTACTTCAGCTGCGGATGTAGGCGGACATGAAGTAATTGTATCTGCGGGAGGTGCGCTGAAACGAAGATACCTCAATACCGAGCCAGAGAATCAAAAATACGAAACTCCGATTCATCTTACCTTTTCATCGGCTTCAGAATTAGCTGCCAAGCCGGTGTTGATTCGCCTGTCTGCTCTTACCTCTGGCTCCACATCTGCGGCTTGGGCAGAGGAAGCTCGCGGCGCTTCTCTTTCTTTGCCTTATGCCTTGTTTTTGCAAAATGGGGCAGATTTAGCTTCTGTTTTCAACTTGTTATCTAAGCCTGTCTCTTTTACGGTGCATAGTCAGCCTTCAATACCAACGGAAGATGGGTTTGTTTTTATTCGAAATGAAGAACCTGTCGCATCCTTGCAAGGCAATGTAGACAATATGGATAAACTTAAAAAAATACGAAAATCACTAAAAGCCTCTATGGTTTACAAGGGAAAGCCGCAGGATTTCATTACGCTAGCCGAGCCAAAAGAAAACACTTCCATGCAAGAGATTCTGTTGGAATCCTTGCGCACACATCCAAATCTATTTATTCTTATAGAAGGTAAATTGGTTAAAATTGATAGTCAACTGCTACGTAAGAATCGATCGGCTCTTTCCTTTATTAAAGGAATCTCTCGTATCGCTTTTATTCGGGAAGTTGATGTGATCGACATGGAAAAATAATTATGCGATTTCGATTTTTTTTCATGTTCTTATGTGCAGCGCCTTCTATTGCAAATGCCAAATGGACAACTCCAGATCACCTCAATTTGAAGTTTTACTCTACAACACCACATGCTGCATCGGATCAACTGGAAGCAACGTGGAGTAGCCTTTGTCCTGCGTGGGGCAAAAAGATGCTGCATGGAAAAGGTCCATTGGGCGGAGGGATTTTTCTTCATTTTTCCTGTTACGAAGAGGATCGATTGATAGAGGGAGACCGCGTCGATACGCCGTGGGAGCTCGAAATTCGATCTGATACAAAAGCGTTCTCTCTAACCATGTTGTATGGAAAAGAAGTGCTGACTCAGCTTAAATTTCCTTCTATTTCACATCCAATTTCACTCTTACAGGATGCTGAATTTTCTACGTACAGTGTGCTTTCTTTGCTTGATTCCCTTGCAGTCTTTCGCCGGGTAACAAAAGAAGACGTTAGTGCCAATCAATTGCCATCCTCTGTGCCACTAGAGGGTGTAGTAGCACCTCTTGAACTTACGTTGTACCATCTTGAGCTTTCCACCGAGAAAAAAATGATATGGCGCCCCCATGTAGTGGCAAGTGCGACCAAACAGGATGCGAATGGTGGATTTTCGTATCAGCTACCTGCCTCTGTCTCGAAACTGGATTTTACCACTCCAATTTGGGCTCACAACCAACAGGGGCCTGGGCATTTGGCTGCCATGGCAAAACCTATCGTAGAGCAAAAATATCGACAGATTACTCAATCGTTCTTAGAAAATGCACAAGAAGCATTTGCGACTGGGTTTGATAAAGGCCATGTGGGTTTCCGGTTTGGCCTTCCGATGATCAATGGGGATACCTTGGGTCGAAAAACAAGCTTTGTGGGGTTGATCTCTGAGTTTCGACACGGGCCTTTAAAAGGATTAAATTTATCCATCGATTATTGGCCAACAAGCACCAATTCTGTGGATGGAGGCAAGGCTTCCTTCGGTGGTTCTCGTGAGAATTTGGGCTGGACGTACTCTGTGTTTCCGATCAAAAAAGTGCCGACTTTGTCCTTCGGGTTGACGCCAAAAGTGGGCATATGGAATATGAAAATTGTAGTGCCTTCTGAGGGAAAAGAAATTCCATTTTCTGTGAAAAATTCCGTCAGCTTGGGGCTTAGTGCGCAGACGGAGTATACACGTCAGCCTTTCCTTTTCCGCTTGTTTTATGAAAATTCCTTCTCCGTAAAATTTGCATTTCAAAGTACCCAAGTGATGGTGGATCGAACAGGACTTGATTTCTATTGGAGTCTAGGTCAAGTGGGCTTTCTGCCGAAATCTGTCGGAGTTTCTCCTCTGGCATTTATGTTTAATGAAACTTTTGTGTTTAAGAAAAGCGCTTCTCAATCAGACCTTGACTCTCAAGAGATTGCCATTACCAAGCTTAGTTATACGCAGCTTTATCTTGGATGTGGGGTTGCCCTGACATGGTAAAACGTTTTCTGCGACTGGGTATTGGTCTATGGACTTTTTCCCTATACGCCGTAGAGTTACCTGAGTTTGTAAAGAACCCAAGTCAATGGCTTGCGGAGCAATCCCTCGAAACACTTTCTTTTCAATGGTCCATTCCGTATCGAATTGCATTTGTGAAGTCTGATGATGGCCATAGGATCAGTTTACTGCCTCTTTCTGTTGAGCCATTTCAAGCTCTCAGTTACCTTTCTGTGGTAGACGCAAAAAGTGCAAGTTTTTCTTATTTGCTGAATCCGACGTTTATTCATGGTTCTTTGCATATTTATTCTTTGTCAGAGCGTTGGGAAGAATTATCCACTTTGTTGGGTGCAAATACAGTAGTTGTAACGTCTGAAGACAAAGACTGGGTGATGTTGGGTATTGAAAAAGGTAGCGTGGTACAGCAAGATTTTCCTCCACCATCGACGCAAGAGCCTCAGGCTCTCTCTCAATGGATCCGTCAGAGTTTGGGCTATAATGGGGTCATTGTCGCCATACGTGATGGGTATTATTTGGTGGCTTCCTACCAGGACATTCTTCAAAAGAAGCCGCAAGGGTTGGTGTTGGAGAATTCCATGGATTCTTTCTTTATGAATGAAAAAAATAAGAAGGGAGAAGCTCTCATTCAAGCTCTCTCTGTAGAGGGTAGCGTCGGTGTTTTTCAATCTGTAATTCAGGCCCAGGGCGCTTCCTTCCAGGTGGGCGATAAGGTTATTCTGTCAGAATAACGTTTTCTTTTTCTTTTCTTTTCTTTTCTTTTCTTTTCTTTTCTTTTCTTTTCTTGGGCACCAGCTGCGCAGTTGCCCAAACCCTCCTTGCCTCGCAATGGGAGAACCGTGCATGAAGACAAAGAAAGCAGAGGGAAGGCCGGCGCTCAGGCAGATTCTTCCCGACTCTTGAAATCGCAGACAAGACCTCCGTCATGGACAGTAAAAACCAGGCTGCGATTTACAACCCGTCGGGACCCTTCTACCTGGCTGCCCTTCCCTATGTCTTCTTTGACTTCATGAACGGCTCTCTCGCTGCTACCAAATCTTTGCAGCTACGGGAGAACGGGGATCCATTTCCAAGATGACGCGCCAAGGGCAGCCGCTTGGGGGGACCCTACCCGGGTCGAAAGCGCAGCGGACATTCTGGGTTCTCTGACGAGGGTTGGCTCTGCGATTGAGAGAGGGTGGGAGGCCCCGAGCGAGCGCC
>CANJLI010000047.1 GCA_947475005.1 Deltaproteobacteria bacterium | reverse complement strand
TGGACCCAATCCCATAATTTCCGGGCTCTCATCGGGGACACTCCAACGGGGTGTACCTGATATCTTTACGGAAGGAAGAAAATCCGACTTTGTCCGTTCACCGTCTCCACCACACCCTGCTGCAACGTCTTACCAAGCGCCCAGGTAAACACACCGCGCCATGTAGCGCGAACCGCCTGTTCATTTAGCGCGATGGAGTAAATGCGCAAGCTCTGCGCACTACCTACCCCAAGACAGGGGTCTGTGCCTACCGTATTTTGTGCGGTGGGAAACAGCCAGGTTTTGGTCGCCACACCGCCAGAATCTTGGGTACGCAGCACGAAGCCAGTGCCATACACAGCTTGGTCCTTTGTCTGCCCCTTGCACACATGAAACTCCCTATCCACAGAAAGCCCCAATCCATCCTCTGCGCGACTTACAGAAGCCTTGAGAGTCTGAAATCCAAGGGGCCATTCCGAATTTCCAATCGTATAGGGAGCCGCAAGCCCTAGTTGAATGGAAGGCGTACGCAGAGCCTCACCAAATCCCAAAGTGGGGTCTAAAGTTAGATCAGGCGAAGACCCCAACCCTTGAAAGTTTTGTGTAGATACTTCGGTCGTCCACAGAAAAATCGAATTCTGACTCACGTAAGCCGCCGGCAGAGACAGTGCCATGACATATGTCGCAGTCCACAGTGAAAAAATAAAGCTCTGTTGCAACGCCGAAACTGCCTGAGTAAAAGCATCTGCCGAAGCCAATGCCGCAGGATCTAAGGAGATGGGAAAAAAGCCCGTCTCCAGTGTGTTGATATCCGCAACTTGAAACAAAATTTGATACGCACCGTTTTGAAAGTAGATCGCAGTTGCCATGTTTTGTGAGCTAGGCGTTAAAATCGCAGCAGCACCTGCAGGATCCGCCACTCGACCGATAAAGCTTTGATTCGTGCCATCGAGAGCGAGCTGAGTGTAAAGAAAAAGAAGAGAATCGGAGCTAAATTGCAATTGGCTCAAAGATGCAGTGCCTTGCACCACCTGGATCGGTGTAAAAGTAGCCACATCTACCAAATAGAGCGTGTACAGATTCGGTGCCGTAGCCCCCACAACCAAGAAAGAAGCCCCATCAGGGGACAGCTTTGCATTGCGCACGACTCCGACGTCTGAAGCAAAAGTAACCGCTTGAGGCGTACCGGTATCTTGCCCCAACGGCCGTTGCAAGAGGTACAATTTTCCGTCTGTATAAGACTGATACAAAATACTTTGCCCATCCGCTCGTAATGAAGGCGAGACAGTATAAATACCCGCAAGCTGCGAGGTTATATCAGGCCCTCGGCGTCGAGTAGGCGTTGGATCATCCGAAGACTTACCCCCCCCACAAGCGGGTACGAGAATCGCAAGCAGCAAAATAAAGACAAAATGAGGCATGGTAAAAAATCCTTGTTGGGCGAAGAGGGAACACAATCAGTCCCTAAATAAAGAAAACTCTGCCTGTTCACAAGCAGGAATCACTTGAATTTGAAAAGAGTCTCGTATTTTCTGAGCCAAATGCTTTTGCGCCTCTACAGACCCGTGGTTTACAATGATCAGCGAAGGTTTTTGTTGAATGAGCCCCACCCACTTCAAAAGTTCGTTCATATCGGCATGAGCAGACAGCTGATCGAGAGTTGCAATCTCGCATTCAATCGGAATTTCTTCGTGATGGATGCGAAGGGTTTGAAATTTCTGCGATTGCAGGATGGCACCCTTGGTACCCTCGGCTTGGTACCCAACGAAGAGAACCGTATTTTCCGCTTGGGGCAGCCGCTTTTTCAGATGATGCAAAATTCGCCCACCGGACACCATACCGGAAGCCGAAATCACAACCATCGGTCCTTCTCGCATACATGCCAGCATGGAATCATCCACATTGCGAGAAGCTTCAAACAATCGAGGAGTCAACCTCTCCCTGCCTTGAGAAAACTCAGCCCCAAGGGCATGATCTTCTACGAATCGCAAATATACATCTGTAGCATCGAGAGACATGGGGCTGTCCACAATCACCGGCACAACAGGCAGGCGCCCTTCATTCTCCAAAGTTCGAATCAAATACAAAATTTCCTGGCAACGCCCGACCGCAAAGGCAGGGATCACCAAAACCCCATTGCGCTCAAAGGTTCGCTTCGCAATTTTCTCAAAGGCATCTTTTACATTTTCATCCCCATGGGTGCGATTGCCATAGGTAGATTCCAAGACCAACACGTCCGTTTCTAGCAAAGAATCGGGAGGACGCATGGTCATAGAAGTATAGGAGCCGATATCACCAGAAAATGTCAAAATCCGGGTTCCATTGGGGGTAGGTACTGAAAACTGCACCATGCTTGCCCCTGGAATATGTCCCGCTCGAATGAATTTACAGGCAAGCCCTTGTTTCAAGGGCACCCATTCTTGTCTTTTTGTTGCAACAAACTGCTTCAAAATCCCTTGGGCATCTTCTCGGGTAAACAAAGCTTCTGCAGGTTTGTGATTGGAATATCCAGATTGATTGGCATAGCCCGCTTGCTCTTCTTCGAGATGCGCCGCATCCATTAAGATCAATTGGCTAAGGGCACACGTGCCTTCAGAGGCAAAAACAGGCCCTCGATACCCTTGCTTATATACCCGAGGCAAAAACCCGCTGTGATCCAAATGAGCGTGCGTAAGCAAAATGCTTTCTATGTTTGCACAAGGCGGAAATGGGGCCCAATTTCGATCTCGAAGCGGACGTGGGCCCTGAAAAAGCCCACAATCCACCAGATAGGAACTGCCATGAAATTGAAGCAACGTTTTCGATCCAGTAACCGTATCCTGGGCGCCGAGTAATGTGAGCTTCATGGGTCTCCGATCTATTTGGTATAACCCGATTCTATGACGCGACCCTTACGAGTACAATGCCTTTTTCAGACGAGCAATGCCCTCTACAATTTCAGCATCACTGACTGTATAGCTCATGCGAATAAACCCAGCTGCTCCAAATGCTTCCCCCGGAACAAATGCCAAATGGAACTGCTCCAATAACACCGCACATAGCTCAAAAGAAGTTGTACATGAAAGCTTCTTCTGGGAAGCCAACCAGCCTCGCACATCCATGAAAATATAAAAGGCACCCTCGGGCTTTGTGATTTGAATCCCAGGAAATGCGGACAACAACCCATAGGCCAAGTCTCTGCGATGCTTCAACGAAGCGATCTCCTTCACCATCAAGGGAGCGCCTCGCCCAATCGCAACGAGAGCGGCATCCTCGATAAATCCAGGCAGACAGGTGGAAGACTGACTTTGCACATTGCGCAGGACCTGAGCCACTTCTTTGGGTGCAGCTGCATACCCCACGCGCCAGCCTGTCATGGCAAAGGCTTTCGAAAACCCATTCACCAAGATGAACCGAGAGGCCAACTCTGGAAATAAATTTAACAAAGAAACATGGGGGGCATCGAATGACATGTACTCATAAATTTCATCAGAAATAATCCACCAGTCGTGGCGCTTGGCAATGGCACCCAGTTTCTGCAACATTTCTGTATTAAAGCAATACCCAGCTGGATTGTTGGGAGAGTTCAAAATGAGCGCTTTGGTCCGAGGCGTACAATAAGATTCGATCTGCTCGATTTGAGTCTGTATAGAGGCACCCGCATCAGGGGGAGGGATCACAACAGGCGTTCCACCGGCAGCGATGACTTGATCTCCATAGCTTACCCAGTACGGGGCTAAAAAAAGTACCTCGTCTCCCTCATTGAGCAAGGAAAGACTCAAATGAAACAAAATTTCCTTGGCACCGATGCCCACCACAATTTGCTCGGGAGAAAAGGAAAGGCGATTTTCTCGCTCCAGCTTGTTGCAGATGCCTTGGCGCAGCTCCAATCCCCCGCCTGCAGCCCCATAGCGGGTGCGGCCTTTTTGCACGCTGGCAACAAGGGCATCTACGATCACCTGAGGCGTATTGTAGTCAGGTTCTCCGACAACAAAGCCAATGATAGGTTTGCCCTGTTTTTTTAACTCATTGGCTTTTGCATTTAAGGCGAGAGTGGGAGAAGCTTGTATTTTTTGAAGACGTTCGGACAATCCCAGTGGCATGAGGCACAACCCTTTGCGAAAATAGCGATCCTATCCTATACTCCCTCGAATCAACAGGGTCAAACAGTTCAAAAAGGACTCCCGTGCCTCCAGTGCCTCAAAATACCTCTATCTCTGCCGCATTGCCTGCCTACGTGCGTGCACTGGCGGAGAAAGATCCGGCGGCGAACCTGGTGGTTTGCTATGGCGAAGAAGAGTACTTGCACCGTCAGGTCCTGCGCGCCGTGCAAAAGCAAGCCGCTGAAAACAAATACCTATTTCGATGGGGGATGTTTGCAGAACTGGCCCCCTCTGCCCAGGCTTTGTGCCAAGCTCCCTCTTTATTTGCCACGCGGCAGATCACCTTTTTTCAACAATGCCAAACCCAACAAGCGGGGCTGCAAAAGTTGCTCCAAGAGTTTCCACCGCTCTCCCAGGTCCATCAGCCGTGCATTTTCTCCTACGTAAAGGACAAACTCCCGGCTGCGATTCTCAAAGCCTGCCAAAAAGCGGGGGCATGGATCATGCACGGCGCACCACTCTCCCCCATGGCCCTCTCGGAGTTCGCCGCGAAAAAGGCGCACGACCAGGGTATTCCCCTAACCTCCGCGGCGCTCTCCCAGCTGTTGCAGCGCACAGGCAACTCACTGGCCACCCTCGACCATGCCCTTGAACAATTGGCTGTACTGGACCTGCCCACACCCATTACACCCGATCAGGTAGCGAAATACATTGCCAGCACCCGAGAAGAGCCCTTTTTCCTTCTCGAGCAGCTCCTCTTGCAAAGTAAATTTGCCCAGGCCCAACTCTTCCTCCAAGCTCAACTTGCAAAAGGCGAGAGCGCAGTATTGCTCAATAGTTTGCTCAGTAAACACTGTCGCACAGCTCTTCTGTGCAAATCTCTGCAAAAAAAATCCCAGCCCCTACCGACCTCTACCCTGCGAATGCCTCCCTTCGTGCTTCAAAGCTATAATCGGTATGTGCAGCACAAGCCCATGTGGATCTTGACGAAAGCATTTTTGCTCACGCAAGAAACCGACCTGGCTTTGAAAAGCACCCGATTGCCCCACGACCTTCTGCTCACTCGTATCGTGGATACACTGCAACAGACAGGGGACGTCCCCGCATAGTTAGTTAGAAGCTGTCTGAAGTCTCCAGTTGGAGTCTTTGGATGCTGGGGACACCCGATGCGAGTGTCCCCTTTTCCGGGCTTTCGTCGGGGACACTCGCATCGGGTGTCCCCTTTAGCTGTATCCGTCATCCCCAGCGCCTGAAGGGCGCGTCGGGGATCCCCCTCGATCGTGGGAGATGCCCATACGGCCGAGGCGGCCTGGGCATGACAGAAATTATGCAGAACGGTTGAAAAATCAGCATTCTTTTCCAGTTTGCCTCTTAAGTTGGCACAGCCCACATAGCTCAAATTTGCAACAAACAACATCGTGTAGTATGATTATTGTAAATAAACAACATCATGAGGTGTGTTTATGCAAAAATTCATCCGACTACTTGATATTAAAGCCTTATTAGAAAAAAGCAGCCTGTTTCTCCTTGGCCCAAGAGGTACGGGCAAAAGCTTTTTATTGCGAGAAACACTAGGCCAAGATGCTTTAATTATTAACTTATTGAGATCGAATGAATACCTCCGACTGGAAGCAGACCCTTCGTTGTTGGAAGGGATGATTACAGCCAGCACCAAGTCAGTGGTCGTCATCGATGAAGTCCAGAAAATACCCCCACTTTTAGATGAAGTTCAGCGGCTTATAGAAGAAAAAGGGATTCGATTTCTCTTAACTGGCAGCAGTGCTCGCAAATTAAAAAGAGGCAAAGCCAATCTATTAGCCGGCAGGGCAAGGGTGTGTACATTAACGTCCTTAGCCTATAAAGAAATCCCCCACTTCAATCTCGACTCGTATCTGTTATGGGGTGGACTCCCTGCTTTACAGCACACGGAAGATAAGGAGTTTTTTTTAGAAAGCTATGTTGAAACCTATTTAAAGGAAGAGGTTCTGGCAGAGCAAATCGCTCGAAATTTACCCAATTTTTCCCGTTTTTTAAAAACAGCAGCTTTAACTTCTGGGGAATTGCTTAATTTTGCAAATTTAGCGCGAGATGCACAGCTTCCCGTTTCCACAGTAAAAAATTATTATGGGGCCCTTGAAGACACTTTAATTGGCTCCCTCCTTGAACCCTGGACAGAAAGCAAAAAACGAAAGGCGATTCTAACAGGGAAATTTTATTTCTTCGATATTGGAGTCAGAAATTACCTGCTCGGTATAAAAAATCTTCCCTCAAAAACTGAAATTTATGGACAAGCTTTTGAGCATTTTATTTTCATGGAACTAAAGACTTTTGTTTCCATAGCAAGACCCATCCAAAAACTTTATTTTTGGCGTTCGATCCATCATCATGAAGTGGATTTTTTACTCGGGAATTGGCTCGCCATCGAGGTTAAATCTGCCTCAAAAGTTCAGCTAAAAGACGCTAAAAATCTTCAAATACTGAAAGAAGAAGGTATACACCAAATATATGTTGTCATATCAAATGATCCCATCAATCGAGAGGTGGACGGAATTTGTTACTTTCATTGGCAAGAGTTTTTAAATCGACTATGGGCGAAAAAAGAATGTGGGGGGCCTCTCACTCCAGCATAAAAAATTGTAATATATAGGACGAAAGGGACACCCGATGCGAGTGTCCCCTTTTCCGGGCTTTCGTCGGGGACACTCGCATCGGGTGTCCCCTTTAGGAGCTGCTGGGAGGCCCCCCCTCTGGAGACTTCAGAAAGCTTCTCAGGGGTTTCACAACTCTCTTAATTGCTTAAAATCATATGGAAATTCAATTATTAATTAAGTGGAAAAATCGATCTACCGATAAGGGGGTATAATTTAAGTAACCCCCCAATCGGAGACTGAAAAATGAGATCTTTCACTCATACAAGACGCTATTATGCAAGGCGGGGGGCCTTTCTCCTGCTCTCAATTGGATTGACGCATTGCCAAAAAGTCCCTGCACCAGGAGAAAAAGACGATTACAACACGCCCTCTGAACAGGCCGTCGCAGTTGCCTCCCCTGCTGAGGGGGAACAAAATGGGTTTAATCTCGCAGAAACAGCACCCCCAATTGGGTCAATCGTAACACCAGTGTTATCAGTAGCAACACTAACCAGCACACAAACCAGTACAACTACGGTGACAGGAACAGGAACAGGAGTAAATCGTGTTTCTCAGGTGATCGTCTCAGGCCTGCAGACACCCGTAACCTTTACACAAACAGGTACTCTGCGGGCTGCATTGCCAAAGACTCTATCTGTGGGTGCACCTGCTGTCATCTATTCTAGCATTCAACCTGATGCAAGCGGCATGTACAGTCCGCCTATCTTCAGCCCGCTTTCCGCTCAGCCACTCACAGCTTCCAATCTTTATTGGCAAACTACTGCACTGCCTCAAAATGCAACTGCATTTAGTGCTATTTTTACACAGGAGCAGACAAAGGCACTGGCACAGAAAGGCCTCCCTCGCTTGTATTGGTGGTTAGAAAACCACGATCCGACCGGGGCTTATCTTGTAACAAATCTAACTAGATGGAAAAAAGGATATTTAAGCACTACCAGCTCAAATGGAGTAGAGTTTGCAACTACACCAGCAAAGGCCATCAGCCTAAAACTCTACAAACTGCCACGGCTTCCTCTCCCACCCAAGTTCACAGGCTCTATAATGTTTTATGGAATCCTCGCAATGGCCTCTAACGATTATCAGCAGGGCTGTTACATTCAGATGACTCCACTTTTCACTACCCAAGCAACGCAGCCACGTAGTGATACGGGGTTCATGATTAACTGTCCATCCACACCACCGCCAGGTTTCCCGATAAGTGTAGGACAAATTCCAGCAGCAAGTCGAATTCCGATGGCATCATACCCCAGCTCAAATTTTGACCAATTTAGAAAAGTAGCACAAAGTACAACTCCAGTAACCCCCATTCCCAATTGGAGGTTCTTTCAGGTGACGAACTCCACAGATAAACCCATTGATTTTTCCCTCTATACCTCTGCTAGCCAATCTGGAGATAGTGTTCCTATATTGCCTGGTGCTACTTTTTACAATTATCCGTATGAAGATAAAGGAAGCGCAGCAACCATTTATCTGAATAACGCGACGACTACCAAAAAGATCAAAGTTAACTTCGGAATTCGCATGACTCTGCTTACCGATACCAACGCCCCCCCCCCACCTCCACCTACCATTGTGATCAATAGTACGACCGATATCACTGGAACTGCTGTCGCTCCTTAATCTTCCATGACAGCCACCCTTGTCATCCCAAGGTCCCGAAGGGGCCGTATGGGATCCCTTTCGTTTTTATCGAGATCCCACACGGTCCCTTCGGGACCTTGAGATGACGGAAATTTTGTCCGTCATCCTCCTAGATTGATTTGAATATAACGGGCTGATATTGTAGGATCCACCGCGCGATTTGCAATACACAACATCATACAGTACGATTATTGCAACTGACGCCACAGATGCCCCATCAAGTAGGAATGAGAATGAAACACGATTTTCTCCGTAACACGTTTCCATGGATGCTCCTCTGTCTCCTCTCACCAGCTTGGCTTATGGGAGAAATTGCTCGCATCCAGCCTCAAGCCATGCATGAGCAAATCCTTCCCCCTCAAGCAGTTGAAACCCTCCAAAAAGAGGCCCCCCTACAAAATTTGGCCTGGGAGAATGAGTCTACACTCTGGATGCTGAGTAAAAGCACACTGTGGCGCTGGCAGACACAAAAAAAATCCTTACAAAAAATTTACTTGGGTACGAAAGAAGGCAACCTGGATAATCTGTTGCTCTTTGGCGACACCTATTTCATCACCACTTCTCGTTCGTTATTCATCGTACATGCGGCCCCCCTTCAGGTGAAAAAAGTCAAAATTGATAAAACTGCAACCTCTTCTTTTTCGCAATATCCAGAGATGGCATTTTTGCTAACCCAAAAAGCAATTTACCAGATTAACGTAAATCCAGACCAAGTAAAGCTCTTGCATAAGATTACGTTTGCAACGGAAAACCCAATCTATGAGCCTGACACACAGGCCCTCTTTTTTACTGAAGGCGATAAAGTGTGCCGCTTTGATTTTCCGTCGGGCCGCAAGAAAATACTGCGAACATTTAGCTCTATGGGTGACGTACAAAAGTTGCAACTACAAAATAAACAACTTGTGGCACAAGTGGATCAAGTGTTCTACCACCTCACATTGGAAGGAGATGTTCTCCAAACCATCCCCGTATTTGGAGACAAAAAAATCGTAGCGCAGAATTTGCAGCCAAAGGCGCATACATTTTTGTTTACCGACCATGTGGTAGAAAAAATCACCTTTGATCCTCTTACCCAACACTATTATCAAATGCCTGCTATCAGCGAAGGACCCATTGCCCATCTTGTCTCTCAAGACAGAGCGCTTGCCTTGCTTCAAGACGGAATGCCTCGTATTTTTCAACTCTCCACACCCCAATAATCAAAAGGAGTAAACCGGTGCGACACACTTGGTTTTTCACCCCCCTTGCCTTAGGGTACCTGCTGTCTAGTTGTAATGGAGATCTGGTGCGCCCACCCCTTCCCTTGTCTCCGATTACACGGGATGAGCTCCCTTCCGTCTCGCTACAAGAGGAGTGGAATCGATTCTCCCTCGTAGAAACACCGAACAATGCCGAGAGTCTCTCTGATGTAAAAGAAGTGCTGCAAGCTGAACTTGCCCCCCCCGAGACAGCCCCCGCTCTATGGTTGCAAGCCTCGAAGCATCTACAAGGCCAGTTGAAAAAATATGCTGCCTCCAAGTGCAAGACCGAAGCCACCCCTCCAAAAGCTGAGCCTCTCAAAGAAGAGACTGCTCCTAGCCTCACCTCTGCGGCTGCGATCCAATTGCGAGAGCAGCAGACCCGTGCTATTTTTCTACGCAAAAACGATGCTCGAAAACAAGCGGCTGATATGTACCTGACACTGATGGAAACTTACAAGAATCCCGACATCGGACCCGAAAGTTTACAGATGCCTGCCGATCTGTTCTTTTGGATGAAGGTGGACGATGTCTTGTGGGCCGCTCGTTATTTGGCTTTAGTAGGCGACTACACCCGCGCCCAACAATTTGTAGAAGAAACACGTGCGTTACTAAAAGGGTGGGACGCGACAAAAGCCCAGCCTGCAGACAAAACTCGATATGCGACCACATTGGCGGATACCTATCACACGGAAGCATTTCGCATCACCACGGAGCAAGGCAACTGGGCCCTTGCGGCACAACAAATGGATGAGGCGTCTTCTATTGTGGGGATGGATACAGAGTGGAAAGAAAGAATCCAGTGGTACCAAGGGTTTTATCGATACCTCGGTGGGCAATTGCAAGAGGCGCTGCCCCATTGGACTTCCTTGTTGGCTCGCGTCAAAGCAGGGGATATGCACGACAAGCTGACCTTCTGGATGATGCAGCTCTATCAACAACAGGGAAATCAAAAAGAAGCAAATCGTCTCTTTTCAGAATTGAAAAAATTGGATGCTTTTAACTTTTATACGGTAGCAGCTGAACAACGGATGGGAAAAAACCCGCTCCCAAGCAGCTATATGGAACGGTTTGGTACGCCAGAGGTTTTGCAAAAACGACTTGAGAATAAAAGAAAATATGCCATTTCTGCTGTGGTCAAAAATAAAAAGCTCAAAGCTTCCTTGGAAAAAATCGAGCTTTTGCTTAAAGCCGATCTGCCTCGTTTTGCCAAATGGGCCGCTTTGGATTTTGCAGCAGAATTGAAGAAGACGCTGCGCTGCAATTCCGTACATTTTGAATGTTACCTCTATTTGTCCCGTATTCTGTATGCAACGGGCAATTACAAAGCAGCCATCCAAATCACGCAACAATTGGCCCAAGCCAATCCCAAGTCTTGGGACAAATGGCCAGAGCAATTGCTTATCGCCTTTCCACAAGCCTACTTCAATTTGTACCAAGCCCAAGCCGCCAAGAACCATGTGGAGATCACGGATCTGTTCGCCCTGTCTCGTCAAGAAAGCCTTTTTGATGAAACGGCTGAAAGTCCAGCTCAGGCTTACGGGTTGATGCAACTCATCGCGCCCACTGCTATTCGTGTGCAAGGAGCCCCCCTCGCGGATTTGAAACGCTTGTTGCAACCGGAACTCAATATTCAAATCGGCAGTCGCTACGTACAAATGCTGGTGCAGCGCTATCCGGGTGCGACTAAGTTTCCTGTATATGCCGCTTACAATGCCGGCGAATATGCCGTTGACAGATGGGTACAAAAAAGACAGCATCAGGACCCGTTTGTCTGGGTTGAATTGATTCCCTTCGGAGAGACAAGAAAGTATGTCCAAAATGTGTGGAGAAATGCTATGGTGTACGAGCATTTGTACACCCCTCGCGGCGTAGAAACGACTTCGAGACTTTCTTCTATTAAATAGAGGCAACGACCATGGGTTCCGTCACTCCTCCATCCGTAGAAACTGATCGACAAAGCAAAGGATGGCTCTATCTGGTTGCCATCATGATTTGTTTTCCCATCCTGTTTTTTCTTTGTGTGTTTTTTCCCATCTGGATGGGGTGGGGCGTTCGGTATCCGTAATTGACGCGACAAAAGGTTGAGCTTGTGAAAGTAGCTGCAGTAAAAATAGAGGCCATAGCCTCTTCCTCGATTGGGATCGAAGACTTTCTTTCTCTCACCAAACCCACCATCACCTTGTTGGTGGTGATTACAGCAATCCCTAGTTTGTTACTTGCAACCGGTGGGCTTCCCAATCCCCTGTTGTCGATTTGTACCCTTGTTGGTTTAACGCTCACCTCTGGGTCTGCTGCTGCTTTTAATCACTTGTTGGAAGCAGACGTCGATATCCATATGGCACGCACCAAGCAACGATCCATTGCCTCAGGGCGCGTATCCAAAAAGCAGGGCATCACCTTTGCTTCCATACTGGGATTGAGTGGACTTGCCCTTCTCTACTTCGGCACACAGCCTCTGGCAGCTGCACTGGCACTGGGAGGACATCTTTTCTACAGCCTCGTGTACACAAAATTCCTGAAGACCCGCACACCGCAAAACATTGTGATCGGAGGGGTTGCAGGGGCCATGGGACCGCTCATCGGATGGGCTGCTGTGGCAGGCACGGTAGAGTGGCCTGCTTGGATGCTCTTTGCCATCATTACTCTATGGACGCCACCTCATTTTTGGGCGTTAGCTCTGAAGTACAAGTTGGATTATGCCAGAGCGGGGATTCCCATGTATCCGGTAGTGTACGGAGATGAAAAAACTCGCAAAGCCATGATGCTTTACACGTTCACTTTGTTCCCTCCGATTTTGGCTTTGTTTATTTTTAACAAAGCAGGATGGTTTTTCCTGGTGGCAAGCCTTGCAGCTACTGGAAAATTTTGCTGGGATGCCATACAGGTCTACCGGGCGCACAACAATAACAATGCCATGCGCCTCTTCCATTACTCTTGTCTCTACATCTTTTGGATTTTCATCGCATTGGTTATCGACTGGTGCGTCGCAATGCCCACGTGAGCCCCGGGGGGGTGATCAGGGTGGTGAGCATCACCATCAGTACGATGGCAGAGTAGAGTGCCTTATCCACCACCGGTTGCCCATTTAGCATCAGCTCTGCTCCATACATAGCAAAAATAAGTCCGACTTCCCCTCGAGGAATCATACCGATCCCGATAAGGGTACGGTTAATCCCCTTGCTGGCTTTGCCCCACACGCCCCATCCACAGACTTGTTTGCCCAAGATGGCAGCAAGGGTCAGAATCGCACCAAAGAACACTACGTTTGAATCTGCCAAAACCGAGAGGTCGACACCCATTCCTGTGTGCACGAAGAAGATGGGAACAAAAAATCGAGCGAGGTACACCACATGGTCCTCGATATCTCCCTTCTCATGAGGGAAGAATTTTCTAGCTCCCGCTTGATCGATGGTAAGTCCCGCAGCAAAAGCCCCCACGATAGGGGCTAGCCCAAACCAGTGGGCAGCATAGGCAAGGAAGAAACAGTACGAAATCGCAAGGGACAGCCACATGCCTTCTTGTCGCAATTTTCCACCGATCTGAAACAGAATCGTGCTGATACGAGAGCCCAACGCCATAGCGAGCACAAGAAAACCCACAGCCTTTCCCGTAATCATAAGCAGATTTACAAGAGAGAATGTATCTCCTCCTTGGCCTACACTCGTAATCATGCCACCGACTACCGCAAGAATAATAAGGCCCAGTACATCATCGATGACTGCAGCCCCCAAAATAATCTTTGCTTCTTGCAGATGCAGCTTACCCAGATCTTTGAATACACGAGCGGTAATGCCCACGCTGGTGGCACTCAAGGTTGCGCCGATGAAGAGGTGCACATACAGGGAGCGATCCGGCAAGAGCCACGCTCCGACTCCGTATCCCAAGAGGAACGGAACGATCACACCGATTGCGGCCACCACCGTAGCGGGGCCTCCTACTCGGAGCATCTCCGATAAGCTAGATGCCAAGCCCACTTCGAAGAGGAGCAGCACCACACCGATGCTCGAGAGAAGGGAGAAAAACTCCCCTGAGCCTACGCTTGCAAACGCAGAAACACCCAATAGGGGTAAGTTTCCCAACACGATACCGGCAACCAATTCCCCCAATACTGCAGGTTGCTTGCAGGCAACCGCGAGGAATCCGCCTATTTTGGCTCCCAAAAACAGGACCATCAGTCCTAGCAACATGCTTGCGACTTGTGCTTCATGTCCCATAGCGATATCCCCTCCCCTGCCTTAGATGGCGTACAATTCTCTCATACACCTATGAAGAAAGGAACCGACATGAAAAGTCTTCTTTAGAAGTAACTACCCAGGTAGTTGCCTTTTTTCTTTTTCTCTTGGGGCACCAGCTGCGCAGTCAATGTCGTTAAGTTAAGGTGTAGTTCATGGCGCGTATGTATTTTGTTGATTTTTAAGGAAAAAGGCAAGGGTGTCTGTTTTACTTGGAGCGCTTAAAGAACCGAGGAAAACAGACAAAGATGAAAATACAACAAATCGGACAATTTTT
>CANJLI010000046.1 GCA_947475005.1 Deltaproteobacteria bacterium | reverse complement strand
TCTGCGATTTTGAGAGGGTGGGAGGCCCCGAGCGAGCGCCGGCCTTGGCATCTAACATGGTAACCGAAAGGAATTCCACCGCTCTCCCATTGCGAGGCAAGGAGGGTTTGGGCAACTGCGCAGCTGGTGCCCAAGAAAAGAAAAGAAAAGAAAAGAAAAGAAAAGAAAAGAAAAGAAAAGAAAAGAAAAGAAAAGAAAAACTACAGACCCACACATGACGGAGTCTGCATCGCTTGTTGGTACGCAGCATTTAATTTAATGGGGATTGAAAACGTTAAGCTGGTATTGTCTGTGGTTTGTGGGGCAGCAGCGGTATGTGTAGCGGATGGGTCTAGATACTGAGAAAAAATATGTTCCACTGTACCGTCATACACGATGATATTATTGAAGAGAAGACGCAATTTCTTCATACGAAATCGTTGGGTTTCCGAGACGGCATGGCAGTTTTGTTTGCCATCTTCGCACTCGACGGAATGGAGATAGGCCACACTGTTTTTTTTCAGAATGAAGGTATCGATTTCTCCAATGGTGACATTGGTGCTGGTGGGTGTCAGCTTAAGGTCCGCTGCGATCACAAACAACGGATTTGGGTTTTTGCTGCTGTCTGTGCTTTCATCGTGGGACCAGGTGAGTTTGGTCTGTGCTCCATTTGCCAATGAAATCGTGAAGATCGGATTGATGGTACCGACGGCCTCTCCTGTGGCGGGATCTGTGCCTACGGCTTGTGCAGCGAGTGCAGCATTCCATCTCGCGTCATCCTTGAGGCCTTTTTTTTCTTCATCTGCTTTATAGGCAGATGTCACAGTGATCTGGGCGAGGGCTTCTCCATCGAGGTCCACTTCTACGGTTTTGATCAGCACGTTAGAAAGACAACCCACATACAGGTTGCTTTGGAGCATGGTCACAAGGCTCTGATTGCGAGCTTTTTCCAGTTGCAGTTGAGCCGCCAGCGGATTATATCGCTGGAGCAGTTCATATAAAGTGTCGACAGAAGAGGGGGAAGCGAGAAGAATTCCTCCAGCAGACTGTTGTTGTGGATTGGAGGCGTCTGCCGGTGCAGTGGTCTTTGTGCAGGCCATGCAAAGAGGAGCGAGTAAGACCCATTTGAAATATCGCATATCTTATGGCCCCGTTGAGGATTGTACAGCAGTCATCTCAGCAGCAGTGATGTAGCACCCCTGCTGTTGTCGCAGTGTGGGGATGACGGCGGGACTGATTTGATACGTTGAAATATCGCTCGCATCTGCAGGTGTAGCAAGGAGAGGGAGTGGGGGAAGAAGTGACTGTCCATTCACCTTAATATCGACAAAAAGAGTGGCAGGACGTGTCGTAGGAAATTTCTTATCTTTCTTCGATCCATTTACTGTGATGATACTCAAGGTTGTCAGGTCAACAAAACGGGGCAGCGTGGTGATTTGTCCATCTGCCGAAGAGAAGAGAACCGTTTGTGTCGGAGCTGAAAAGACAGGTGTCTCATAGGTTTCATTGGCGCGAAGAAAGAATGCGTTACCTCCCGTATTTTGCAGCGTTACGGTAATGACTGGCGGTGGTGGTGGGGTGGCACTACAGTTTAAATCGCCAAGCCCATAGTCGTTACCAATATAAGCAGCAGCTACGCACTGTGTGGAGATTTTTGTCAGCAAGGCACAGTACTTGGTGTTGAGTGCTTGGTATTGGCGCAGTGCAGCTTGATCGGCGGGTAATGCCTTTTGGATCAGACTCGTTTCTGCATCGATGGCAGTTTGGGGTTGAGCCAGCAGTTCTTCTCTCGACATGGTGAGGAGGGCATCCGTCTGGGTAGCAGTGGCTGCTGTGCTGGCAGCAGAAGGGGATGCACTTTCGATGTCCTCTCCACTGTCTGTATCGGTGGAGCTGTCCGAATGTGCCCCAATGGGCGAGAATATAAAAAGAAACAGAACCCAGTATTTCATCTTCTGTCCTTCATCATTTTAGCTTCGTGTAGAATCTAGTTGGGATTGTATCATGGGAGAAAGAGGAGTCCAAATCATGGCCGATGTACAAATTGCGTGTGCCAAGACCGTACGATATGAAGAAAAAAAGGGCACGTATCAATTGCAGCCTGCGATTGTACATTGTCAGGATACCCAAATTTCTCGTGTAGAGGTTTTTGCCACCGAGAAAGAGTGGCAGCAAGAAGTCGAACGTCGCAAGGGGCAAGATGGATTTTTGATCTTGCTGCATCACATCTTGACGCCCGCCTTTGTGAATGCCCATACCCATGTGTCCATGGGATTTTTCCGAGGGGTTTTGGCCCAAGAGCTCCAGAAGCGCAATCTGATGGAGGATCTGTTTTTCACTGTAGAAAGTCACTTGACCCCAGAGGATGTGTTTTCTTTTGCTCGGATGGGGGCCTACGAGAGCTTGCTTGCGGGAGTGGGGGTGGTGTGGGAGCACTACTACTACGGGATGGAAATCGCAGCAGCTTTGGAAGAAGTGGGCCTTGTGGGGGTAATTGCGCCGACGTTGCAGGATCTAAAAGGGCCCGGTGTTGCAAACTTTGATGTGCACTGGCAGGCGTGCGAGCAGCTCTATCGACGACAGTCGATGCCTCACGCCACTTCATTTCTTGCTATGGGGCCTCATGCTCCCGACTCTGTATCGGATGTGTTGTGGCAGCGTATACTCGCACAGGCCCGTAGTTGGAATGTGCCGATGCATTTTCATCTGGGGCAATCTCAGGATGAGTATCGAGAGGTGTACAGTCGCACGGGGCTTTCCCCTGTGGGGTTTCTCGACAAAATGGGGGTGTGGGCGCAAGCCCCGCAGACGGTGTGTGCCCATTCGATCTTTGTAACGAAGCAGGACCTTTCTCGCCTACAAGATCCTCGCCATTGTTTGGTTTTTTGTCCCTCTGCGCAGATGGTATTTGAATTCCCAGCCGCGGTGTTGGAGTGGGAGCGAGCAGGGCTTCGTTGGGTGGTGGCTACGGATTCTGTAGCGGGCAATGATTCCATGAATTTGCAAAAGGAGCTTCGCTTTGCCAGTGGCGTGCCAAGGCAGCAACTGAGCTTTGATGCAGGGTATCAACGCTTTTTACAAGATCCCACGGGTGCACCCCCTCAAGTCTCTCGCAAGGACGAAGCGGATTTTGTGGATGTGAGTTGGATTCTAGACAAAGTGTGGGGCAATCCGGGGCGACTTCATCCAGCGTTTCGTGCCGGTACGTTGGAGGCGGGGGCTTTGGCAAATCTCGTCGCGTGGGACTTGAACCACCCCTCTCTCTGGCCCGGGGATTCTTTGCGTAGCATCGCATTTACAGATTCATTGGGAGCGATCAGCAACGTGATGACCGCAGGGAAGTGGAGAGGTGAGTGGGGACGCTTCGGGGAAAGCATCTGTGCCTCTGTTGCGTATCAGACGGCGCACATGCATGCGCAGAAGTGTTATCGAGCCTTACTGCTGCGCTGCGGGTTTTAGAGGCGATACGATTTCGGCGGCTTTCCAAAAGGCAACGAGGTGGATATCTTTGAAATGCGAGCTGGCTTCACTTTCTCTACCTAAAACGATATATTTATTTTCGATGCGTTCATTACCTACGAGAGCAGAGAAAAATTCCAATCCTTTTGCCAGGCTCGGTGTAAATGTTTGGGAGGATTTAATTTCAATGGGGCATAATTTGGGGCCACTTTGAAATAAAGCATCTATTTCATTTCCATGGTTATCTCTGAAAAAATAAAGCTGGTGTTCCTTTCCAAGGTTCCATCTTGCTTTTATTAGCTCTACGATCACAAAATTTTCGAAAATAGATCCTCGCAGGGGATCTCGTTCCAATTGGGTTTCATTTTCAATGCCCAGTAGGTAGCACAATAAACCGGTATCTAAAAAATACAATTTTGGAGATTTAATGGCTCTTTTCCCAAAATTTTCAAAGTAGGGATGCAACGTTTTAATGATATATGCGGTCTCCAAAACCGAAATCCATTGTTTAATGGTCGGTTGAGAAACCCCCACTTCAGTTGCCAAAGAAGCAAAATTAACCAACTGTCCTACGCGCCCTGCAAGAAGTTTTAGAAATTTCTGAAAGTCCAATAAAGAAGTAACATTGATAATTTGTCGCAGATCCCTCTCCACAAAAGTCAGAACATAATTGCGAAAAAAATCAGTGGAATCTAACTCTCGTTCAAATAAAGCCGGGTATAACCCTTTGAATAAAATTGAGTTGGGATTTTCATGAAAATTCAAAGAGAGGGAGGAAAGTTCTTGTAGGGAAAGAGGTAGCAAGGACAGCATCGCTGATCGCCCAGCTAGACTCTGTGTGATTGCGGAGAGGAGTTGAAATTGCGCGCTGCCAGTTAAGATAAATTGGCCCATCTGTTTGCGTTCATCGACATAGAGCTGGATGTAAGATAAAAGTTCGGGACATTTCTGGGCTTCATCAATAATCATGGGTTCAAGGCCATTTTTGAGCAAACCTCGAGGGTCCTCTTTCGCTGCCATTAAAACATCCGGTGCCTCTAGATTGATGTAAGTATGGGTAGGAAAAAGGTGTCGGCAGAGTGTGGTTTTTCCCGACTGTCGGGGGCCAGTAACCGTCAAAACGGGGTATTTTATCTTTGCGTATTGGAGATAAGCTGTAGCTGTTCTTTCTATAAACATAGTAAAATTAGCCTTTTACAAAATATTGTACTAAAACAAAGTATGATTTTATTTTAGTACACATTATGAGGCATTGTAAAGCAAGAGGATGGCGCATGCACATGCGCAGAAGTGTTATCGAGCCTTACTGCTGCGCTGCGGGTTTTAACTTTTTTTGCAGGAGGCTCAATCTTCCCATTCCACTTTTGTGTGAAGATTGGTCTTGAAAGTTTCTTTGGAAAGTTTAGGGCAAGTTTTTACTTGAATCTCCTGAAGGTTTGTAATGTCTTGAATTCCAGAAACCTTCTTTATGACGCCAAGATTTAGTAAAATAACAGTATGTAGATCTTGATTTGCCAAAGAAAATTTGATGGTTGAAAGATCAGGTAAAGAAATTGCAGTAAAACTTTTGAGCATCCTCAACTGTTCCAGTCCTTCAATTTCGGTAACGGGCGCAGTGTGTATATACAGTTCTTTTAAGTTTGGGTTCGCTTGCAGCTCTATGCGGCTAAGAGTAGTCTCCTTTAACTTTAATTTCTGTAAGTTAGGAAGTCGTTCTAAAAAATTGATTTCTCCTATTCTTTCTACCTCAAGAACTTGCAATGCTTTGTTTTCTGTGGAGACAGTTATTTTCTTAGTGCTTGCCACCAGTTTCGCTTCCTTTAAGGCTTGAAACGAACCTAGGTCTAGTTCATCTAGAGTTTTGTGGGTTTTCAAAGTTAAGTAGTGCAAGTTTTTAAAAGAATAAAGCGCACTAAGCGAGTCATCAGAGAACCCAAAATCTTGGACGGCCTCTGAAATGGCAGGCCGAAATTCTTTATATTCACGCCAGAGTTTTGAAACGTCTTTTGAAATCAAAGGCCGAGCTACTGTATCATTCCATTGATAGGCAAGAAGTAAATTTTTTAACAATTCTGAATAGTTGCCGGCCTCCTCGAGGGGAAGGCCAGTAAGAAGTCCTAAAAAATCACGTTGTGCATTATTTTCTGTTCGTAAGTCGCCCATTCCAAGAAGCTTATAGCTTGTGAGTAGGTCCGAGTCAAAAAATTGGCCCATATATTCGTCAGAGTGAAGAAATGGAAACCAAAATACCTGTTGAGTGGTATGTTTTGTAAGCTTTAAAAAATAATCTCCCAGGCCATCTGGAACTGGGTTTTTTATTAAATTTTTCAGTCTACTTACATTGATATGGCCGGGCATAGAAACACTAGTGATATCAAATTGCAAAGTAGGGGTCCCGTCGCGTACAAAAGTAATCGTAATGCTTCCAAAAATATCATGCGTATCAGGATTGTGAAGATCTGAATGAGATGCTTTTTCATAGATAATGTCGTGGGTATTGATTTGATATTCATGCCGGGGGTTTATTGTTTTACAGAGAGAAGTGAAAGCTTTGATAATCCACTCATTATAGTTACCGCTGGCAAGTAATTCTTGGGGCGGAAGAGGGAAGGCAAAAATATGATGGAATACATTTATTAGGTTGATAAATCCGCTGTGTACTTCATAGAATCCTTTTGTTTCATCGCCTTTTTTATACCGGATCGGTCCTAAGTAGGAGTCTTTAGGACTTTTCCTCATATCACCTACGACTTGATTCCATTTATATCTCAAATCGTTATTGCCATGATTCACTTCGTCGACAGCTTTTGAAGGCGCATAAAAAGTTTTGATTTCACTTAAATAAGGGGTGTCTTTTAAATCAGGTGGGAATGAAAACCCTTTGGTTGCAGGGTCATATAATAGCAGATTTAAGATGTGGCGAGTCGTATTTTCACCGCAATCAGTAAAGGCAGCATCCGAAACATCGAATGATCCTTTCTTTGTTTCTCTATTGTACGGAAAAGTCTTCCCAGAGGGGGTGAAAGTGCAGCTAACATAAGGCATTACTTGAAACGTAGCCTGGTACATCGCAACCATTTTTTCATAGATATGATTCATAACCTCTTTTTGTTCCATATCATCGGATGAATGGACCTTGATCAATCCTACTATGTCTGTAAGGTAATCATCGAGAAACTTGGGGTCATCAAATTGGTAGTAGATAAAGGAGGAAAGAAGCAGCTCAGGAGTTCCAGTAGCGTGAATAGATAGGGGCTCTTCTGACGCTCGCATTGCTTTTCTTAGAGAGGCATTGTGTTTTTCTCGAAGGATTTCCATTGAAATAGAGTCTTGAAGAATTTTAGTAAATTGGCGAAGATTTTTCCCATTTGGCCCTTTTAACATTTCCGTCAAATTTTTGTTTATGGAGTCCAAGGGTTCTTTGGCTTCGAAGCGGACAGAATCAGTATAGGCCATCAGATGAGCCAAATAATTTGATTGAGATTTAGGATCAGGGAAAAACTTCATGATGCATGCTGTAAAGTTAGTATCTGCATTAAAGTAGGATTTCAGAGTTTGGTCACGCGATGGAAAGTACACATCAAGCATGGATGCAATAGGATCTAGAGGTGTTTTTTCTTTTTGATTTTTGTCTGAAGAGGGAGGAAAATTGATAAATCGCAAGTTAGATATAAAGCCTGAATTAATTGCTATGACACCGATTTGAGGTGATAGAAGTGAGTGAGGCACTCTCGTGCTTGTCTCTTTAAACGCATCCATTGGGATAATGGCAAAGACATGCTTCTCAAAAAACAAAAATCCTAGAAGAGAAAAGACGCATAGCCTTTTCTTCATAGCCACCTCATTGTAATTTTTATTATCTACAAATATTGTATTTGGTTTTGATAGGAAGGGGAAGGTTGAGGAAGTATGAAGAGATTATTTGATTTAATTGGCTAGTTTGATTGGGGAAAATACACGGGGAGTTGAGCTTGGGGACGGTCCTATTATTGGCACTTAAAGCTGCCTTTGGCATCGATGAGGGGGGTATGGTCAGTGATGGGGTTTACCGGTGAGGAATTGTAGTACGTTTGGACCAATTGTGTGCAAAGAAAGGATCCGACTACATTGGTGGAAGAGGCGCTGGTTACGCTTACCGTGCAGCTTCCTCCGTAGGTAAAGAGAGCAACCTTGGTTGAGCTTCGGTACATCGCGTACCCATTAAAATTAGAGCTGCTTGTGATCGGTCTCGCAATTTCAACGCTGCAGCTGTCAAATTTAAGGCCAAGACTGTCCAATGAGGTGGCATTATCTGTAGCTTGTGTACACGTGTACGTTTCAGCTGTAGATAGCAAAGATTTTATATTAATGGACAGCGAGCTTAGCGTGGTTGCTCCTGTAAGCACGATACTTGCTGTACTGGTATCTGCATTAATTGTGCAGGTGGCTTTTGTCAAACTCAGCGCTCCATTGTCGCTGGCTGTCGTTCCATTTTCTAAGGTGACAGTTCCATATATAATGGCGTCAGCGGTTGCAGCGCTTTCTTTTTTTCCGCAAGAGGGGCTGCCCAAGACCAAACTTAGAATGAGTAAATTTCGTAGCAGTGTCATTTGTTACTCCGTAATGGGTTGGCTCTGCTGATTTTGATTATACCATCTATTCGGGGACGCCCGATGCGAGTGTCCCCGAATGGCGGTTCCTTAAGGATATAATTGTCATCTTTTGCTTACGTTCAAGATGGCAACCCATCCGTCATCCCAAGGCTGCGTAGCAGCCGTATGGGATCTCGATTGCATTGTAACTCGGGGCAGCAGATATCACACTAGCAGGTCTTGGAGTTCCTTCACTATTGTGAGCAGCAGCGCATTTCGCACAAAGTACGGAGTTCTGCAGTACTGGGTTCTGTCTTTGAGGCGGTTTTCCCTGCTGCAGCAGGGCCACATTCTCGACAGGCCGTCTCGAAGAGGAGAGGGACGGGCGAAACTCATCACGAAATTCATCAAAGTAAGGAATGCCAGGGCAACAACAGCAAAAAGTAGAGCAATAGGCTTTAAGAGGCACACAACAAGCCCAGAATGTACAGTCGGCTATGCAAGAGCGAAGTCCTTATAAATGACGACTCCATATCCTTCAAAATCCTCAAAGGCAAACTGGAAAAGAATACTGCTTTTTCAACCGTTCTGCATAAGATCCGTCATGCCCAGGCCGCCTCGGCCGTATGGGCATCTCCCGCGATCGAGGGGGATCCCCGACGCGCCCTTCAGGCGCTGGGGATGACGGATACAGATATATTGCTCGAAAAATCTGTATTCTTTTTCAGTCTGCCTCTCAAAGAGCTTACCCTTTCGGTCCCAAAAAGGATTGTGGGGTGTTTTTGTCTGGAAACCATGTTGCTCCATTCGATTGACTATTTTTTCCATGTGGCATCCTTGTTTTTAGTCGAACTTAAGGTGCCATTTTTCTTTTTAACTTTCGGTGGTTATTTATCCCTCCATATTTAGGCAGCAAAGCCGAAAGGAGGCTCACTCAGGTGCTCCACAGAGTGATCTGGAGCCTTCGATTTTAGCTTATGAGTTTGATCGGTTATAATAAGGGGATCTATGTAATTTTTTTGTGCAGGGGGCATAATGGGGCGTTATTTTTTTGTTATTCTTACTTTCCACATGTTTTTTGGATGTAAATCAACCTCTGTTTCTAGGGGGGTGCCTCTTGCCCCCAAAAAAGCCGCAGCTCAAGGTGATTCAGAAAAAGAGGAGCCAACGATAACGGTTCCTGCTGATCCTACTGTTTCTACTGATCCTACTGTTTCTACTGATCCTACTGTTTCTACTGTTTCTACTGTTTCTACTACTACTGTTTCTACTGATCCTACTGATCCTACTGTTTCTACTGTTTCTACTACTACTGTTTCTACTACTACTGTTTCTACTGATCCTACTGATCCTACTGTTTCTACTACTACTGTTTCTACTGATCCTACTGTTTCTACTACTACTGTTTCTACTGATCCTACTGATCCTACTGTTTCTACTACTACTGTTTCTACTGATCCTACTGTTTCTACTACTACTGATTCTACTGATTCTACTGTTTCTACTGATTCTACTGATTCTACTGTTTCTACTGATTCTACTGTTTCTATCGTGCTGCCACCGGTTCCTATTGTATGCCCCAATAAAAACACCAATATCTCTTCTATAGGGGATATTGCGACGAACGGATTTACTGTGGCTTGCGGAGAAACGGTAACGTGGGGGTTTGATGGAAGTAGCAATCTGATAAGTGGCAATATAACGATTTTAGAGGGCGGTACTCTTGCGATTACAGGGCAAATGGCAAGCAGTGGCACGCTTACAATTAATAGCAAAAGTGCTCTCACGATTTCAGAGGGCGGTACTCTTACTATCAATGGCAATGGTGTTCTCGCGATTAATAATACGGGGGGAGGTTCCGGATTAACTAACTACGGAAGCCTAACAATGGACGGATCGGGTTCGATTACGATCCGTAGTACGGAGGGCGTAGGATTAGAGAATGCGGGGAACATTTCAATAATAGATCATGGTACGATTATCATCAGCACTTCGGATAGCCTGGTTGTAGGACTCTACAACCAAGCAGTCCTAGATCTAGGAAATTCGGGCAGCGTTACAATTAGCAGCAAAGAGCGGGGCCAAGGGCTCTACAACGGGGGAAGTATAACGGGCATGCCTGGAAGTTCGATTACGATCAATAGTGTAGATAGTAGTATTGGGCTCTACAACGGGGGAAGTATAACGGGCATACCAGGAAGTGCGATTACGATCGCTTCAACAGGAGTCACCCGGGCGGTTTATAATGTCGGAACCATGCCTCGCCCTGTGGGGCCAGGTATGCCAGATTCGTGCTATGGATGTCCTCCGTAGCGACCTCGTTACTACCGAGCCAGTCCCGCATAATGGATCCGTTTCGGTGCCTGGCTCGTTCCTCTAGGGGACAGGAGCATGTGTCCCTAGCGCTTTAACGGGCCAATCTTATTTATCCCAACTATCGTTATAAATAACGACTCCATATCCTTCAAAATCCTCAAAGAGCTTACCATTTCGGTCCCAAAAAGGATTGTGAGATGCCTTTGCCTGGAAACCATGTTGCTCCATTCGATCGACTATTTTTTTCCACTCTTGTGGGTTGGGCACATAAAACACAATCAGGTTTTCTCTACACGGTGCTCCAGCCACGATGACGCCAGATTGGTGTGTAAACTCGAGGTGATATTCTTCTCCTGGCTTTCCGAGCATGATGCCATCAAAACCTTCGTGTCCTGAAAATTCCGAAAGTATATCTAGTCCTAAACCTTGAACATAAAACTCGCGAACTCTTTCAATGCTGTTTGTCGCGCGAGAAAATCGAACTTTCATCTTTTGTAACCCTTCTACCAATAGTTACCGAGCCAGTCCCGCATAATGGATCCGTTTCGGTGCCTGGCTCGCGCTAGCTCCCAAGCGTCTACGACGGTCCTCTTCATATTCCGTGTAGTTCCCCTCAAACCAAGTTACGCGGCTATCGCCTTCAAAGGCGAGAATGTGCGTGGCAACTCGGTCTAAGAACCAGCGATCGTGGCTGATAATCACAGCACATCCTGCGAAATGCTGCAGAGCTTCTTCCAGAGCTCGCAAGGTGTTCACGTCGAGGTCGTTCGACGGTTCATCGAGAAGGATCACATTGGACTCTTCTTTCAACAGCAGAGCCATCTGCACACGGTTGCGCTCTCCACCGGAAAGAACCCCGATCTTGCGTTGTTGCTCGGTACCCGTGAAGTTAAACTGTGCCGCATAAGCACGTGCATTGATCTCTCGTTTGCCGATGGTAATAACTTCTGCGCCACCAGAGAGTACTTCGTACACAGTCTTTTCCGGATCCAAGCGATCACGAGACTGTTGCATGTACCCAATCTTCGCAGAAGGCCCCACGCGGAAGGACCCTTGATCGGGGGTTTCTTCCCCGATGATCATGCGAAACAGCGTAGTCTTTCCTGCACCGTTGGGTCCAATCACACCTACGATTCCGCCCGGAGGCAATCGGAAGTTGACATCTTCAAACAGTAGTTTGTTGCCGAAAGCTTTTCGCAACTGCGTAGCTTCAATTACCAACTCCCCGAGACGAGGGCCCGGTGGGATGTAGATTTTGAGCTCTTTAAACAGTTCTTCTTGCTCTTGTCCCAGCAAGGTTTCATAGGCTTGTACGCGAGCTTTGCTCTTGGCTTGACGGGCTTTCGGTGACATGCGAATCCACTCGAGCTCGCGTTCGAGTTGTTTGTGTCTGCGATCTTCCGCTTGGGCTTCGTGTTGCAGACGGTTGTGCTTTTGCTCGAGCCACTGGGAGTAGTTCCCTTTGAATGGGATTCCGTGTCCGCGATCGAGCTCGAGGATCCATCCTGCGATGTTGTCCAAGAAGTAACGATCGTGGGTCACTGCAATTACGGTCCCTTTGTAGGCATGAAGATGTTTCTCGAGCCACGCCACAGAATCGGTGTCCAAGTGGTTGGTCGGTTCATCGAGGAGAAGAATATCTGGTTCGCGCAAGAGCAAACGACAGAGGGCTACTCGGCGCCGCTCTCCCCCGGAAAGATGGTCTACCAATTCATCCGCTGGTGGGCATCGAAGGGCTTCCATGGCAAAATTCAATCGATCATCGAGGGACCATGCCTCCAGTTGATCGAGTTTTTCTTGGACTTTGCCTTGCTGTGCCAGCACGTCGTCCATTTGTTCTGCGGTGAGGTCCTCACCGAAACGAAGGTTGATCGCATCAAACTCTGCGAGCAAGTCCACAATGTGTTGGACGCCTTCACTTACGACTTCCTTTACTGTCTTACCAGCTTGAAGTTGAGGTTCTTGCTCGAGGTAGCCCACGGTGTAGCCGTCGGACCGGACTGTTTCTCCGATATATTCTGTATCGACCCCGGCCATGATGCGGAGTAAGGAGCTTTTTCCAGAGCCGTTGAGACCCAGGACTCCGATTTTAGCGCCGTAGTAGTAGGAGAGGTAAATGTCGCGTAACACTTTTTTCTGCCCATGGTTTTTGGACAACCCCACCATGGAATAAATAATTTTCTTGTCGTCGTAGGTCATTGCACACCTTTTTGGTTCAAACATGGGGGGGAATTCTACCCAATTTACGGTGAAAAAAATAGCGCTCGTTTGGAGGTTGGCAAGAGGGGGCGGTAGAATAAGGAAAGTTTACTCATTCGAGTGCGGGTGTCCCCACAAGCAAAGGAAGGCTGATGCGTAGCTGGTTCCTCTTGATACTGGTGTTATACAGCAGTCCCGCTTTTTCCGAGCATTCTGCTACCATCGGCTATTCGGCAATTGAACAGGGCGATGACCGCTACCTCGGTGGTTTATCTGGGCAGGTGCTGTTGGGGGAGTATTATGTAAGAGGTCATTTTCAAAGACGAAAATTTCTACCTGTGAGTCTGCAAACCTATTCGGTGGCACTGGGGAAACGGGCGCCTCTCTTCGGTCTTTCCGAGCTTCAGTTGGGATATGGTGTCGTGGGGCTCCTCGAGAGAACCAGCATTCAATACACAAAAGAAAAAGATAAAGCCTTCAACCGGAATGAAAACCAGTTCAACATTGGGCTAGCCCTCGGTGTGTTTTGGGAGAAATCCTTTGCCACTCATTTTCACTATACGGTGGGGTGGGAGGCGTATCTGTTTCCCGCTGGAATCGCGGCGATCTTTCTGACAACGGGGCGTAAGCAGTACCTTTCTGCAGGAGTGGGGGTTGAATGGTAGCCATCTTTCGCTCCATTTATACACGAATTGCACTTGGGGCTCTTCTGCTGACAAGCCCTCTTTTGGCTGAGTTCACGCTGAATATCGGTCCTCCCAGTCTGGGAATTGGCGGAAACAATCCAGTTTCCATTCCTCCGATCAATCCCCTTGATTATGCCTTTGTCTATGTAACAGAAAACCAGACAGAGTGGACCCTCAGCATATCTCCAGGCGCTTTTTACGGATATCGCTTCTATGTGAATGCAGAGGCGGGTGTCTATGTCTCTGGCGGTTGGGGGATTGTCCTCGATGGCAACGGAGTGGGGCCTGGGGTGTATACGGCGGTGGGGTGGAATCAGTGTGGCAGTTCCAGGGTTTGTTTTAACGCGGAATATAAGCAGGCCTTGGGGCTTTCTGGTGTGCTGCTGAGTCCTTATGCCGTGCGTATTGGGGTCACCATCCGCAACTAGTGTATGGAGATCTTTATGATGCAACGACTCTTGATTTGCCTCTTTTTTCTCGTTACTTGTGGGGGCTATGTGCTGCTGTCGGGTCGGTCTGTGCGGTTGGAGGCGGAGCCGGAGAGCCCTCTCGTAGAGTTTATCTGGGATGGGAAGGCGCCGTCTTTAAAAGGAGAAGGCTCCTTTAAGGACGGGGAGTGGGCGGATCTCTCGCCCCATGATTTTATGCAAAATCTGCTGGAATTAGCGGTGCAGCAGTGGAATGAGGTGCCGGGGTCCTACATACAGCTTCGTGTGGTGGAATCTACCAAGGCCCAGCTCGATTCTTCGGATCACGTCCATTCTATTGTTGTAAAAAAGGATAAGAATGTCTCCACTGCAGCGTATGCCAACCCTCTTATAGAGGGAAATCGGATCGTGGACTGTGACATTGCAATCAATGATGTTTCCACGTCTGCCAAATCTCTCATTGTCACCTTGGTCCATGAACTGGGGCATTGTCTGGGGTTCGGTCATAACCATACCAACTATAATTCCATCATGGGCTACTCCCGCGGTGGCTCTAGCTACCGATTGGGCGCTGATGATATGGCTGGGATTATTCATATATATCCGGATCCTGCCTATGCGGATTCCACGAAAACTTCGCGCCAAGAGGCACTGTGCGGTACGGTGGGAGGTCCGGTTTCACCCGATTCCCCCCCGTGGCAAGCGGTCATCTTGCTACTCACCCCCCTGCTCTTTCCCTTGTTGCGTAAGCGAAAGCGGGCGAGCTGATCATCAGCCATCTGCTTTCGTTGTCTATTCTCCTATAAAGGGGCAAAAAACAGATTATTTTCCGCCGCATATCTAGCATATAAAAATACAAAATCTAGTTGACGGGTTAGGCCCAACCGCATATAACCCTTTTCACACGACGCAGCGCATCTCGAAGCGGAAGGCAGAGAGAGGTAGGCAGGTTGTTGTGTAGTTCTTTGAAAACTGAATAGAAGTAGATAGTTGCGGGTTCTTCGGAACCAAAAAAAACGAAAGTTTTT
>CANJLI010000045.1 GCA_947475005.1 Deltaproteobacteria bacterium | reverse complement strand
TCATCCCAAGGCTGCGTAGCAGCCGTATGGGATCTCGATAAAAACGCAGGGATCCCATACGGTCCCTTCGGGACCTTGGGATGACGGAAATGACATTACTTCCTCTGTCATCCCAAGGCTGCGTAGCAGCCGTATGGGATCTCGATAAAAACGCAGGGATCCCATACGGTCCCTTCGGGACCTTGGGATGACGGAAATGACTTTACTTCCTCCGTCATCCCAAGGCTGCGTAGCAGCCGTATGGGATCTCGATAAAAACGCAGGGATCCCATACGGTCCCTTCGGGACCTTGGGATGACGGAAATGACATTACTGTGTAAGTGACTTAAGCTATGTATTGAGATCCTAAAAAAGGAAAAATAAATGTTGTGGCTGTTCTTCGTTGTAGGTCTGCTGGTCGGTAGCTTTTTAAATGTATGCATCCTTCGGATCCCAGAAGGTACGTTTTGGTATTCCGCAAGGTCACGTTGCCCTGCTTGTCAGGCCCTCATTCCCGCTTGGCTCAACATTCCCGTGCTGAGTTTCCTCTTTTTACGAGGTCGCAGCCGTTGTTGTCGGACCCGCATTTCCTGGCAATACCCTGTGGTCGAACTACTGACAGGTCTTTTGTTCGCTTTTATTTACAGTCGATTTCCGTTTTGGGATTTTTTAACCTTTCATTTTTCCGTGCCCAATTTGCTTCGCTTTCTCCATGGCTCCATTTTGTTTTCTGTATTGTTGATTTGTGTTGTCATCGATATGCGCCACCACATCATCCCCGATGTGTTGAGTTTACCCATGATCCTCTTGTCGGTGCCCGTGTTTTTACTCCATCCAGAGTTAACCTGGAAAAGCAGTTTACTCGGTATTTTGGTTGGGGGAGGCATTATTTATCTCATTGCATGGAGCTATTTTTTAATCCGAAAAGAGGAAGGTATCGGGTTTGGAGATGCCAAGTTGCTCGCAGCCATAGGCGGTTGGTTGGGCTATCAATCGGTGTTGCCAACTTTACTGATCGCATCGGTTGTGGGCTCTGTCCTCGGAGTCGGTCTCGTACTTTTGCAAACTCTACGAACCAAGCGTATCGCATTCCAATCCAGTCTTCGCATGGAGATTCCCTTTGGCCCTTTTTTGGTCTTGGGGGCTTTTCTCTATTTTTTCTTCGACATCCCCTACATATAAAAAAAGGAAATATTCATGAAAAAAAAAGGACCTGCTCACTCTCAAGTTGAAATGACAGAAATGATTTTGCCCCAACACACCAACGCAATGGGCAGTGTATTTGGGGGGGTAATTCTTTCCTGGGTTGATATCGCGGCTGCGATTGCGGCCCAGCGTCATGCACAAAAACCGGTGGTGACCGCTTCCATTGATGCCATGCATTTTCTAGCTCCTGTGAAATTAGGTTGGGTAGTGAGTATCAAAGCTTCCGTTAATTATGTGTCTACGACCAGTTGTGAGGTTGGGGTTCGCATCGATGCGGAAGATCCACTTTCGAGAGAAAGCTTTCACACAGCCAGTGCCTACGTCACCATGGTGGCTCTCAACAGCCATGGTCGCCCCACTGAAATGCCACCCTTGCATCCAGAAACCCCAGAGGAAAAAAAGCGCTACGAAGACGCCATCGAGCGACGCAATGTGCGTTTGATGCTCAAAAAAACCCTGCAAAAAAAATGGGAAAAATAATCTTGCTTTCCTCTTGACTCCCCTCTCCAAAACCATATATCTTTCCATTAGATATCAATTAGTTACATAGAGTTTCCCTTACAAAAGGAGCCAACCCATGCGTATTTTTACGTCGGGTCTATTGTGCGTTTTTGCCGCCTCTGCAAATTTACAAGCCTACGACTTTTCGGCTGCAGATGACTTGTTTACAAATCGAGGGGAGGGGCCGCCAACAGCTGCTCTTGCGACACAGGCCTATACGACTGCATTGGGGCAAACTTCTGGGGAAGATAAAATCTACGCTGCAGTTCAAATTGGGCGTTTGGCTTTGTTACAAGGTGTGATGTACGAGAAAAAAATTCCAGTAGATGTACGAAAAAAGACCCTGGATGCTTGTTTAGATGCGATGGATGCCATTAAAAGCCCTCGCCAAGAGTACTACTATTTTGCGCTTTCTTGCATTGGGGCTCGAGGCAAGCTCGCCACTAATTTAATTGAAAGATTTATTTATGCTCGCAAGATGAGCGCCATTCAAACAGACGCTCTTAAATCCACGCAGGATACAGATAGTCGATATGTGGGTGGATTTGAAGCCGGTGGAATTTTGCGAGTACTGGCGGCAGTTCGCGGAAATCCTCAGGCTCGTGCCGTAGGGCTCTACAATCCAGAGGAAGCGCTGCAATTTGCCAATGCTGCCGTTGCAGCAAGAGGTGGCAACTATCGTCCTTTCAAGGACTTTGTTTCTGGCCAAACCTATTGGGACAATCACTACTATTTGGGCCAAGCTACGGTCGCCCTCGCGTTAGAGAAGTCAAATAAGGAACTTGTTTTGCAAGGCAGGCAAAAAATGTTGAGCACTCTTTCTGTCATCCAAGAGATGGAAGATGATGAGTCTCTTTCCCTAGATCGAAAACCGGAGGTAACCTATTACCGCACCATGATGCAAAAATTGGCAGATCAAGTATTTATTTGCACCCAACAAGAAGCTTGGACAGCTTGTTTGAAAAAAGCCATGGAAGAGTAAAGAAGACACGGTGTGAGTTTTTTATTTTTTGTAGGAGCTTTATATGAGGAAGAGTTTGCTGATCCTTTGTGTGGGATCTACCTATTCCGTTTTTGCCTTTGAAAACGCAAAGGTGTTGCCTCCGGGGGTTCGCAATCTCACCATTCGAAATGTGATGACCACAATCAATAGCAAGACAGATGCATCCGGTTCTCCTCAACCGCTTTCCCAACCGCTTCAAAAGGATTTAACCTTTAAGAGGATGGTCAACAATGAGAAAGGGGTCAAAAAAACCATGCTGAAAGCCTTTCTGCAACATGAAGGCTTTCGTGAGGATGAGGCGGCAGGGACATATACAGCAGATATGAGTGGAAATGTACGGGTTATCGCTCCAATTTTTGCTTATGGGATAACGGAAAGGTGGACCCTAGGAGGGGCAATTCCTTTTATTCAATCCAAGATGAAGGTTGCCATGGGGTTCCGCGCTTCTAAGCGAGGGCAAGAGTTCATCGATCGATTGCAAAATCCAGAAAACAACCATACGGAATCTGCCTTAGAAGCAGCTGACAAATTGAACGATGCGGTGGGGCAGCTTAATAAAAAACTTAGCGAAAATGGGTATCAAAAACTCGACAGTTGGTCAGGAAATGACATTGGAGATCTAACTATTCTTAATAAAGTTCGAATGATCAATCACCAACGGTTTCAACTGGCTGCGATCGGGGGGATGGTTGTTCCAACAGGCAGCACCCAGCATCAGGATGCTCTTTTATCCGTACCCACCGGATTGGGTGTTTGGGGTCTTTTTGCGGGGTTTTCTGCAGATGCCTATTTGCGAAATGATTTATTTTTAAACCAATATGCGAAGTATACCTATGAAGCTCCAGACTCTCGTCGGTTGCGATTGGCTACAGAGGAGGAAGGTATCGAAGTCCCCACCAAGGCCACCAGTTACAAGTTGGGGGATCAATATGAGATCGGTGCTTCGATGCAATACGAGCCCCATTTCGGTCTTTTAGCTGGACTCGGTTACATTTATACCTATAAGCAAGCGGATGTATATCAAATCTCGGATCCAGATGTAAAAAGCAAACTGGAGTCCGATACGGATCAAAAGGCGCAAATGATCGAGTACCGACTTGGATATAGTACAGTACCTGCCTTTCAAGATAAAATGTTTCCCCTGCCTGTGGTGACTACCCTCGAATATAAGAAAGTGCTGATCAGTCGAAATATGCCGGTGAAAGACTTGGTTTCTCTAGATTTGATGTTCTTTTTTTAAGGGGTGGCATCATGAAAATTCATTTTTTATGGATAGGGATTTCTTTGTTACAGCTCCATTGCGGAGTTCCCAATCCTACGGTTACCAAGCAAGAGGTGCGTGGGGTGACGCGCCCTGCCTATGCGCCTCCTACAGATGTATTTCATTTGGTTCCAGATGGCAGTATTCAGGGGTTTGAGGGATCTTCGATGATTTTCTCTCCCACGCTTACTTCAGATACCATGATGAAAATCATCGAGTTGTCCTCGTATCTCAAGTCCGCTATGGGCAAGCAGGGAGGATTTTATGCGCAGCATCGTCTCAACTGGAAAGACTTGCAGTCACGAGAAAAAAAGAGGCAAAGTGAAATCGATGCACTGCTTGATGCAGAGAAAACATCGCTCAATCAAGGGGGGGGAGCGGAGCAAGCTCTCGCAATTTCGAGTGCCATACAGACAGAAGTCATAGCTATGCAAGAGCGGCTTAATAACTTGCCTCTTCTTGCTAAAAAGAATTTTCCGCTTTTTTGTGAGGCTCGAATTTGGTTGATGGCCACTTCACCTTTTCTTTTGGCTTATACGTTCACAGCGCGTCCCTCTCCTTTTGTGGCCTGTGAAGCAGAGTACAAGAAAGCAGGTCTTTTGGATGTTAATGCGGCCGTTTGTGCGCCTGATTCGAATGGGAAGGACTACTTTTCTTGTTTCTGGGAAGAGGGCGTATTGAAGTCCCAGTTCTTTGTGGGTATTAAGAAACCAAGGAATACCATTTTCAACTATACCCCTGAGGAACAGGCACAAATTCGTTCGATTTACGCCAGTGGTGCCTTGCGTGCACAAGCGATGGAGAAACGAAACGACTTATGCCAGGGAATATTTTCTATGCCAGCAGGTGGTACAATTCCAGATGGGCAAAACCCACTCTTAGAAAATAGAACGGCAAAATATTGGTCAGATGCCAGTAATCCTTTGCTAGAAAGCGGTGCATTACCCAGTTTGTTTGAAGAGCGCTCGTTCGGAGCAGAGAAAGTTTCTTTTCAGGATCGGTTATTCAATTGGAACTTGATGGTATCTCCCCCTGAAACACCCTTTTCCTTTATCGATTCCTTTAATCGAGAGGCAGCCTTTCAAAAAGAGCTGGTAGCTACTGGACAGATGAAGGGAGGGTCAATTTATGACAAATCGTTATCGGTTCCGCCTAGCTTAAAAGATGAAGAGATTCGTCTTTTAAAACTGATTCAAATTAAAATTCAGAGCAAATTTCGAGATGCCTTGGTTCAGGAACAAACGATGTTAAAAGAAAAAGAGGCGACGTATCAAGATTCGATCAATGAGGCGAACCAAAACTTGTTACAATGGATTGAAGAGAGAGACTCGGTGATTTCGATCTGTAAATCTGTGAAATTGAGCTTGAATCAAACCACCAATAATATGATGCAGATTCATTTTGAGCTCAGCCCTACCTACAGTTTTTCAGCTTGTATGAATGCGACAACTGGTGCAACTGTAGCGTGTGAAACTCCATCTACTTCCACCATTCAATCAGAACTGTCGTGGAATCCAGTCACAGGAAAAATATCCCTGGTTGTTGCGAATATTCAAGATGCGAGCGATTTATGCCTGGTTTCCAACTCAAGTTTTGGAAAAGAGCAATTTCTACAAAAAGACTTTCTAATGGGCAAACAACTTCGTGTTGATTTATTTCCGAGAAAACTTTCTTCCGAAGTTTATGAGAATTTGGAACTGGTTTCGGGTAAAATCGCTGTTGAGAGTGGGGGGGTTAAAGACACAGAGGGTGTTATTCTCCTCTTTCAAACCCAAGAAAGGCTCTCTGGAGCCTTGTAATTGTGGGGTGTGCGAGGAGCTTTGGGGGGTGGGTACTCGTCAGTATGCCCCTGTCCCCACCCCCGAAAAAAACCGGTTTGAACCGGTTCCGTCCCCTTGGATTTGTGGCATCAAGCTCTGCTACTCAGCTGCCGCCCAGCGGAGAGAAACACCGCCAATCTTAATCGCTCTTTTTGCTGCTAAAAATTTAGGGCTTTTTAGCTCTGCATTTTGTATGCGGTCTGTTTTGTAAACAACTTTCTCTATCATGTTTAATTTCTGATTTTCTTTTGTGAAAGAAAAAGAGCGCGTAAAGGAAAACCAAGGTGTATCTACATGTACCATTTTCGGTAATCTATCGATGCTTACAGGTTCAAGGCTAGTCTCTTCTATTTCTATTCTCGGTCTACCTAAATGTATCCCCTGCTCGTAAGATTGAAAATTTGTTTTTACGAGATTTTTTAGGTGTTCTGAAAATATTTCTATATTCCAAGTGAATGTTTCTTTGTCTGTATCCTCTTCCTCACAGGCGAGTAGGTTGTGTATCCCCTGATTTTTACAAAACTCTTCAGAATTAAAAATAAAACAAGCTGAATAGGAAAGGTCTTGAACTTTTCTGGATACAACAGAGGGTGGTTCTATCATAATAGTTGTATGAGGGGTGTTTTCTGAAAGGCCTTCTTCCAGCATAGCAAGTGTTGTTTCAGATGGAGTTCCGAAAAAAGCAGAAAATATACCAACTGAACGGGCGCCTTTTGTTTGTCCAAGAAAAGAAGTTTGAATTCTCTCCTCATCAAGACGAACTATTTCTTTTTTGTTATGTATAACTGATAATTCTGGTGTAGGAAGCGGGATTTTTTTAACGGTCACATTTCGATGATCTAAGACGATTGCATTTCTATTTAAAATATGGTCTGGAATCATTTCCCCTGTGGAAAAGGCGAATGTTGGATCAATCCATCTTTCTTGGCCATCCACCAAACAAAAAATAATTGCATGATTTGTTTCAGTCGTTGTTGGTAGAGACGACCATTGAATATCATATTTCCCACTATAAACAAGGGCAGGGAAAGCTTCATACCCCAATTCACGAAGCCACTTGCTTAAAAGTAAAGAGAAAGCCTTGCAGTCAGCTTTTTTGTTTTCAAAAATATCGCGAAGACTTCTTGGAAAGCATCTTCTCTCTGTATTTCGTAGGTCAAAATAGTAGACAAAGGTTTTATCATGCAGTGCGTGGATCAGGATGTTAATTTTTTCATCAAAATCATCTGTTGATTTAGCCCTTTCTAAGGCAGAAACGAAAAAATCATCTGTCGCTGGTTTACTCAATTCTGCTTCATAAGCAGAAGCCATGCTCTGGAATACTCCATGCATAGTTTTTGTATTAGAAACTATAATTTGAGTAGAAGTAGGCTCCAATTTTTGGCCTTCTTCTTCGGAAGTAACAGAGTAAAAATAATCCGCCCTCAGTCTAAAATGATATTGATAGGGATACTCTCCCGCAATTTTTTCCTCTGAAATTTCCCATAAGCTGTCTTTTCTTACTTCGTGAAACAAGGGGATCTTTGATTCAAAATCAATGCGTGTATCTTGACTATAGATTCGATCTTCAAAGTCTTTTTCAAAAGAAAAATTTCCAGGTATGATACTTTTGATAGTTGTTCTAGTTGTCTCTGTAACCAAAGTTGATTTAATCTGTACGTTAGGGAACGGGATACTCATTGACATAGTGTCATCAATGAGTTGATTTGTTCCTGGTTTTTGTTGCCGAGTTAAGGAAGTTGGATCAACAGAATCTATTTTTCCATCCGGGTGGTGAACTTCGGATTTTAGTATGTCAAATTGACTGCTATCTGCTGGATATTTAAAATTCATTGTGGATAAAGCTTGTCGTGCCCACTCTGTTAAAAGAGTCAATTCCTCATGTTGAATTATTTTGCTTTTTCCATCCGCCTCTACAACGATTTTCATTTGCAAGTTACTTCTAACATGTGCTTCTTCTATGGAGGAAAGGCGTGAAAATGCGGATAGATTTGAAAAAATGGCAAGTAAAAAAATAGCGTTTTTTATACCAAACATAGATTTCCCTTTGTTTTTGCTGGGGGATGTGAAAACTTCCCCGTTTGTATATGGCGTGGCGATATTTAATCAAGATAAAATTTATAATAACCTGTTTCTAATGGGGTTTGTTGAGGCTGAGGCCACTCGCTATAAGTGCGTCCGAGCTGATGAAGAAAGGGGGGGATGAAACTATAGTGCTTATTAGCAAAATTTGTTATGGTCCTTGTGTTTTCTAGTCGTGGAAGGAGAATTACGATGCGAAACTATAAGCGACAGGTCCTTCTCTTCTTTGTGCTGCAACTCTCGCTGCAAGAGGTACATGCTAAGCTGCAACCGACTAAAGCAATTGATGAAAAAGAAACTGCTGTTGGAAAGCGAGAGGTGAAGGAAGAAAAAGTAAGGCAGAATGATTTTGCTATTACTTTTTACAAACAAAATTATCTATTCCCCCTCTACTATACAAGTTCCCCCTACGCCCAAGTTTATCAAGGCAATACGCCTGAAGATGAAACTGTAAAAAAAACAGAGATAAGCTATCAGCTCAGTTTTAAAATTCCGCTATGGAAAGATATAGCCTCTTCCCATAGCAGCCTCTATGTTGCGTATACGCAGCTGTCGTTTTGGCAAGCCTATAACAAAGTAGCCTTTTTTCGATCCAATGATTTTGAGCCGGAAATTTTTTGTACCAATGAAGTAGCATGGAAATTAATGGGGGATTGGTCAATAAATGCTATAAATGTAGGCGCTGTGCATGCCTCTAATGGATTTGGGAGTTCTCAAGAAAGAGTTTGGAACCGTCTGTATGTAGAAACTGTGGTTTCAAATCCAAGATGGATGTTTACCCTCCGACCTTGGTATGTATTGCGAGATGGCAGTTACAGGAAGTTTAATCCTGATATGGCAGATCACATGGGATATGGAATTGCAACGGCTGCGTATAAACTCTCCCGTCAAGTTTTTACGCTGCAAGGACATGGTTTCATCGAAAAGAGAGGGCGTTACAAAACCGGTATCCTCTCGTATAGTTTTCCGATGACTTCCCAGTTGAATGGGTTTATTCAGGTGTTTAGTGGATATGGGCAAAGTCTGATTGAATATAATCACTACACGAATGGGGTTGGTGTAGGTCTTTTATTAAACGATTTAATTTAGAAGAAGCTTGCAGGTTTTTGTCGGGGACACTGGGGCGGGGTGTACCCGCAGGACTTTAGCCCCTTGAGGAAGTGCCATTCGTAGGTGGACCTGATCTCCCAACCTGCAACTCAATCTACACCTTATAATACTCCCTTACCAAAGGGAGCCATTGGGGCCAAAAGCGCTCGGTATAAGCCAGAGCGCGGGCGCGTCCAAGTTGACGAAGGAAGCGAGAGGGGGCTGGGGCTTTCTTTGGAAGACCCAGGCTGTCGGTAACCCACACATCGGCTGTTGTGGGCGCAACCCCCTTGCGTTGCAGAAGCAGTCCGCACAGACTTGCTAGTAATGAACTGCAAATATAGATAGAGGAAGCTTGTGTCTGAGGAGCCGGGATCTGTACCCAGTTCAGAAGCTCTTTCCAGCTGGTAACCGCACAGCTAGCTGACGTAAGAGGCGTAAGTTCTGCATCAGGAAAAGGCGTGGGAAAGGTTCGGGTTTGTAAAAAAAGTACCCATCGTTCTTGGCGAGAGACAAACCCCCATCCCCCTCGTTCTAATAGTCCAAGAGTTGCAACCGGTGCCGCAAAAAATCCGCTCAATACAATCTCTTGTAGAAAGAGAGATCGAATCCATTCACTCCAGGCAAATGGTTGTTTTGCAAGCAAAGGGGGGATTTGTTTTGGCAAAGCACATTGTCCGGTAGCCGCAAGCAAAGGTAGAAATAATGCTAAGTCTTCCCTCGAAGTAAGAGGTTCGCACCAGCCCATTTCGGAGCGAAGGGCATTACCCTCCCAGCGTAAGAAAGAAGAGGTTTTTCCTTGAACCTGCATGAAAAAAATATCGTCGGCTTGCCAATGGATAAAATCCAAGGCAGAGGATGCCTCACTGCTAAACCACCGTACTTGAGCTGCCCATATCGGTTTGAGTATAATGGGCCCCAACTCTTCTGCCAATTTGATATAGAGCTGACCCAGGCGAGAGGCCAATACAGAGGGCTCTTCATGAAAAAACACACAGTGCCACCCGCTGGTCAATAAAAGCTCCAAAGCTTTTAAAGGAGGTCCTTGTAAGGATAAGCGAATCCGCAACGTCTTGTGCGAGGGGGGCGTGGATGAAATCGAGAGTGGCTGCAGAGTATAGGTATGTGCTTTTTTTTCAAGCGCCTCTACGGCGCCTGGTTGAAACAGTTTTGAAGCCAGTGCGAGCCATTCTATGGGAATGGATGAGGGCACAGAGGTGGCTTGATATTCAGCTTCGAGTGGCTCTATCAGCTCACAAAATTTCTTGCAAACTTCCCCCGATGCGAGAGGAGAGGGGAGGGTCTCCAGCCAGGCTTCTACTTCTGCCATTTCTCCGCTTTGCGCCACAAAGTGAAAGAGTTGGGTGGGTGAAAGATCGGGGTTGGATGTAATCCGATAGGTGCATGCCATGGCCAATTCCCATGCTGTGCCGGTGAGCGATTCTCCCGCAATAAAGACAATTGGGACCGGTGAGATGCGTATCAAGGCCAGTAATTTTTGGAAAGTCTGTATGCGGGCGAGTACTTTGCCCCGAAACTCGGTTTCTTGGAGCTCGGCGGCCCATGCTTCTGTTTCATCGAAAAGTCGTTCTGGGGCGTGTATGCAGAGGTATTGTGGAGGTGAGCCCTCCGCCACTCTCTCCCGTAAGTGGTCGCAGAAATTGAGAAAAGGGGTGTCCTGTTGATACCAACATATGGGGGTCTCGAGGCGGAAAGGTGAAAAACGTGTCACATTCACTCCGTTTTTGACTGAGTGTGTCCTAAGCGCCACAGCTCGCAAGGACTGAGCGGCAAACTGGGGCAAAAAAAAGAGAAGAACACGGGCAACAGGCTAGAGTTATAGCATTCTTTTTTCTTTTTCTGAGAAGAAATTAATGGCACGCTTCTTGCATTTATTTGACCGAGCAACGAATTGCTCAGTTGCCCAGTTTCTATGTACCACGCAGGAAGGAATAAAGATGAGCCGTTTTCAAGGGACGGTAACGAAGGAAGTAAAGATGACAGGGATTGGCCTTCATAGTGGTCGCCCTGTGGAGCTCCGCATTTTGCCTGCAACTCCGAATCATGGAATCTTCTTTTGTCGCACAGATTTGCCGGATCAGGCCCCTATTTTTGCACATCCCCAGCAGGTTTCTGCTACCCAACTCTCTACAACAGTGGGTCCTTTAGGGTCGCATGTAGCAACGATTGAACACCTCATGGCTGCATTTGCAGGTGTGGGTATCGACAATGCTGTCGTTTGGGTCGATGGTCCTGAAATTCCAATCTTGGACGGAAGTTCAGCTCCTTTCGTTGAAAAATTGCTAGAAGTGGGCGTTCAAATTCAAAACGTACGCCGTAAGCAATTCCTATTATCAGAGCCCTTTGAAGTCCGAAGTGGCGATCAATATGTACGCTATGAGCCATGGGGATTTTTGCCCCATACCCACCAGCCTGCTTTGTTGATTGAGGGCCACGTAGAATATACATCTGGCGCCATTGGCCGCCAGACGCTGACCTTTCCTTTTTCTCACAAAAATTTCCTGGCTCTTCAGTCCGCCCGTACCTTCTGCCATGTGGATGACATCGAACAGATGCGTGCCCACGGGTTGGCAAAAGGGGGATCTTTGGACAACGCTATCGTGGTAGATGGAGAGCGTGTTTTGAACCCAGAAGGGTTGCGCTGCGAAGACGAGTTCGTTCGCCATAAAGTCCTCGACTTTATTGGAGACATTGCGCTTATCGGCGGGCAATTGGTGGGGAAAGTCACCTTGCACAAAGGGGGCCATCGCCTGCACGTAGAATTTGCCAAAGAACTCTTGCGTCGATTGGCAGAAGAATCTGAAGTTTCAACACCTTCCAATCGAATGTCATTTGCCTAATTCTCTTTTCTCCCCTCAAATAAGCACCATACCCATATAACCCCCCTCCGCAGGCGGAGGGGAGGAGCTTGTCTTATGGCACAGGGATGGCTGCTCGGCTTTCTGTTCGGATTTTGTAGTAACTTTTGTTTCGCTTCCGCGTGGATCAAGCTCGCTGCCTATGCGGTGGGAGAAATCGGGGTTTGCTTTGTCCTCTGCATGAGCGGCTACTGTTGGTGGAAGAAGTATCCCATATTGGCTCCCTTTCATCCGACGTGGATTCGATACGGATGTTTCCTAGCGGGGACTATCTGGGGCGTGGGGCATACAGCATTTCCTCCCTCTGCTAGCAAAGGTCATCTCGTAACCGGTGTGCAAACAAGCTGGCTCTACCCCACTACTTTGGTGCAAGCTGATGCGAAGATGTACGTCGCGCGAGCTGTTGCTTCGGATTCCCCCCAAGCTGGAAGCTATTGGGGGCAAACCCCAGCCAGCGGGTGGTGGCCGGTGCACATGAACGCAACGGTATATACACAACTCAGCGGTATCAGCGCCTGGGGAAACCGAATCCGAACTGGGTTTGCCCGGTGGGTCTCCCATCGTCTGCGGCCGTTGCCTCTCTCAGAACAGGCGTGGTTGAGGGGGTTGTTTTTGGGGGAGATGCAGCTGTTATCTACTGAGGTGAAGGGCTGGTTTAAACGATTGGGAATTTTCCACATCGTGGTCATCAGCGGTTTTCACATTAGTTTTTTAGGTACGACCTTACAGCGTATTGCGGCTTTCTTTCTGCGCCTTGCCTATGGGTGCTTGTGGATCCCAAGTCCTTGGTATCTGCGTGGCATGCGCTGGGCCAAATGGGTGGCCTTGGGGTTGGTATTTTGTTTCTCTTTTTGCATCGGATTTACACCGCCTGTGCAGCGAGCTTTTTTGAGCTATGGCTATCGGGAATGGTATGGAAACGCTTCCCAGCAGATTCCCTTGGGCAGATTTCTGTTGCATGTAGCCGCTCTGCAAGTTTTGCTTTTCCCTGCAAGTTTTTTAACTGTGTCTACGCTCATGAGTTGGGTTTCCTATACGACAGTTTTGGTTTCGTGTCGGGAAACTACTTTGTGGAATGTATTCAAAGCCTATTTGTTCTTGCAGACGGGTCCCTTGCTTTTTGCAGGGATTTTTTTTCAGTCTCTGTGTTTTTTGTCTTTCTTCGCAAATTTGCTATTTGTGCCTATGTTTTCAGGGGTCTTTTTGGGTGGGTTCGCTTTGCTTTTGCTTCCCCCTCATGGGGGAGTCTATGAATTGGCAAGGGTAATCCAGCAGGTCTACCTCTTAGGGGTGGAGAAATTTGCCGGACTGCTTCAGCGCTATCCATTTTTGTACATAGATGTTTCTCCTTTACCTGCTGGATATAAACGGGGGATTTTTTTGTTGAGCCTGTGCTTCTTGGTGGCCTTGATGTGCCGAGTTCGTAGTGTCTCTCTGGAGCCTGGTTGCAAATCGAAATAAGACGAAGATATAATAGGGGAGCAATTCCATTTTATTTGAGCAGGGGATGATACCATGACACCGACAATGCCTTGGCAGGGAAAATCCGTGCTCATCGTAGACGATGCCCCCTTGGTTCGTGCTCAACTTCAAGAAGTATGTCTTGCACAAGGGTTGCATGTAGTGGGCCAAGCAGAGAATGGACTCCAAGCCTTGGAGCGTTATGAGCTATTGAAGCCCAATCTGGTGTTGCTCGATATCTTAATGGGGGAGATGGATGGGGTGGAATGCTACCTGCGACTGCAGAAAAAATACTCAAACTGTGCGGTGATTTTTGTTTCTGCCTTGCCGCAGGCTTTGATGCTGAACCACCGATTGCCTACTGCCTTGCCTGAAAGTTTATTCATCCGCAAGCCAATGACAGTAGAGCACTTGCAACAAGCTTTGCAAGTGCTCTACCCAGCTATGGCAACTGCTTCAGCACCTACTTCTTCTGCGGTAGCGTCCTGATCACCAAGTCTCCCGTTCCGACTTCCATGGAGATCAAATAGGCGCCAAGAGCGGTGGGGGCCTCATTTGTAAGTTTCCCAACCCCTGTTCCTGCAACGCCTGTCTCATGTGTCAGTTTCCCTACGCCTGCTTCTAGTTTGGGAGGGGCAAGAATACTGCCTGCAGGCAGGTAAATGGTACTGGTGCCGCTACCTATTTTGATGTCCATTGTGCCAGTTGGCGGTACAGTCAGATAGGTTGCTGTCAGTGTGACAGCCCCGCCGGTGATCTGAGCAGAGCCTGTGAGCCCTTTAGCCTCCACGGTTGCAGATCCTGCGAACCCCTTCAGTTTTGAAATTTCTGCATCCAACTTCACATCCCCTGCGCCGAGATTATAGGTAATAGCTCCTCGCGTGCCGAGTACGGAAATAGAACCTGCGCCGGCTTGGAGGTCGAGCTCCACATCTCGGGGAAGCTTAACCTGAATCTGGGCATCACATTTGATCGCACCAGAGTGGGGTGTTTTTTCGATCAGAACTCGTAAGGTTTTGCCGACGGTATCTACAGTCAACTTACATGCGGGAGAGAAGCCATCTCCTTTTGTCACAGTCACGATCGCTTTGTCCGTAGTCGCATCGCCCTGAATTTGGACTTCCCCTTCCTGAATCGAAAGTTCTACTTTGCGAAGATTTCGAGTTTCAAACGTCTTCATGATGATGGGGTGAGGGGGTGGCGTTACCGCAATAAGCGCACGGCTGATTAATATGGGACCGAATAGAGAGAGAGGACGAAGGTACTTCATGATGGTCTCCTTTTATAAAAAACCGAATACCTAGTTCGCTTGTTTCTCTCACACCTACTCTCATACAAACAAGGAGGTTCTTTTAATTTTCCTTGCAAAACCCTAGCAACGAGTTGAGGTTCCTCAAGTTTTTTTGTTGCACTATCGTTTAAGAAAAAAGCATCCCTGTAAGTCATTTCCGTTATCCCAAGGTCCCCTGGTGTGACTTCCGTTATCCCAAGGTCCCCTGGTGTGACTTCCGTTATCCCAAGGTCCCCTGGTGTGACTTCCGTTATCCCAAGGTCCCCTGGTGTGACTTCCGTTATCCCAAGGTCCCCT
>CANJLI010000044.1 GCA_947475005.1 Deltaproteobacteria bacterium | reverse complement strand
GGTGGACCCGATCTCATGTCGGTAGGTGGACCCGATCTCATGTCGGTAGGTGGACCCGATCTCATGTCGGTAGGTGGACCCGATCTCATGTCGGTAGGTGGACCCGATCTCATGTCGGTAGGTGGACCCGATCTCACCCCCAAAGAAAGAAAAAGGGAGTTATTCAGCTCTCCAGTTTGACGAAGTACTGCTGGTTCTGAACAGCTCTCTTCCTGAAGCGTCAAAGCCCCTCAAACGTAAGCTTCCCCCCACCAACTGAATCTTAGCCAAAGAATGGTTAAATACCTGGAAGTAATTGGGGTTCGTGGCAGAAGGCGTCAGCTCAAAATGACGTAAGACCTTCCCACCCAAGAGTACCACTTCGAGTACCACTCGTTTGACCTCGGGGCTTACTGTGATCCCTACTTGTCGGATGTAGTAGAAGATTGTACCGATATCGATGTTCCAGCTTATAGGATCTTCGTAGTAACGAGCCCTAGGTGCATCGGGTTCGGTGGGTCTCCCCGGTCTATCCGGTGCGGTGGGATCAGAGTCATGTCCGGGTCTCAGGTCTGCGATTGACAACTTGTAGAGGGTTTCCAACGGTTTCCAGGCTCCAGCAAATTCAGGAACGGCTTGTCTCCAGAGGAAGTCAGGACGATCCTCGGATTCCCAAGTTCCGCCTATAATGTTGTCGTTGCGATCGAGCTCCAACCAGTAGCGATAGTTTCTAAACGCTTGTGCAGCTGGATTGGGCATTGCTACTCGATCCCAGGTTTGATCGATTTCTTGGGTATAGAACATTTGGGTTTCTACTAAAATCGTTTTCTTGGTCCCTGGCGCATAGGGTTCTTTAAAATTGCTGGTACGGGTTTCGACCGCAATGGACTGATACCCATAGACCGGTTGGTTCCAGACCGCAACAAAACGATCTACGTCGGCTACGAAAGGGGTATTTCTCAAGGTGATAAGGTTCGCTAAAAGAATATGCAGGGAGCCCGGGTTCACGCCTTGGCAATCTGCAGACTCCAGAATGGAGTAATACTGCTCTCGGGTGATGGCCCCACTATTAAGCCTACCCAGCAACTCTCTCTCATCCAACTCGCATCGACGGCTTACAAAGTAGGAGTAGCTCTGAGATTGCTGCAAAAATAAGGTTAGCAATCCTTGAATATCAGCTGCTCCAAAGGACATCTTTAGCCCATCTTTGCTCGTGGTGCTAAAACTACCCGGGCTTTTGTAGGTGTAAGCAGCAGGGGCCCAGCCATCACACTTGCCGTACCAGTGTGGGATGTCCCGTCGGGTCATCACTTCCGTGTCGTCTCGTTCCTGTCTAGTCATGGGGAAGTTGTAGTCCCCGTTATAAACTTCATATTTTTCGATGGGAGATAGGTAGCTCAGATCTCGTTGGGAGCGCACTTCCTCTGAAGTCAAAATCGGGTAGGTAAACCTTGCGCGATCATTGTCTCCTACAGCATTCCAGTTCCATCGGTAGGAGAGCCCCCCTTGCTTGTTCGGCCAATAGTGCCCAGGCCAGGGGTGGAACTTCAAAAAGCCTTTGGGGGCTAGCGTATAAAAGTGGGCCACATAATCCGTGTTATATAGCCCGATATTGGCTGGGACATTGTCAATGTCCCACTCCTGTTTGAGGGTGAACTCTCGCTCTGCTGCAGATTCTACTGAGGGATCCTCCCGCTCACAGGAGGGGAGAGAGAGGACGCCAAACAACAAAATACCTGAACAATAGCGAAAGACCCGCATGCTCCGAACTCCTGGTGTTTATTGGCTTTCTCGGCAGCTACACATGTAACCGCCTGAAACCGAATCTAAAAAGGGATGTGATTTCCTCCAGATGTATCAAAATCGACCAGAGATTGTAAAGGGTTTGTTTTTTATAACTAGTTGATATTTTTGGTGTATTTGCGATTGTCGCAATTTTTACTACCCAAAGGCTCCATTTTCCTCTATATATATGTGGGTCCATTCAAATTTTGCCGGGTTGAGTTCAGCAAGAAATCCTTGTGAAATCCGCTCTCAGGAGATTTGACAGATGACAGATAAAAAATGCGTACAGATGCAAATCATTGGTGTTGCAGCCATTGCGATTACTTGCTTGGTCTTGCTTGGCGTTGCCGTTGTAAAGAAACCCTTCTCTGCAGGTGTGTCCCATAGCGAAGTGGTTGCTTCTGTATTGTCCGATTCCTATTTAGAATCTATTCCCGGCGATGCCTGGGACGACTTGAGCGACATTAGCTTCTTGCGGTTGTATTTCGACGAGGAGCGAGCTGCCGAGATCTCTCAGACTGCGTATCGGATTGCCCCCTATCGCAAAAGTCGGGGGGTGTGTATGCGGTGGGTGCGTCAGGTCTTGACGCGGGTGCCGCTCCAGAATGGGCAGCAGCCAGAGGTCCAGGACTTTAACCAGTTGCCCTACGACTACCATGCACCGTTGCGACGTCAGGCGAGTCATACGAAAGTAAAAGCCAAGAAAGTCAAACGGGGCTCTATGCTACCGGGGCGTTCGGCTCGGGACTTTATTCAGTGGGCCGAAAGCAATCCGGTCTCCTTGTGTACCAGCTTGGGCCTTGCTGTTGTACCTAACGATGTAGAAACGCCTTTGCAACCGGGCTTTACCCTGGCCTACGAACCTAACCAGTGTGGGTTTCACCGTCGATGGGGTCATATCGAGATCGTGACCAGCACCATGGGGCCTACAGGGCGACCTGAGGCTGCCTCCGACCATAGACGGGAAATCGCAACCCCCATGTGCCGTCCCAGCATGATCCTCGTGCCGGTAACATCCTGTGAGTGGTTGTTTATGCCTGCCCGCCCTCAAGGTACTCAGTACACCCAGAATCTTTGGGGCAAATCCCCAGCTTCTTAATTAAGAGAGCAGGAGCTCTAACGCATCCTCAACATCGATCACTTCACAGTGGGACAGGGTGTATTGCCTAGATAGGGCAGAGCTTTCAAATTTTGCCCCAATATCAGCTTGAATCGTTGCTTTGTCTTTCTTCGAAAGCCTGGCAAATTTCACTTCGCTGATAATCAGTTTTTTATCGTCGGCTTCTTTGCGTACCAAATCAAATTCGATGTTTTTTTCCCAGTAGCGCTCTGCCTGAAAGTGGGTACGCACCAAATCTTCCAACACCCCCCCTCCATGATCATCGATGAGCTTTTTTCTTTGCAGCTCTGTGTATCGATTCCATCTGGATCGGTGAGGAGAAAAGGTACGAAACCAAAATCGCAGCATGGGATCTGAAATTTTATACAGGGATTTCTTGGAATTTCTCTCCGATTCTCCAAACGGATGGTCTTTTTTTACAAAGCCACTTTCCACCAGAGTTTTAAGAGGTCTTGTGAGATGGGTGGAAGGGGTTTGTATTTTGGTTGCAATTTCAGACAGCCTCTCAGCTCCCCGTCCGATGGTTTCCAAAATAGTTCGGGGGATTATATCGTTGATTTTCTCGTCCTGCAGGAGTTGAAACGGAGCATTTTCTAAGTGAGAGGAAGGCACAAAAAACATCCGGTCGGCCACCTCAGTGGACTGCCGCACGCCTTCTAGTTGGATGAGTTCCCAGTAGCGAGGGATTCCTCCAACGAGGGAGAAGGAACAAAAACTCTCCTTGTCTTTTGGATCCATCTGTAACGATTTACAAAACCACTGGTACGACATTGGTTCAATACGAAACGTTCGATCCGCTCGCCCCAAAAGAGGGGATGTAGGTGCAAACATCATCTCTTTCATCATGGTTTGGCTGGAGCCCGTGAGGAGCATGCACGAGTTTTTTGTAATCTTATGGTCCAGAAATCGCTGCAAGATGCTGCCAATTTCGGGAGAGGTCTCCACCAAATACGGAAATTCATCGATACAGAGCAGAAACGGTTTTCGCACCAGCGCTAAGAGCTCGAAAAACTCCACCCAATTCTTGGGCAGGATCGAAATATTGCCAAACAATTCGGATAGGTCCTGCATCATCTGGCTGATCTGTAAGGTCATAGGTCCTTGGATCGCTTGGGTGTAGACCCCGCCTTTTGTTTGCAACCACTCTTTAATGAGCCTCGTCTTTCCAATACGGCGAGGCCCAAAAATCACCAGTAATTTCGCATGGTTTTTAACCAACCGATCGAGCTCTTTGATCTCTTCTGTGCGATTTAAAAAGGGGAATCCCATGTTTTGTCTCTTTATATGTTTGACAAACATAATGTATCATAAACATAATGTTTGTCAAACATATAAATGAAGGAAAGGTTGATAGGGTCTATGGCAAGATTATAATCATAACTCTCGTGGAGCTTCTAGTCTATCACAGGGCCAATCGCTCAATTAACCAGCTGGCCTCCATGGGCAGTCCTGTGCAGAGCAGAACCGGAGTCAAGCGAGAGGCTTCCAGTTCGAGCTCTGCAAGTAAGAGTTTGCGCATCTGCCCATCTCGATTTTGCTCCACCACCCAAACTCGATCATAGGTACGCAACGCATCTGCGAGGCTGCGAGAAAATGGAAAGCTCCGGATCCGAATTTGGTCCAAGGTGCGTCCCTGTTCTTTCAAAATAGTGAGAGCTTCTCGCAAGGGCTCTTCGCTGGAACCATAGCACACCACACATTCGTGAGTAGGCACTGTCTCTTGCTTCCAGAGAAATCCAGGAAGTACAGACTCGGTGGCATACATAATCTTACGTCGGATCCGTTGCAGGGTTTCCTCATAGAGGGCTGCATCTTCCGTGTAACGTCCGAAGCGATCGTGTCCAGATCCACGGGTAAAGTACGAGCCCTTGCTGTGTACCCCTGGAAATGTGCGTGGTGCGATGCAATCTGGCTCTTCCCACTGGTAGCGATGAAAGGGCGTCGTACGAATTTGTAACTCGGCTTCTCCCAACACTTTGCCTCGATCGTAGTCATTGGGATCCGGTTCTTCCAGAGCTGGAGAGACAAATTCATTCATCCCAATTTCCAACTCACTCATGACCAAGATGGGCGTTTGCAATCGCTCGGTCCAATCGAAGGCCTTGCGCCCAAACTCAAAGCACTCGAACGGTGTACTCGGAAATACCATTACGTGTTGGGTATCCCCGTGAGAGGCGTAGGCAGCAAAGAGCAGATCCGCTTGCTGGTTGCGCGTGGGCATACCGGTAGAGGGTCCACATCGTTGCACATTGAACACCACAGCCGGCAGCTCTGCATAGTAGGCATATCCCAAAAACTCGGTCATGAGAGAGAGCCCAGGTCCACTGGTAGCAGTGAAGGCTCGAGCTCCGTTCCAACCGGCACCGAGGACGATACCCAAGGCTGACATTTCATCCTCTGCTTGGATGATGCAATATTTCTTCTCTCCGGTCTCTTTGTCGATGCGCAGTTTTTGACAAAATTGGGTGAAAGCCTGTACCAAACTTGTGGAAGGCGTAATGGGATACCACCCCACAACGGTAGCCCCTGCATAGAGACATCCCAATGCGGCAGCTTGGTTGCCCTCCAGTAGGATTTCATTTGTGAGCACCGGTTTGGCACGTACGTAGAACGGAAGGGGACAGGAAAAATGCGTTTGTGCGTAGTCTTTTCCAATTAATAAAGCATCCAAGTTCATTTGAAAGAGAGAGGGAGATTTTCCAAATTTCTCTCGCAAGAGATCTGCCAAGACTTCTTCTTCTAACCCGATGAGAGAAATCAAAGCCCCCACATAAACCAAATTTTGCAAAAGCCCTCGCACTTTGGGGTTGGAAAATTTATCTCGTACCAGCTGCGCCACAGGCAGAGGCAAGAGAGACAGGGTCTGCAATTTTTTCTTGGCAGCTTCCGGTGTTTCTTGCAGAGGTTGTGTCGAATCGTAGAGTATATATCCACCGTCTACCAGACTGGGAATATCCTCCCATAGGGTTTGACGATTGAAGGATAAGAGCAGATCGAGGGTACCTCGACGTCCTGTATATCCAGCTTCGCTCACCCGAATCTCGTACCACGTAGGCAGTCCCTGGATGTTGGAGGGAAACATATTTTTGGGACCCACGGGGATTCCCATGCGAAAGACGCATTGTGCGATCATACGATTGGCACTGGCAGATCCAGAACCATTCACGTTAGCCATTCGCAGGACGAATTCATTTTCTGCAGCCACTGGAACCTCCTTTCTGTACTCGACCTGGAATCAGCTCAAACAGTTGCATGTCCCATGCACTGGTGGGACATCGTTCTGCACACAGTCCACAATGTACGCATACATCTTCGTCTTTGGCCATGAGACGCCCAGTCTGAGGCACAGCCTCTGTAAAAATACTCTGGGTTAGATTGAGCGCAGGAAATGGAAATTTCGTGCGTACGGTTTCTTCCGGTGCATCGAGGGTGAGGATCAAACATTGGGTGGGGCAAATGTCGATACACGCATCGCACTCGATACACAGGTCTGCATGAAACACAGTTTGCACATCGCAGTTGAGACACCGTACGGCTTCCTTCTTGGCTTCTTCGGGGGTGTAACCTTGCTCTACCTCACGACGCAGTTGTTGCACCCGTGCAGGCCCGTGCAGCATCGGTACCGGTGTGCGCACCCGAGGGGTGTAGCGATTGGTGTAACTCCACTGGTTGAGGGTTACGCGTTGGCTCGTTACCGTATGGGTATCCATAGGGGGCGCAGTAGGATCCTCTCCGTGCAAATAGAGATGAATGGCAAGAGCAGCTTGGTGCCCACTGGCCACTCCATAGATGATGTTGCGAGGGCCCAGGGCATCTCCTCCCACAAATATGGATGGATTTGTGGTTTGCAAGCTCACGGGATCCACTTGGAGAAAATCGGGTTGGGTGGTGGAGAATTCTACCCCACTTGCAGCATCGACGAAGGGAAAAGCGGTGCGCTGTCCGATGGCCAAAATCACTGTATCGCATGGTATGTCGACAAGAGGGGTCTTTGCAAAAACGGGTCCCCACTTTCCGTTCGCATCGTAGCAGGTTTCTAAGGGTTGGAAACGTACACCCTTTAATTGGGTGCCTTCTACAAGGAAGGCAACTGGCAAGAGTCCATTATGAAAGGCAACGAGTTCTTCCTTGGCTTCTTCTTTTTCCCACGGGGAGGCGAGCATCTGTGCATAGGTTTCAGGTGCGATGACAGAGACCGTCTCGGCACCTAAGCGAAGGGCTGTTCGGCTACAGTCCATAGCTGTGTTACCGCCTCCGATCACCACGACTCTTTTGGCTACATCGGTTTGGTGTTCAAAGTACACATTGGCTAAAAACTCGAGACCCACGTGAATATGAGCTGACGCTTCTGCTCGACCTGGCAAGGAGAGATCCTTCGCAAGGGGTGCACCGGTGCCTACAAAAATTGCATCGAAGCCTTGGGCCTGGAGCTCACTTAATTTCTCGATGGGGGTTTCAAAATGACAGGTGACCCCTTGCTGCAGAACAAAATCGATCTCTTCTTCCAATACGCTTTCTGGTAAACGAAAGGCAGGTACTTGTACCCGCATGGCACCCCCCGGTTTTGCCTCTCGTTCAAAGAGCTCGATGCTATAGCCGTATTGGGTGAGATCGTGGGCAACCGCCAGCGAAGTGGGGCCAGCGCCGATCAAGGCTACGCGCTTGCCTGGTGTTTTGGCAACGGGGGCTGGAGCTGGCATGTCCCCTTTGTAATCCGCAGCCGCTCGTTTTAGCGCACAGATGGCCACCGGTTTTTCATCGACGCGTCCCCGTCTGCACGCAGGTTCGCAGGGCCGATCGCAAACGCGGCCCAAAATACCGGGGAACAGATTCGAGTCGCGATTGAGGGTGTAGGCTTCTTGAAACTTCCCCTCTGCGATAAGGCGGATATATGCAGGGACTGCGGTATGAGCGGGACATGCGTGTTGGCAGTCGACAACCTTATGGTAGTATTCGGTTGGGTTCATTTTTTCCTCCGTGCCGTTGGCATCTATGATCGATGACGCAGACTTTTGCTGCAACATCGAAAATAAAAACGGCCGGCGCTACGGAGGGGAGTGGGTCCACCTACCTTTTGGGTAAAAGTCGTCCGCTACCAACACAGGCAAAGAATCGACATCGAAGTGGAATTGCAACCTTCCCCATAATTACTCCATGTCGTGATGGTCTTGCTGACAATACCGCCCGTATTGCCGCCAATCTCATTATTGGTACTCCTAGTCCAATCTTTGCAATTACCCATACTGTATGTGGATACTGATGATGCTGTTCCTCCTGCCTCAAACCCTGTCCACACAGATTGTGTGCCGCTTATAATTCCTGCATCTGATAACGCAGCTCCTATGTTTAGCGATCGTATCCACAAATCACTCCATTGCTTTACAAGGCGAGTGCCTGTCGGCCCGACAATCGGCCTGTCAGGCACTCCATAGGAGCTGGGTAAATTGAACACTCCATTGTCAGCCGTATACCCCAGCATGGCAACCGCCTGGCTGCATTGTGGCTTCTTTTGGTTTCTACAAAGGTCTGTGGTGTTTTCTCTAGTGCCTACTGGTATCTTAGCGGGAACCGAGTATAGCGTAACATGTGGAGTTGTAAAGTTGGCGGAATCAGCACGCAAAGAATTACCAGCAAGATCCGTAAGGGTGGTTTGATCGGTTGACAATCCCAAGGTAAAGGTTTGCCCTGCTAAACAAGTGGGTGCTGGAAATTGAAGTCGGAGGGGAGTTGCGTTGTTACTGCCAGCTATAGCCGTAATCTGTATAGGATCGGCGTGCGTACACGTTCCCCCCCCAATAAATAAATTGGTAAAATCAGCGGGGAAACTGGCAATTGGCTTCAGAGTCTCCGTTGTAGAAAGAGAGGCCTCCATCGGCAACCCATTCTTGGAAAATCCAGTAAAGGCAATGGTTGCTGTTGGTTTTGTGTTGTCTATGGTAACGGAGAGTGGGCTCGATGCGTTAGATAGATTGCCAAGACTGTCCTGGGTTAGCCCGTTTTTTACTTGAATCGTGAGATCTCCATCTCCACTGCATGCGGACAGCGATACGGTACCGCTGGTGGGAGAGTTAAGTGCTACCGTAGCGGTACAAACAGGGTTTCCAGTAACAGTTACTCCATTTTCATTATTTATACTTTGTGGCGAAAGTTGCGTTGCACCTGCATAGGTAAAAGGAATAGTAAGAGAGCCGCCGATGGGTATCAGCAAACTGCTGGGCAACAATCCCCAGGTAAAGATCGGTCCGATGGTACTCAATGTATATGTATGAGAAATTGAGGCCCCACTCCCGGGTTTTCCACTTGTTAGACTTTTTACATGAGTTGGATCAACACTCACAGTGAGGAGTTGCCCTTCTGTGCAACCTGCATCTGTTAACTTAAAGGTCCACGTTGCAGCGTCGGAAGGATGTGCAACGATATCGCTTACTGTCGGTAAGCAGGTGCCTGTGATTATCACCGCATCAGAAGTTGGCGTTTGAATGGCATGACTAAATGTGACGATCAGTTGAGAGGGGATCGGATTGGTAAGTCCTGTTTCTGGAGCAAGACTTTGCACGGTCACCGCGACTGGTTCCGGGGGTAACGGTGTTGTATCGTTTGAAGCAATGGGGGTGTTTCCTGTATCTCCGGAGGCCTGTTCATTTTTAACTGCCAGCTCATCTTTTGGCAGCGAATTATCTACTACTGCGCTCTCAGCTTTCGGTAGCGAATCATCTACTGCTGCGCTCTCAGCCTGTGCTGCTGCGCTTCCATCTTCACCAGAGCTATGTTTTCGTTGACAGTGAGGACATGCAAGCATAAGGAAAAAAGAAAAAAGTAAACGCATAGAAATCCTTTCAAATAGATAACAATGGCTTTTTTTGTATTATACAAGGATTTAAAATAAACGCCTAAAAAGCTTCAAAATGAAGAAATTACTTCACCTTCACCGACAAGGTCATCGTAAATCGCGCAACGGGAGTGTCTCCCGTTTTTTCGGGGCAGGTAACAACAACTTCGATAGGGGCGTGTGCACGCTCCCCTGTTTTTTGAGTGGTATCGAGTAGGTCTTTGATTTTTTTTCCATCGTAACAGTGAAAATAAGTTCGAGCTTCGGGGCGTTTGAGAAACTCGGCTTTCATGTCTTTAAATAAGATGGAAAACTTCTTTTTTCGTTTCTTCATCAAATAAAAGGCAATAAGCCCACTGGCAATATCAGCCCCACACACCAGCGCGCCAATATACATGGAATTCAAATGATTGCGTGTGTAACGCCGCAGGGGGAGGGAAATGATCGTGTGTGTTTCATCCAAGACTTCCACGGTGGGGCGCACATGGTAGAGCATGGGTACTTTCACCAAGCTCCAGATTCGAAGTCGAACGGTTTGGTTTATTTTTTCCAGTAGCTTCCACATGACAGCACCTCGAAAAAAGGAAAAGGCTACTATGAAAGTACCATAATCCATTCGGGAGTGGGAGGGATCAATTTGCGCGTCACCAAATTGAACAGCCCGATTTTAAAATCGGCTTCGCAAAATTTTTCTCCCTTTTCGTTTTCCATCCACTGGTGAATGGTGGAGATTTTTTCATGAATGTGGAGAAATTTTGTTTTTATGACTATATCGGTTCTCAAGCGCAATTCTTTCATGAAGCGAATTTGAATTTCCAAGATCACAGGCCCGAGCTGCTTTTCTTGAATCTCAGGAATGCCAAATCCCTTTTTAGATATGATATCCCAGCGAGCTTCTTCTAAAATTTCGAGGTAGGTAGCATTATTTACATGACCCAAGGTGTCTAAATGCCGTTCGATGATTGTTACTGGATAGGTGTGTATCGATGTCATTATAATTCTCCTTCTACGGGATCTATCATAGCCGGTATCGGAATGGTACCTTGCCAACTTTTTTCCAGGTCATTGGGGATTTTGAGAGCGGCGAGTATACGTCCCACCAACTGATCCTCCATCTCTCCCAGCGTTTTAGGGCGGTGATACCAGGCCGGCACAGGAGTGGCGATGGTAACGCCGCAGCGGCTGAGTTTGAGCAGGTTCTCGAGGTGAATGGGTGACAAAGGAGTTTCTCGCACCATGAGCACCAAGGGACGTCGTTCCTTGATGGTGACGTCCGCGGCTCTGCGCAGGAGATTATCCGCCAATCCTGCAGCTAAGGCACCCACTGTGGCCACGCTACATGGTACAACCACCATCCCATCTGTGGGGTAGGTGCCCGAAGCAATGGGGCTGCCGATGTCATGAATCGGATGGCAGTGCAGGTAGTTTTGCTGGAAGGCGGAAAACTTTTTTTTCCACAATGAAGGGCTTGCATATTCTTCGCCCAACTCGTACTGTGCGGTTTTACAAGCCGCGCGAGACATCACGAGATGCACGATGTTTTCTGTTCGCGTAAGGAAATCCACGAGCTTGTAAGCAAGAATAATGCCCGTTGCGCCAGAGACGCCTACGACAATTTGTCTCATAGGGAACCTTCCGTATTGGAGAGGATGGCTGTAGCACAATCGTATACAGGGCGTGTATAACGAAAATCTGTATAGGCATCTATAAGAAAGGCAACTCCCCATGAGTACCCCTTCGCGATCACAGCGACACTGGCTCCCCTCTATGGACCTTCATATGGCCATTCAAACGTGGGGCCCTAAGAATGGTCCACTGGTGGTGGCTCTACACGGCTGGCTGGATAACAGCGCCTCTTTTGCACCTCTCGCGAACTGTTTGCCGGAAGCGCGTATTTTGGCCGTGGATTTTTTCGGCCACGGTCATTCAGATCCTTTACCCCCTTCAAGCCTCTACAGCGTGTTGGCTTGTGTGCAACAAATTCACGGATTTTGCGCAGCGTTGCATTTGGAAGATTTTTATCTCCTCGGCCATTCTCTGGGAGGCGGAGCTGCTTCGCTGTATACCAGCTTGTTCCCGAGTGCGGTGCGTAAGCTAATCCTTGTAGATGCTACGATTCCTACCTTGGCTCCAGATAGTGATCTCTATACCCAAACCCAGAACTATCTGGAAACTGCACCTGCGAAAAAGTCGAGCCCTTGGTATCCCTCTGTAGAAGCGGCGGCACAAGCGCGGAGTGAGAAATCAGGATTGAATCTTGCTAGTGCAATCGAATTGGCAAAGCGGGGGACACGCCCAGAGAGCGAGGGTGTAGAGTGGCGTACAGACCCTCGTTTGACGCTGCCCTTGGCGCATCCGTATACGGAGGCTCAGGTTCAGGAGTTTATCCAGCACATACAAACACCTTCTATTGTGATCAGCGCAACGGACGGATATCTGTCTCGTTATCCCCATGCTACGAGTTGGACGCAGAAACTTGCGACTGGGGTACAGATTGAGGTTCCCGGTGGACACCATGTACATATGGAAGATCCGGAAGTTGTGGCTGCTCACATTCGTGAGGCTATTTGTTAGTTTTTCTTTTTCTTTTTCTTTTTCTTTTTCTTTTTCTTTTTCTTTTTCTTGGGAACCAGCTGCGCAGTTTCCCAAACCCTCCTTGCTACGCAGTGGGTAGAGTGATTGGATGCCTTTCGGTTACCATATTAGATGCCAAGGCCGGCGCTCGCTCGGGGCCTCCCACCCTCTCAAAATCGCAGACAGTATTTTAGTCATGGACAGTAAAAACCAGGCTGCGATTTGTGACCCGGGCAGGTCCTCCCAAGCGGCTGCCCTTGGCCCCTCAAATGGTAACCGAAAGGCATCCCACCACTCTCTCTCGTAGCTACCAGGAAACTCCAGTTAGCAACGAGAGAGAGGAGTGTGAAAGCAAAGGTTGCGGCTGGAAGGGCAGCAGGTCGGAAGGACCCTGTCGGGTCGAAAGCGCAGCGGACGTTCTAGGTGTCCCTGACGAGGGTTAGCTCTGCGATTGAGAGAGACGGGGGGGATCCGACCGTCGCGCCGGCCTTCCAGCCGCAACCTTTGCTTTCATACTCCTCTCCCAGTGCGAGGCAAGGAGGTGTGGAAACTGCGCAGCTGGTTCCACAAAAACAAAAACAAAAACAAAATTACAAACAAAGCCCCGCTACAGGAAAAAAACCAAGGCGTGCAGCAGGATCTGGATTGGGGGCTGTGACCGACAGCGACCCTCGATCGTGGAGTGTCACATAATTCTCCATCAATACCGTTCCCAAAATAAAGAGGGACGAACTCCCGGGTTCGATGCCCAAGAAACGTTGTCCATCTGCTTGGGTTTGAAAGTATATCGAAGGAGAGATAGAGAGAGAGACCGGATTGGCCGCATCCTGTTGGTTTTCCAAGGTCAAGGTAATGGGAGGAAATTGTGCCACCTGGGCATCGGTGAGGGCTGTCGCACTTCCTGGGCCTGTTGTGGGCCAGAAGGCATCGGGAATGGAAATCGAAGCTGCAGTTGCGATCTCTTTCAGCACCACAACCAATGCGTCTACCTGATCGGACGGTAATACCAAGGGATTGGTTCCGCTATCTACGATGAGGGTTTCCGATTCACTGGGTTGCCATGACCAACTGGAGGTCAAATCTCCGGAGGGTTGCATGTCCATGCTCGTTACATTGATGACATACCAGTTCTTGCCTTGGATGGGGGTCCATTTAACTTGTTCCATGGCTACTGCTGAATCAAAACCTCCGAATACAGCACGGCTTCCCGTTTTGCTCCCGCACAATCGCAAGGAAAACTGGTTCTGCAAATTTTGGGCTTGTACCAAGGTATCGAAGAGAGGGGGTTGTGGCGCCAGGGAGGGCCGTGCCAGTTGGGCATACGCCAACCCCCAAATATTGGGAATGCCTTGCTCCTCTATCACCAATCCGAAGGAAAAATTGGGCAACGTAACACCTGCGAATTTAGCTGTATCTTGATGTCCATTGACCGTAGCCGATCCGATGGGGAGAAAATTCATAGTCCACGCCGAAGTGAGGGCATGCCCGCTGGCAGATGGGGTGTACGTGGAGTCGTATCCATATTCATTGACACACCCTGGGCATTGAGTGGCATCCCCGATAACGAGAAGGTTGGAGCTTCCGGTGTCGAGGACCGTTTCAATCACCTGTCCCCCGAGGGTCACCGGTGCGGTGTAGACGAAGTTGAAGGGGTAGTGGTTGTAGTACTGCAGCGTCTGCACAATGGGGGCGCCATTCTCCTGCGAATCCGAGTTCTTCTTTTGACATCCCACCGTAACGAGAGAAAGAAAAAGAGAGAACCAAAGTAGAGGCATCGGGCATACTCCTTCATGGAAAAAAGTAGATCAAAGAAACGGGGATGCTTGATTGTCTCATAAAGGGAGGGTAGATGCCAAAACCTGACTATTATGCAACGAATTATGGATTAGTCTTGACTATTCCGTAATATGTTGCGGAATAGTCAGATAATTAGCAAGGGCCTGCGTTACTTTCACCAAAAGTATGGATTTCCAACCGTACAGGTGGTGAAAGAACTCAAGCAAGAACGGATGGACAACAGCATTGAAATTCTAAGTGGGCGTCATTTTCTTGAAGGACTAGAAGTCTGATTAGGCCTCACTTGATGATGATGGTGCTGCTTGATCTGGGTCCTTTGCCTTTGACCAGACATTCCAACTGCCTCTTGCCTCTTCTCTTCTGGCTGGGCGATCAGCGCATTTTTTATATAAAAAGTAGCCCCCGCACCCAAGTAACCCAACCCCTACAAGGCCTCCAATTACACCTCCTATAATTACACCTGTTTTTTTATACGCATCGTTACTGCATGTTTTCACATTGGCTACATACCCACTGGACACATCTGCGCAGCTGACATCCACCTGATTGGGATTTAAGAAGTAAAGTACGGTGCCTCGAATTGCTGGGTATTGTGCATTCCCATGTTTGTCATAGGTGGGGTTACCGATGAACGAGCAAAAACGGGAGGTCAAAGGTCCTGAGTAGGGGGCGGGTTGTGGAAGGTAACGGCGAACAAAATCTGCCAAATTTTGCTTGGAGAGGCAATCTACCATAAAGGGGGAGGTTGCATCTGCTGCAAAGGCTTTTGTCCGGGCAAAATAAAAGGCCGCCGTTCCCGTTAGGTTGGCTGTGCTCACTGCTTTATAGGCATCACAATCACCAAAAAGTTGCTCATTGGCACATAGATCATATGAATTTCCATTTCCATCCACCACGATGTTCCCTGTAGATTGGATGGTATAGGGCCCTGAAGTGGTATCTCGACGGGGGCGATCAAGAAGCTCATCCTCTGCTTCTACCTCTACATCTCGTCTTTGTAACTCCTGCTCGATGGCTTCTCCAAGGCTTGGAGCCTGTTGTACCTGCTCCCATTTCGCTTCTAATTTCGGTGTAAGTTTTTGCCATTCCACTCCTGGATTTGCTTCCTGCAGCTGTTTCACCATGTCAAGGGCGGCATTTTTATATAATTTAGAGGCTTTACCTTCTTCAGGTTTGGACATTGGAACTGGAGTGATTGGAGTGCCAGTAATCCAGCTTTTCCATGCGGCAAAAGAGGAAGATTTTTGTTGGATTTCTAATCGAGATGCTTGAAGCTCTAAGACTCTCTCTTTTACAAAGGCTGTAACATAAGAATCTGCATTAAATTTCTGCATATTGATTGGCTGCCCATAGATCGGGCTACTGATCAGCAGCATCAACACAAATTTTTTTACCATCTCTTTTCCCTTCTAAATGTATGACGAACAAACAATAGTGTGGGCCTATAACATGGTTTTATTTTTTGAGTCTATCCAGCTGATTTTTATTACATATTTATATATTGGTATTTTTGTATAGCATACATGATGTGGCTATTAGCACAGCGAGGGATCACGGCATTGATATCTTCAATTGGCGCCATTTTATGGAAGGTTTTGAGCGTAAGCGCGCCGCAACCTCACCTGCTTTAGCAGTGAGTCAAGGCGCTTCTTGACTTACCGTTTTGGTTCCCACTTTCCCTCATAGCGAGTCATGTCGGTAAAGCGTTTAGATCGTTGGATTTGGATCTCTGATGGTGGGGTT
>CANJLI010000043.1 GCA_947475005.1 Deltaproteobacteria bacterium | reverse complement strand
CAGGTTGCCCCTCTACAGTTGGAGGTTTGTCAGTGGCTTTTTCGGGTAATTTATTTGTATCCGTCATCCCCAGCGCCTGAAGGGCGCGTCGGGGATCCCCCTCGATCGTGGGAGATGCCCATACGGCCGAGGCGGCCTGGGCATGACGGATCTTTTATGTAGAACAGTTGAAAAAGAAGTATTCTTTTTCAGTTTGCCTCTAATCCAAAACGTACTACTGGTTACCCGTAGAGCGTCAATTAGGCCGCTACTGAGGTGTTTTACCCGTACCCACAGAGTTTGGATCAGTTGGATCAGATATATCAGGTTTCGGAGATGGATCAGGTGTTTTACCCGTACCCACAGAGTTTGGATCAGTTGGATCAGGTTTCGGATCTAGAGATGGATCAGTGGCCTGAGCGCTGTCGGCTGATGGGCCAGGGGCGTGAATGGGGTCTGTATCTGTAGCTCCTCTTTTAAACAAGCTTCTATCCAAATAACAGATATCCCTTTGATCGGTTAAGTTCGATGCCGCGTTTGAGCCAACTTGATAGACTCCCCCAAAATTTGCGCATGTGGATTGGCTTAAATACATAGGAATTTGAGAATCGTTTCCAGGATAGTTACATGTTGACGCGTTATTAGATGATGTCCAGCGGGGCCCCCAAGCTGCACAGTTACCTTGATCGCCATTCACTACCACTTCGGGTGTGTCACCCTCTGCCAACCGAAGTTGAAATGCACCAGTTGCAATGGCAGCATTGGGGAGGGTTGAATTCTTTCGTTTGTCCACAGGTGGATTTTTTCCTGTACAGCTAACAAATAGAAATAGGCAAGAGAACCGGAAAACTCTCATCTTCGTTACTCCTTTAACTGTCGATAATTGAACTACCCGGCGATTATAGCATGGGGCCCAGTCCTTGGGTACTCTCGCAGTCGTCTACTATCCTTGTCTTTCAGGGAATCCCAATTTCTTGGCAAAACTTAACAAATGGTATGACACGTACGCCTTGTTCTTCTTCACCGTAGTCTTTTTCCCCGAGATGAACTTGATAGCATTTTGGAATTTTAAGTCTTTCTCGAAAGTAGTGCAAAGCAGGAGAAACGGACTTTTCACCTGTTTTGCATTCAACAGCAAATAAAAGTTTGTTGTTTTTTACTACAACGAAATCCACCTCTCGCTTATCCGTATCTCGGACATACTTTAATTCCATGGAATGTCCCTCGGAATCTTCTAGCCAATGGCAATACTTGAGTAGATGGGAAGCAACACAGTTTTCAAAACGTGCCCCACTGGATTCCACTTGAGACCAATCCCAAAAATATAGTTTTTGCTCTTTCTTAACAGCACGAATGGATGGCATGCCAAAGGGAGCCAATCGAAAACATAGGTAGAGGTTTTCAAAAATCTTAATCCAGTTGCGAATCGAGTCATGGGAAACCTGCAGGTCTTCCCTTAAACTTTGTAAGGAAAGAGGTGAACCGACTTTAGAGGGCAGTGCATCCATCAGCAAGGCCAATAGACTAACTTCTCGCACTCGTTCCAAACTGAGCAGGTCTTCTTCCAATACTTTGGAGATTCTGCCTTTTTGCCACAGCCTCCAATCTCTTTCACTTCCCTTAAAAAGGGGTTCTGGAAATCCTCCAAATTTTAAAAGCAGATCCAAATCACTGCGAGTGGGTTTTGAATTCATTTCGCAGAGAGAAAAGGGATGTAACCGCAAATAATGATATCTTCCAACCAAAGAGTCCCCCCCTTTTCTGTAGAAATCAAGGCGAGCGGACCCCGTGACCAAGGCTTGCTTTTTTGGATAATAGCGATCGTAGAAGCCTTTCATTACATCACGCCATTTGACGAATTTATGAATTTCATCGAACGCAACTAACGGACACTCTGCGGGAAATTCTTCTCGCATAATGGTTTGGCGATGGGAGGCAATATCCCAGTTTAGATAGGCGGGGTTTTCCTCCCCTTTTTTCATGCCCAGCAAGTCAAAGGATAGGGTTGTTTTCCCTACTTGCCGAGGACCACCAATAAACACCATCTTCTCTTTTAGGAATTCTTTTGTTATATCAAATAGATACCGACTCTTTGTTTTCATAGCCCGTCCTTTTGGGTATACCAAAAAACACTCATGAGTTTATTCCAGTATACCAAAAAACACTCATGTCGCAATACTCCATACATTTAAGCATCTAGAATTAGCTATCCATATAGTGTACAAGATCCCGATTTTTTTACACTATAGAGGATTTTTGTATGCGGATGTGGATTTCTCCCTTGGTTTCGATTGTAGCTTCTGGTGCCTTATTGTGTGTTTCCCCCGCTTTTGCCGCGGATAGCGAGGGTTCGATTCGAGCGCTCCAAGCTTTAGGCACCAAGGGTAAACTTACGGTTCAGCATATTATCGGTGCTGTTGCTGCCGTTGAAAGTCTAGATCAGAAGGTAAACGTGTTGAGTAAGCTAGAGAGTTCTCTGCATGTAGTAAATGGAAAGACATGGAACTTACTTTCACAGGCAAAGGAAGCTGACAGGGGTAAGATTCTTTCTACTCTTAGGAGAAATCGAGACGTTATAATTTCGTGGGAAGAATCCCAAAAAATATTTCGTGCTCAGGGAAAAGATGAGAGTAGGACGGCTTTACTGCGCGCTGGGCTGTTCGCGAATGTTGAAGTCACTAGTGACAAAGCAGACGGCATCAGGATGGCAATGAAACAGCCGGATGAAGCCTTCGAAAAGGCGCTTCGACCCGTCTATCGAGCTGAAAAGGCAAAGCATAGTGGACAAAAACCAACCGTAGTAAAGAAAAAATAGGGCTGCTAGAGCTACCAGTAGGCACAAAGTTAGGGGATCCTTCGCTTGCGCTCAGGATGACGGACTATTACTACTCATGTCTCGCAGCAGGTAGATGCTGTCGATATAATCTTGCCCTCCAAACTCAAGCTTGGCTGTCTCGGGCGTCAGGGGTAGTGGTTTGAACCCTACCTTCTGAAAAGTCCCTACAGATCTAGGATTGCGAGCAGAAGGCATCGCCCAGAAAAACAAAATTCCAAACTGTTGGTAGATGTGCTTGCACAACGTGTCGATGGCATCTTTGCCAATTCCTTTTCCGCAGTCTTTCTCGGAGCGGAGCCAGATGTCGATTTCACTTCGATTCTTGACATCAGGTTTGTGGAAGGCGATGCCACCGACGTCTTCCCCTTCGTACTCAATCACAAACACGTGCCCACAACTTGCCAATGGATTTTGGTAATAAAACAAGGCCCAGGAATTTTTAAAGTCCTCCCATAATTTAATGGGCTTTTCTGGAAAGAGTGGAGCCCCCCACATGGACTTGGAAGCATCGGACTCATACATCCATGTGTATAGGTTTTTGCGATCCTCCAGCACTGCCATGCGCAGGGAGATCTTTTTTCCTTGGATTTTATTCTCCACGAGTGCAGTTGACTGGAGGTTCTTTTGAAATACTTTCAATTTTTCTGCTTCTATCGTAGGGGGCTGCTCTGAGAAATAGTAAAAGCATCCCCCGTAGTTCATGTTCATATAGTCGCACATCATCTGCATGGGTACTTCGAAAGAAGCTGTCCCCAGGGGGAAATCCGTTGCATAGGAACAGATAACGAAGAGTCGTTTGCCAGCCAATTGAACGCCTAGATCCTTTCGGATCGTGAGCAAGTCGCTCCATCGATCGAGAAAGATTTTCATCTGGGCACTTGCGGCATACCAGTACACAGGGGTTGCCAGGATGATGTCGTCGTAGGTGATCATTTCTTCCACCACAGATAAAAAATCATCCCCTAGGTTAGCGTGCTGGTAATCAAAGAGAGAAATCTGCTTGGTGGCAAGATCGATAAACTCATGCTTGATATCAGAAAGAGCCAGCCTCACGGCAGCTCTTGTATTTCCATCGCTGCGAGAAGACGCAAATATAACAATTTTGGAACGTTCCATTTTAAAATCCTTGAAAAAATTCTAGAGTCAGTCCTACAGCGTAAATCTGCATTTGACACCATATATTTGACTTCCTATAAAGGAGTGTCTTTTTAACGTATAGTGTCTCTATTCTTTCGTTTAACAAGGATTTTGGTATGCGAATATGGATTTCTACGGTGCTAGCAGGTATTACTTTACTCAGCGTTCCCTCTGCTTTTTCGGCAGAAAAACGCGCGAAGGCACACAAAACAAGACAGGAGATTTATACAAAATTCCATCCTTATGCGATTCATAACCAAGCCGAAACTTTGGGTAATATGAAGCTACATGTCCATGCACTCAATGGACATGTAGAGCACTTTCTATCTGGGATATACAAAACACGACGGGCAGAGGTTCTGCGTATACTCCGAGAAAATCCAAATTTTAAGATCCAGTGGGGGGAAGCTCTTCGCATCTTCCGCTCGCAACCGGATGAGCTTAAACTTGCTTTGGTCTATGTCGGACTTTTTGATGATGTCAAACTAGGTGAAAAGAAATTGGAAGAGCTCAAGGATTGGGGCTTAAATGAAGAAGTAAAGACACAGCTTGATCTACGCATGTTGCGCAAAAAACCATTGCCAAAATAGGTCCCTTCTCCTAGAATCAGCCGTTCATTCTCCCAAGCCGATGTAGCTCAGTTGGTAGAGCGGCGCTTTCGTAAAGCGTAGGTCAGCGGTTCAAATCCGCTCCTCGGCTCCATATCTTGCATACAACTCTTCCAGTTTCAGCGCTTCCTTCTCTTTTCCCCGTACATCCAGGGCGATTTTTCCGCCCTGTAGCAGCAGCAACCGAGTTCCGTAGCGCAGGGCGTGAGCCAAGTTGTGGGTAATCATGAGCGCTGTGAGCCCTTGGTCTGCAATCGTGCGTGCGGTGAGTGCCAAGATTGCCGTCTCTGCATGGGGATCCAAGGCGGCAGTGTGCTCATCCAGCAAGAGAATTTTGGGGCGCAGCATCGATGCCATAAGCAAGGTCACGGCTTGGCGCTGTCCGCCTGAGAGTAGGGACATAGGATCGTGCAAACGCGACTCCAGTCCCATACCGAGTTTCTCTAAGGCAGGGGCAAAGGACGAAGCTCCGCCTCCTCCCACCTGTCGAAATCCGCGCAGGCGTCGTGGAAGCCCTCGGCGTTGAGCCAATGCCAAGTTTTCCTCGAGGGTTAATGCGGCAGCGCTCCCGTGGCGAGGATCTTGAAACACACGGCTAATCCACTGGGCCCGTTGGGGCTCTGTTTGAGAGGTCACATTCATGCCATCGATCCAGATTTGTCCCTTGTCCACAGTCTCGGTGCCTGCGAGTAGGTGGAACAGGGTGGATTTCCCCGCTCCATTGGCACCGAGCAGGACTACAAACTCCCCTGGATCAATCTGCAGGTTGAAGTCCTGCAGCAACGCGCGTGCATCAGGCGTACCGGGCAGAAAGGTTTTGTGCACACCCACCAATCGGATCACGACGGCCTCCTTTTGTTCCGAGAGGACAGTGCGAGAAAGAGAACCAATAACCCTGCGGTTACCAAATTGAGATCTGTGGGGCGAAGGGAGTACCATGCCTCCCCTGTATCAAGAGACAGGGCCAAGGCCATGGCCAATCGGTAGAGTGCCGATCCTGCGCATATGCGCAGCAGGATCCCTGCTATGCGCCGCGTAGGTAGCAAGGCCTCTCCGATGATGACTGCAGCAAGTCCCGCTACTACCGTACCGATCCCCATGCCTACATCTGCGCTGCCTTGGGCCTGGGCGTATAGCCCCCCCGCAAAGGCTGCCAGTCCGTTGGAAATCCCCAGTCCGAGCCAAATCATTCCACTCGTGGAGATGCCAAGGGCCCGTGCCATTATGGGATTGTTACCACTGGCACGCAGGGCAAGGCCCAGCTCTGTGCGCAAAAACCACCAGGCTAGCGTGCCGACCAGTAGGAGCAACATGCCCGTTACCCAGAGGATGACGCTACCGGGAGACAGGGAAAAGGCACGGGCGGCCCAGGTAAAAATCGTCTCTTGGTCCATCAATGCCAAGTTGGGGCGGCCCATAATGCGGAGGTTGAGGGAATAAAGCGCTGTCATGGTCACGATGGAGGCCAGTAGGTGCACCACTCGCAGGTGGGTGTGCAACCAGGCCGTGCAGAGTCCCGCACAGACTCCGGCAGCAAGGGAAAGCCCCAAGGCTCCCCATGGATTCCAACCGGTGCTCACCAGCACCGCACTCACGGCAGCGCCTAGGGGAAAACTCCCGTCCACGGTCAAATCGGGGAAATCTAGCACCCGAAACGTAAAAAATACGCCGATGGCGACAAAGGAAAAGATAATGCCCAGCTCTAAGGCAGATATACAGGCATACAAACTCATCAATACCTCGCTCGTCTTTTCTATGGCCGGTATTGTATCATATGCTGGGAATAGTAATGGTGTCGCGGTTTTTCTTTACTTAGAGGCAAACAGGAAAAGAATACTGATTTTTCGAGCACTCTATCTGTATCCGTCATCCCCATCGCCTGAAGGGCGCGTCGGGGATCCCCCTCGATCGTGGGAGATGCCCATGCGGCCGAGGCGGCCTGGGCATGACGGATCTTTATGCAGAACGCTTGAAAAAGCAGTCCAAGGCTGCGTAGCAGCCGTATGGGATCTCGATAAAAACGCAGAGATCCCATACGGTCCCTTCGGGACCTTGGGATGACGGAAATTACGAAAGTCCTGTGGGGACACTCCAACGGGGTGTCCTCTCAATGCGATGCGATAACGGGGACACTCCAACGGGGTGTCCCCACAGAATTATGGAATGTCCTCTTAAGGAAGCGCCATTCGTAAGTGTCCCCACTCTAAAGAGAAATGCGCCCCCAGTGGGTGCCGTCATATGCCAAGAGGTTGGGGGTGTCCCACGCAGGCAGACAGAGAATGCGGCACCCGTCCTTCGTGTAATCGTAGGGCAGGTGGTAGTGCCCCATAATTCCCACGGTGCAGCCCTTCTGAGCGATCCACCGGGTGGCAGCTTCGAGCAGGCGACGGTGCGGTACCTCTTTGTAGGCTCCGTTCTTGCGAGACTTGGCAGCAAGGCCCAAGCAGGCAGCATCGAACTTCTCCTGGGGCAACTGTCGCGCGATGAGACGGCTCAATGTGGAGCGCACGCAGCCCATGTATACGCGGTAGTGCCAGGGGGCGAGGAGGAAGTCTCCGTGGGTGAGGGCCACCCGCTCTCCCGTGCTTGTGGTCAACACGTGGTCTCGCGAAGAAATCCAGGTCACACCCTCCCATCCCAGTTTGGGGAGGAAGAATTCATGGTTACCGTGGAGGAAGAGCACCTCTACGCCACGAGTGGTTAAACGGGAGACAGCAGCTCCGATGGCGTTGAATTTGTTTTGAAAATACGGGGAGTCCCCAAAACAGAAATCAAAGATATCGCCCAAAAAAACAAAGGTCTTCGTGACAGCGGGGTCGATTTGCTGCAAAGCCGCCAGGAGGCACTGAACTTTATCTTCGTTTGCCTCTCGGATATGGATGTCGGAGGCGATGAGAATGGTACTCGTTTGAATTTGCAAGGATCTTCCCTCATTTCCCTGAAAATGGTCCGCGTGCATGCAATTGACCCCCGGGTTTTTATTTGCGATAATTTTCCCTATATCATAGAATCGCTGCCTCTATATACTACACCGAGCAGAATCCAGAACGGGAGAAAGGCATGTCCTTGTCTATACAAGAGATCGAAGAAAAAGTGGCTACCATCATTACCAGTCAACTGGGCGTAGAGCGTAAAGCTGTGACCCTAGAAGCGGAGTTGATCCGAGATCTAGGTGCAGATTCGCTGGATGTTGTTGAGCTAGTTATGGCCATGGAAGAAGCATTTTCCATCGATATTCCTGATGAAGAAGCCGAGAACATTCGCGCTGTACGCGATATCGTAAGCTTTGTAAACAAAGCCAAGGGCAACAACTAAGTAAGGCGCAAGCCTTCGGTTCCCTTTCAATCGATCCATTCTTTGCTCCGAGTCGGAGCCCCCTTTTCTTCAAACTTAGGAGAGCTGCGTGTACTTTTCAACGGTGGGAATCGTCTCCGATCATGCAGGCAGGGATCTCAAAAAGCTCTTGGTGGAGCTTTTGTCCACAATGGAAATTACGGTAGAAGACCTAGGCGTTGCCTATGAGGTGGAAACTTCCGTGGATTATCCGGATTATGCAGGTCTGCTTGCTTCAAGAATTAGTCAAAAAAAATTGGACGGGGGCATTGCCATCTGCGGCACTGGCATCGGTATGTCCATTGCAGCCAATAAATACCCGGGTGTTCGAGCCGGCGTCGTGTGGAGCGAGTTCAGCGCCCGCATGAGTCGCGAGCACAACGATAGCAATCTGCTGTGTTTGGGGTCTCGCACCTTGAATGAACATCGAGCGGCAGATTTTGCGAAAATCTGGTTGGAGACTGCATTTGCGAAGGGGCATCACCAGATTCGGATCGATAAGATCTCCAAAATTGAGAAGAAAAACGGGCTGCACATTTAAAAGAGATGTACGATATGCAAAAACCATGGCAAGCGGTCCAATCCTATGACCCTCAGGTTTTCGATTTAATCGAAGAAGAATTGGTGCGCCAGCGTACTGGCATCGAGTTGATTGCGTCCGAGAACTTTGCCTCGATCCCCGTGATGAGTGCGATGTCCAGTATCTTCACCAACAAATATGCCGAGGGCCTGCCAGGTAAACGCTACTACGGGGGCTGTGAGGTCACCGATCGTCTGGAGTCCCTGGCCATCGAGCGTGTCTGTCAGCTCTTTGGTGCCAAGTTTGCCAACGTACAGCCCCACTCCGGAGCCCAGGCCAATGCTGCTGTTCTTTTGGGCCTTGCCAATCCGGGAGATCCCATCTTGGGTATGGACCTGTCTCATGGGGGACACCTGACTCACGGGTCTAAGGTGAACTTTTCGGGCAAGATCTACCAGTCCCATTTCTACCAAGTGGAAGAGGAGACAGGCCGCATTGACTATGACAAGGTGGCAGAGATCGCTCACCGCGTGCGTCCTAAGGTTCTGATTGCGGGGGCGTCAGCTCATCCTCGGATCTTGGACTTTAAGCGGTTTCGAGAGATTGCAGATGCGGTAGGGGCCTACCTCCTTGTCGATATGGCTCACATTGCAGGCCTTGTGGCAGCGGGTCTCCATCCGAGCCCAATTCCCCATGCCCATGTGGTGACAACGACCACTCACAAGACCCTACGAGGGCCTCGTGGGGGCGTGATTTTCTGGAACGATGAGGCACTTTCCCCCATTTTGAATAAGGCGGTGTTTCCAGGTACCCAAGGCGGTCCCTTGGAGCATGTGATCGCTGCCAAGGCCGTGTGCTTCTTGGAGGCCCAGGCGCCGGCTTTTCGTACGTACCAGCAGGCGGTGATCCGCAATGCCCAGGTCTTGGCGGAGGCTTTGATGCAGTACGGCTTCTCCCTGGTCACTGGCGGAACCGACAATCACCTGGTCCTCGTGAACCTCTTGGGCAGAGACCAGAGCGGCAAGGACTTCGAAGAAGCTCTCTCTCGGGTGGACATTACGGTGAACAAGAACACCGTGCCCAAGGAAAACCGCAGCCCATTTGTCACCAGCGGACTGCGCGTGGGGACCCCTGCGGTTACCTCTCGTGGGATGGGAGAGGCGGACATGCGGGAGATCGCTCGCTGGATGCATGAGGCCTATGAGGCGCGAGGCGATGCGGGGAAAGAAACTGAAATTCGGAATCAAGTGCGCAAATTGGTTGAGAAATTTCCGCTTTATCCACAGTGGTCTGCGGTATGAAGTGTTCGGGATGTGGGTCAGAAGACACGAAAGTATTAGAGAGTCGACTGGCAAACGAGGGTCGAAATATTCGCAGGCGTCGTGCCTGCCGATTTTGCGATTATCGGTTCACAACCTACGAGAAAGAAGAGTCTTTTGTCTTTCACGTAAAAAAGAAGGGGGGACAGGTCGAGCCGTACTTGCGTGAAAAGGCACTGCGTTCCATTCAAATCGCTTGTCAAAAACGCCTGATTAAGACAGAACAGCTGGACTTTGTCGTTGCCTATCTTGAAAAGCAGATCCAGGACCTGGGGGAGCGGGTGGTTACCAGCCGCCAGCTAGGAGACTTGATTATGGAGCGATTGCACGAGCTGGACCTTGTGGCCTATGTGCGGTTTGCCTCTGTCTATAAAGAGTTCAAAGACCCCAACGAATTTTATACCACGCTCAAAGAGTTAGCCCGTCAAGAGAAAGAAGAAAGAGTATGACGACGACCCCACAACCCAATTCTCAGGCACGCGAGCACTGCCTGCAGTTTTTGTATCAATGTGACATTCACAAGATTTTTTATTTCTCTACGCCTCACTTTCAACGTTTTGTAGAGGAGAACGGGCTTTCTTTTGCTGTGACTGAGAAGGTGGAAGTATTGGCAACGGGTGTGTTGTCTCGGCAAAAAACCATCGATGATTTGTTGCGTCAGCACTCAACCAAATGGTCCTTGGAACGAATGGCAGCAATGGACCGTATGGTTCTTCGATTGGCGACCTACGAGTTGCTTGCGACAAAGACCCCAGTTAAGGTAGTCTTAAATGAAGCCATCGAACTTGCAAAACGCTACGGGACGGAACACTCCTCTTCCTTTGTGAATGGGGTGTTGGACTCCATTGCTGACAAGCTGAAAAAACATGGAAACTCTACAGCCGAGCCTTCGAGTACCTAATGAGTCCATGGGGATTTTGGACCCTGTTGTCTACTTCCAAAAGACCCTGGCTTGCGAAACCCTCCAACTGGTATCCCCCACACAAGTTGTCCCCTGTTCCTTCTGGATTGGGTTGACATCTGTGGGTACAGGCTCTCCACAAAACTTACTGGTCCATTCTTCTTATAGTGAACTCCTCGAACGAGCTGCCAAAGAAGGCGTTGCAGAGACTGGTTCTTTCATGGTGGTGGACTCCAGTATTCAACCTCCTCGTTCCTTTTATTTCCTCATGCAATCCCCTTCTGAGACGGCTTCTTCGATTCAGGAGAAGACTCGACTTGTCATGGAGATTGTGGCTGCATGGAAGCCACAAAAGATTGGCTTTTACCTCGCAGAGTCTTTGTTGCCCTTGGAGTCTCAATTTCAGTTCTTGAGCCAATTGTTTACGGCGTTGGGTCAGGAACGACAGGACCGTTCTTACTATTATTTGAGAGAAGCGGAAGCCGACTATACGCGGACGTTGAATTTGCTTCTTTCAGTGAAAGAAGAAGTCACTGTTCGGGGTGGGGATTCTTTCCTCGTGCTGCACTAAGAGTGCGTTACCCTACTCGTCTGTCATCCCAAGGCTGCGTAGCAGCCGTATGGGATCTCGATAAAAACGCAGGGATCCCATACGGCTGCTACGCAGCCTTGGGATGACGGACGAGTAGGTGTCCCCAATCCCCATCAGAATTTTTGGCGCTTCACATTACAACATATGTAGATGGCTATTTCGGAGTCTGGGATAAAGACCGGGGCAGATCTATTTTTTCACGGGTTCTTGGCCAATTAAACGGTTGGGGCTTGATCAATTCACGGGAGATCAGATAGGGTGTGCCCTGATTCCGGCGAGAAAAGAAGTATAAATTGACAATCGGTCTCATGGACGCACAAAAGGTCATGTATTAAACAGTAGTAAACGAATTTCGACTGAGGGAAGTATTTTGAAAATTAAAAAATTAGCCATCATGCTGGTATTCAGTCTTCATCCAATAGCTTCACAGGCTATCACTTTATGTCAACCTGATCAGGCGAAACCCGTGTTCAACTTAATGATAGAACGCTCCAAGAAGATGAAAGATGTCGCTGCTACCAAATTTGTACATCAGCAAGCTATTTATGATGCTACCCAGGAAGAAGCGGTTCTACACAAATGTGTAGAAGTGGCTAAAAGATTTAATCTATCTGTAGAAAAATTTCAAATTTTTGTGCAACTCCAAATGGATTTTTCTAAGCAGATTCAATCATACTGGATCAAATTTTGGAAAACCCACCCGAAAGAAGCGCCAAAGCGAGAAGAAATTCAACCGATTGAACAGCTCAGAGCACAGATTGGTGAGATTGATCTACAGCTTTACTCCACTATCTCTCAATTTATGAAGGCAACGCATTGTCAGGCATCTGAACTGCGTCCTTCTTTTCAACTTATGCTCTCAAAATCTAACGAAACAGCGCAACTACATCTTTTGGCTGATATGTTACTCAGCACGCTGATCTTACAGAAGGAAAGAGAGTAGGGACATTCGACAAAATGATACCCTAACTTTGTACGAATGATAAGCTCTAGCGAAGCGTCTTCAAATAAGCCTTCAACCCTTTTCCCAAACTAGTCAAGTTGGGTTCAATCATCTTCTCAATCATCTTCTCGATCATGGGCGTCACTTTGGAGGCCAGTAGCCACGGGACACCGGGGACTTTGTCGCCGTGAATTTCCACATGGCAGGTCACGGTAAGGCGAGTGGCTTTGCCATCGGCCTCGAAGAGGTTACTGCCTGTGGCAGAGAAAAGATCGTTGGCAAAAAACGAGGCCAGCTTATAGGTGACACATCGGGTAGTGTCGTCCCATTTGGCCATGTCTTTCCATGAAAACATCTCCGGGGGCAAAAACTTTTGCACCAACGCAGGAACTTCGACTTGGGCATACCAACGGTTTTCGATTTCTCGATGGGTTGCATCGATCTCTCGCATAGAGATGGTTTCGATTTTTTGAATGCTGGGGAGATATTTTGCGATCTCAGGTAACTGATCGCGGACTAATAAATAAATTTGTTCAACGGGGGCTTCGATGCGGTCGGTGTGTTGGAGCTCCATCGGCTTTCTCCTTGGCATCGAGAGAAAAATGGTAGGGGCGCACGGATTCGAACCGCGGACATCTGCCGTGTAAAGACAGCGCTCTAACCAGCTGAGCTACGCCCCCCCTTAGGTCAGATGGTGTATATGCCAAAGATCCCTACGGGAGTCAACTTATTTGTTTTATAACTACCCAAGTAGTTGCTTTTCTTTTTTTTACTTTTATTAAGGGAAACCAGCTGCGCAGTTTTCCCTTAAAACCCCTTCCTTGCCTCGCACTTGGAGAGCAGTGCAATTCCTTTCAGCCAAAATGTTAGATGCCAAGGCCGGCGCTCAGGCAGATTCTTCCCGACTCTCAAAATCGCAGACAGGGTTTTCGTCATAGAAGTTGTCTCTCGGCTGCGATTTGTGACCCGTCGGGATCCCTCTACCTGGCTGCCCTTGGCCCCTCAAATGTTAACCAAAAGGAATCTCACCCCTTTCTCCCGCGGCTACAAAGATCTGGTAGCAGCGAGAGATCGGAGATGTATTTCCAGAATGACGCGCCAAGGGCAGCCGCTTGGGGGGACCCTACCCGGGTCGAAAGCGCAGCGGACGTTCTAGGTTCTCTGACGAGGGTTGTCTCTGCGATTGAGAGAGGGTGGGAGGCCCCGAGCGAGCGCCGGCCTTGACGTGTCATTCTGGAAATACATCTCCGATCTCCCCTTGCGAGGCAAGGAAGGGTTTAAGGGAAAACTGCGCAGCTGGTTTCCCTTAATAAAAAAAAGACAACTAAAGTGGGATCCCACTGTTACTGTTCGTTTTGGTTTGAGAGCCATCCCCTGCAGGCTGCGCCTGCACTGCTCCATTCAGCCCCGAAATAAAAGTAAGCGTAGCTTGCAACACCGTAGCGGCAGCCGCCCCTTGATAGGTGGTGCTAGCAGGATCCATGAAATTGCCCTGTACGTTTTGGAGGAGCTTGAAGGTGACAGGGGCCCTTTGTTGCTGGTGGTTGGTGAAAAGTGTAGCCATCGTGGCTGCAGAAACATCTGTATCACCCACAGCAAAAACACCAAAGATCGGGGTCAGAATACTTTGAGGCGTGTACTCTTGGACCACGGATAAATTCCCCGTGTAGCTGACCACCCCTGCAAAGATGCCCGGCATACTCAAGGCAGTGGTAGCCGCCCATTTCCCCCCTGTGTCCCAACCGATCAACACGATCTGAGACGGTTGTGCCTCTTTCGCAATAAATTTTTGGGCTTGGGAGATATTGGCTATGATATCGGGGAGGCCTTTTTGTTCCAAAGCTGTTTCAAGTGCCTTGCCAGCTGCAAGGGAGTCAGGAACTTGGTTAAAGAGATCTACTGCCAGCACAGAAAATCCATGTTGAGAGAAGGTCGATAGACTTTTTTTGAAGGCTTCGCTAAGTCCCAATCTCCCAGGAACAGCAACAATCGCTGTAGATCCAGCTTGTTGAGTAGGCAGTGCATACCCCCGCAATTGAATATTGCTTGCTTGAAGATCAGTTCCCGATCCGTAGTACACCATCTTGCCAGCAAGAAAAGAAATTTCAGAGCTTGTATTGGAGCTGGTTATAAAAGCATTTTGGTTTGTAATTTGGCTTGATTGCGCGGATTCGTCTTGAGGAGGAGGCGACTTTTGCGTACAAGAGGCTAGAGCCAGGAGAAAAAAAGCCGAAAGGTAGAGGAGTTTTCTGAACATCAGTGCAATCCTTATGATGATATCGAATTCTTTCTGTATCTCTATCGGGAAAAAGCCCTGGAACTTTAAAGGAAAAAGTTCAATGAACCTCACCCAAACCAAACCGCAATCAAGTATACCGAAGAAAGAAACTCCCTTGGATTTTACCTTGGTCATACCCGCTTACAAAGATGCGCCTCATATCGTAGAGAATGCCTCGATTTTGGCTCGATATTTCCAAGCCTCCGATTTGCATGTGGAATTCATCTTTGTGGAAGATGCCTCCCCCGACAACACCTTAGCTGAGGTGAAGCGAGCGGTGGATGCGGTGCAACAGTACGGCATACTAGCTAGTTTCATTCCCCATCTCCATAACCAAGGTCGAGGGGCAGCTGTCCGTTCCGGTATTGAAAAAGCAAAAGGAAGTTGTGTTGGATTTATCGATATCGATCTGGAACACGAATACCAGCCTTTGCTCGCTGCCATTGAGAGAGTACGGACCCACGAGTTGGATGTTGTCATTGGGCAACGCCACTCCACCAATCCTTGGACCAAACCCATTCGCTGGATCCTAAGCTATGGCTATCGATTCTTGTTGCGCATCGTGATGCCTCTTCCGGTTCGAGATACCGAGGCTGGATTTAAAATTTTCCATCGAGAAAAGATTTTACCGGTTTTGAGGAAAACGAAGAATCCTTCTTGGTTTTGGGACACTGAAATTGTGCATCGCAGTTTCCAAGCGGGTCTACGTGTAGGAGGAATCTCCATCGGTTTTACACAAAATCCAAATAAAGAAAGTACGGTATCTGCGGTGAAAGATAGTCTTGTCTATTTTAAAACCTTGCTAATTTATCTTTGGAACCTCAAACATGAATCCCACTAATTCAGATATGCGTGTTCTTTGGAAACTCTACGGGGTGTATGGAGTTTTTCTGATTGTAGCGGCCTTTTTTAGTGAAGGCTGGCAACAACCGGATGAGCATGCCCGTGTCCTAGAGGCTGCTCATCAAGTGGCCTATGGATATGCCACACTTGCCTGGGAATTCAACTCAGACCATCCCATAGTGTCCATGTTTCTCGGTGTCATTCATGCCCCCATCTTGATGCTCACCCGATCCTTATCTTTGGATGGAGCTACTGAGGCTTCGATCATGCGTGCTTTTGCTGGATTGGTAGCGGCCACACGATTTTTTGCCTTCTATGTTATTTTGCAAAGCATGGGGTTTTCATTTCGATATCGAAGAATGGGAACTCTACTCTACGCCTTCAGTATATTTGGGCCCATGTTGTTTTTACGCACCTCCCAGGAAAACTATGCCACCACGGCTTTAGTCTGGGCTCTCTACTGCCTGTTGACGGCTCGCTCTCGGAGTAAATGGATTCTCTTCGGTATCTTTTTAAGCGTGTCCGCTTCCTGTCGGTTGCAAGCAGGATTTGCCTGTTTGGGACTTTTGGTTGCATTTGTGATGCGAGAACCTGATTGGAAGCGATGGGGAAAATGGGTCGCCGGGGGGCTATTGCTGGGACTCTTGCCTATGGCCCTTGTAGATATTTCTTATACGGGGATGCCCTTCACGCCTGCCTGGAATTACTTGCAATATGCACTTTCCAATGAGGATGGGGGATTAACCTGGGGGAATTCCCCTTGGTATTTTTATGGAAAAGAATATTTTCTGACTTGGTTTCCTCCTTTTTCCATCGTATTGGCACCTCTCATTTTGCATAGCCTTGCAAAAAATTCATTTCTTCTGTTTCCCGTATTGTTTTTTTCTGTGGTCCATGTGATCTTGGGGCATAAAGAAGTTCGATATTTTACCCCCATGGTGCCTTTTTTCTTTTTGGCTTCCTTTGATGGGCTCAGAAGATTTTGCTCTTCCTTTAAGATCAACCACGTGCGTCAAGATGCTTTTTTCAACCGTACATGGGTCAAGATGATTTTTGGGCTCTATGCCACCGTTGGCATTGTGGCAGCTTTTATCCCCTTAAATACGTCACCTCGTTTGTATCAAGAATTAGCTCGCAGACAGCAAGTAAGCCACAATCACTATACCTTCACCTATGTGGGTAATACCCGCTCTGGGATTTCTCAATTTTACTACAAATACCCGAATTCTATCCCGCCTGAGCAGTGGACGTTGCCTGAATTTTTACATTGGATGTATGGCATTACGCCTAAATTTCTAGCTTACTTAGAAGAACCCGACTCCATTTGCCCGGAGACTCGGCATTTTGCTTTGTATGCATTTCGATTTCATGAGCTTCATGAAGTATTGCGCTATTGTGACTTGGAGTTTGTTCCATTGCCAAAAAGTATATTTTATTTCTTGCTTGATCACGAGAAATGGGTGGCCAATCAGAGAATTCACGCAATTGTCCGATGTTCGAAGAAACCCAATTTTTCACCTAAATAAGAGAGTACAAAATGAGAACTAAGATTCCCTATCATGAAGTTACGTGGTCTGGTCGTGAAATCGAATACTTGCAACAATGCCTAACCAGCATGCACGTGCATGGAGATGGGCCTTTTACTCATCAGTGTGAAGAAATCCTTGCCACAAGATTGGGCAGTACTCGAGCTTTGCTTACCACCTCTGGCACAGATGCCATTGAACTTGCTAGTTTGCTTCTTGATATTCAACCCGGTGACGAAGTGATCATGCCTTCGTTTACATTTGTCTCCACCGCAAATCCTTTTGTGTTGAGAGGGGCGGTACCTGTCTTTGTGGACATTCGTCCCGATACCTTGAACTTGGATGAAACCAAGTTGGAGGCAGCCATCACCCCCCGTACCAAAGCCATCGTTCCTGTGCATTATGCGGGGATCGGTTGTGAGATGGATACGATCATGGAGATTGCCAAACGTCATGGGCTTGCTGTTATCGAAGACGCGGCCCATGGATACTTGTGTGAATACAAGGGAAAAATGTTGGGTTCTATCGGAGACATGGGGATTTTAAGTTTCCATCAAACCAAGACCATCGCTGCAGGTGAGGGTGGTGTTTTGCTTCTCAATGGGGAAAAATATTGCACTCGAGCGGAAATTTTACGGGAGAAGGGTACCAACCGGAGTCAATTTTTCCGGGGAGAAGTAGACAAATATACCTGGTGTGATGTGGGGTCCTCTTTTTTGCCTTCAGATTTAATCGCAGCTGTATTGCAAGCCCAGCTTGAAGTAGCTGATGTGCTATTGGCAAAACGACGTGCCATTTTTGATCAGTATATGAAACGATTGGCGCCGTTGCAGCAAGCTGGATTTGTGCAGCTTCCCACCGTGCCTTCCGAGACGATCGGCAGTGGGCATATTTTTTATCTGCTTTTGTCGGATGCTACCCAACTTGCGGGATTGAAAAAGGCATTGTCTGAAAAAGGCATCTCCAGTGTGAGTCATTATGTTCCCTTACACAGTTCTCCAGCTGGAATGAAATGGGGGCGTGCTTCGGGAGATCTTACTGTAACGGATCGTGTGGCAAATTCGATCTTACGAATTCCTATTTATCCAAACTTACAAGAAGAAGATGTCGAACGTGTAAGTTCAGCAATTATTGATTT
>CANJLI010000042.1 GCA_947475005.1 Deltaproteobacteria bacterium | reverse complement strand
AGGCCGGCGCTCGCTCGGGGCCTCCCACCCTCTCAAAATCGCAGATAGTATTTTAGTCATGGACAGTAAGCTCTTGGCTGCGATTTGTGACCCGGGTAGGTCCTCCCAAGCGGCTGCCCTTGGCCCCTCAAATGGTAACCGAAAGGAATCCGACCGCTCTCTCCCGTAGCTGCAAAGATCTGGTAGCCGCGAGAGATCGGAGATACATTTCCAGAATGACGCGCCAAGGGCAGCCGCTTGGGGGCTTTCTATTACCCACATCTTTTAATTTGAGAGGATGTCTGCTTCCTTAAGAGAGGATGATGAGATCAGGGACACCCCGTTAGGAGTATCCCTGGTGAGGCGAAAGTCCTGTGGGGACACCCCAACGGGGTGTCCCCACAGAATTATGGAGTGCCCCCACAGAGGCCAGCCTTGACGCTGTTAACAAGAATCCGTATCTTTCTCGTACAATGGAACAGACATCCTCTCAAATTAAAAGATGTGGGTAATAGAAAGGATTGGGGGGACCTACCCGGTCACAAATCGCAGTCAAGGGCTTACTTCCATGACTAAAATATTGTCTGCGATTGAGAGAGGGTGGGAGGCCCCGAGCGAGCGCCGGCCTTGACGTGTCATCTTGGAAAGAGATCCCCGTTCTCCCCTTGCGTGGCAAGGAGGGGTTTGGGGCAACTGCGCAGCTGGTGCCCCAAGAGAAAAAGAAAAAGAAAAAGAAAAAGAAAAAGAAAAAGAAAAAAGGCAACTACCTGGGTAGTTACCAATTAATAAGCATTAGGGTGAACGAATCCTTTCCAAAGGGTAAAAAACAAAATCTTGCAATCAAACAGCAAAGACCAATTTTTCACATAGTACAAATCAAACTCGATCCGTTTTTGCAGATCTGTGCTGCCGCGCCACCCATTAATCTGTGCCCAACCTGTCATCCCCGCTTTTACTTTATGACGCAACATATACTGGGGAATTTTATGCCTGAACTGATCCACAAAAACAGCACGCTCCGGACGAGGCCCCACCAAGCTCATATCTCCATACAACACATTTAAAAGTTGAGGAAGTTCATCCAAGCTAGTGGCCCTCAAAAATTTCCCAACTTTTGTTACACGTGTGTCATTCTTTTTTGCCCAAACTGCACCCGTCTCCTGCTCTGCAGAAACAGACATGGATCGGAATTTCAACATATCAAATCGAGTTCCATCGAGACCCACCCGCTCTTGTTTATAAAAGATAGGCCCCCGAGAGGTAAGTTTAAGTACCACCGCAATCAAAATCAGAAGTGGAGAAAAGATCAAAATAGCAACTACAGCCCCTAGCAGATCCAAAATTCGTTTTTGTACGAGCCCCACACCGGTCAAAGAAGTTTCGTGGGGGAAAAAAGCCGGTACCTCCTGAATGTACTGAATTGGAGAGGCCCCCTGTTGATAGACATGAAGATCTGGAATCACAATCACTTCTGGGATTTGATTCCAAATATTTTCCAACTTTCCCTGTAGTTTTTGGTATTGCTCATGTGACAAGGCAATAACCAAAGAACGAGCATATTGCTGAGAAAAATATGCCTCTAAATCTTCTTCGATACGGATCGGCCATTTTTTCTGTTTACAAAACTCTTTTGCCCGGCTGTGCTCTTCCTCTGTTCCCACCGACAAAACGGTTTCAATCTGCCAAGGCTCCGATAAACTCGTCATAAAGGAAAATGCTTCTTGGAGCCTCGCACCGGTAGCCAAAATTAAAATACGCTGAGGTTCTACATTTTTTCTTTGGTAGCGAACATATTTTCGAAATAAACTACGCACCCCCAAAAGCCCAAAAGGATGGATACACGCAAAAACCACTAAAGTTCCGCGTGAGTAATGGTACTCCTCATAGAAAAAAGTCATCGCAATGAATACAGTTGTTGCAATGAGGCAGGCCTTTACCGTTGCCAACCCCTCCAAGAGGGGGGTACGAAAATGAGAGCTATACACACCCATACTATGAAAGGTTGCTGCCCAAATAAGGACAATAAAAGGCAGCAATTTTACATACAGGCCCCACTCTGGAATGCCTTTTTCTGCCGACCAGTACGTATAAAAACGCAGATAGAAAGCAAAGATCCACAAAAGACAGACCACAAGGAGGTCTAGACAGGCTTTGATCGAAGACAAAGAAGGGTTATGAAAACGCATGGGTATCTCTGGCTAAAAGGGTCTCGATTTCCTTTTTGATCCGATGAACAAAAATATCAGATCCAAACTGTTGGGAGGCCAAATACAAAACCTGGGGGTCAAACTGCAGGGACTCAAATACACGGATCGCATTCTGCAAAGATTCCACCGTCTGCTCTTCAAAAAATACTCCGGTTTTTCGTGAGGTTACATAATCCAATGCCCCCCCCTTTGCCATGGCTATCACCGGAGTCCCCTGGGCCATTGCCTCAATGGGCAGTATACCAAAATCTTCAATCCCAGGAAATAACAACGCTCTAGCCTCTCCCAAGAGCCGCCCCAAGGTAGCATCATCGGGAGCCTGTATAAACTGAGTACGAGGCCCTGCGGCAGCTCGTAGCTTTTTTTCTTGGGATCCAAATCCAGCAACTATCAGATTTTTATCCATTTTTTTACAAGCTTCTACTGCCAGCTCCAATCGTTTGTAAGGAACCCACGCCCCTGCAATCAGATAGTAATCTTTCTTTTTCCACTGAGGTGGTTGTGTAGGCAACTCCACCGGTGGGGCAATCACAACGGAATCTCGACGGTAATAGCGTGCAATCCGTTGGGCTACAAAGTGAGAGTTGGCTACAAACCGATCTACTCGATTGGAACTTGTAACATCCCACATCCGCAAGTGAGTTGCCAATAGATTGGCAATAAAGGAAAGCCCGGGAATTTTCCCATAGGTTGAAAAATAAAATTTCTGCTGATCCCAAATATAACGCATAGGTGCATGCATATAGCAAAGGTGCTTGGCATGTGGCCCTACAATCACCCCTTTTGCCACACAAGAAGAAGAACTAATAATGAGATCATAGGCAGTTAAGTCAAACGATTCGATAATTGTCGGATAGAAAGCGAGCAAAAATTCCTTTCGAAATCCGACAAACCGATTAAGATTCTTCGGAAAAATAATCTCTCGCTGGGTCAAGCTGGGGGGAAGTTTTCTGGGATCATAAAATAACGTATAAATGGGAGCCGTTGGAAACATACCTGCCAATTGCTCCAATACCTTCTCTCCACCTCGATAGGTGACCAACCAGTCATGGACCAAAGCAACTTTCAAGGGTTCCTCCATTCAGTTATTTTTCTATTTTTATGAAACCAAGAAAAACCAAACTATACCTCTTCGTAACAAAACAAGGGTAAATTGCTTGCCCGCAAAGAGTTCGTTTAAGATTAAATTGATGGATATCAATCAAAATCATAGATACACATTTTGTTTTCGCTCCTATTCCTCCAATATAATTCCTTTTGTTTTCTTGCGATACGCCTTTTTGGTCCTTACTGCCACCGGGGGGTATTGATATCGATGGACAAAACCAAAGAGAATAGAGAAGCCAGAAAGTTACAGCAACAAACGTGCAAAGCAGAACAAGAACCCTTCTCGCTGTTTCCCGAAGTGGTCACCCAAAGCGTACAGATGCACCATGTACTTCAACTTGTTGCCAAAATGGCAAAAACAAATGGGTCTGTCTTGATTTTAGGAGAAAGTGGAACCGGTAAAGAGTTAATTGCCTCGGCCATCCACCGCTTGTCCCCTCGCGCCCATCACCCGTTCCTTGCCATTAACTGTAGTGCGATTCCCGATGAACTCTTAGAATCTGAACTATTCGGTCATGCAAAAGGGGCCTTTACTGGAGCGGACCGTCACCGGGAAGGCTACTTTGGGGCCGCCAATCAAGGCACTGTTTTTCTTGACGAAATCGGGGATATGTCCCTGCGCCTACAAGCCAAGCTCTTGCGGGTGTTACAAGAAAAAACCTATTCCCCCGTGGGCAGTAATCGGATCGTAGAGGCAGATGTTCGCATTATTGCTGCCACCAATGTGGACTTGGAAAAAGCCATTAAAGAGCATCTATTTCGTCTCGATCTGTACTACCGATTGCACGTATTGCCCATCCGGATCCCTCCCCTTCGAGAAAGATATGACGATGTAGAGTGCCTGCTACATCACTTTCTCGATATTGCAAACCAAGTCCACTACAAAGAGGTTCCCTGTTGGTTCTCCCCAGAAGCAATGGCAACCCTTTGCCGATATGACTGGCCTGGAAATGTGCGTCAATTGCAAAACATTGTAGAACGGTTGGTGATTGTCAGAGAGGGGGGAGAAATTACGGGGGATGACCTCCCCATAGAATGTCAACTCAACCCCGGACAAGCCCCCTCGTTTAGAATAGAAGACTCGCTCCCTAAACCTCAGTTGCAGTACCCCAGTGCATTTGGGACATTGCCTACCCAGGGGATGAATCTTGCAGAATTAATTGAAGATCTAGAGAATCGCTATATTCTAGAAGCCTTGCAACGGACACAAAACAACAAAAACCAGGCAGCCCGTTTGCTTGGGTTGAATCGCACTACACTGGTTGAGAGATTAAAAAAGAGAAAAATCGGGGTCAAACTTACATAGATAGAACTTCTTGCTCTTTCTTTGCTACTTTATCATCCAGCTGCTTTGTGTAGTCATCCGTTATTTTCTGAATGTCTTTTTGCAGCTTCTTGCTCTCATCTTCATTGAGCGTCTTATCTTTTTCAGCTTTCTTGCAATCTGCATTGGCATCCTGCCTGATTTTGCGCAGACTTACCTTTGCTTCTTCTCCACACTTTCGAACATTTTTTGCCAGCTCTTTTCGACGTTCTTCATTGAGGGGAGGGATCGGCAAGCGAATCACATTTCCATCATTGGTGGGTTGAACACCCACATCTGCCATTTGAATACCACGCTCAATTGCACCGATTAATTTTTTCTCAAAAGGAGCCACTACAATCGTTCTGGCATCTGGTGTAGAAAGTGCAGCCACTTGGTTAAGCGGTGTGAGGGTCCCATAGTAATCCACCCGTACACCCTCAAGAAGAGAAACAGATGCACGCCCCGTACGGAGACGGGTCAGGTCTTTTTCAAAACCCTGTATCCGCAACTTCATTTGTTTTTCACATTCTGTCAGAATTGCATGCATCGTTTCTTTTCCTTCTAAAATCTAGCGAACCGTAGTTCCAACACTGGCATCTGTAATGGCACGCAATACGCTGCCTTTTTCACCCAATTTGAAAACCTTGATCGGCATTTGTACATCCATACACATGGTGATGGCAGTGGCATCCATCACTTTCAAATTTTTTGAAATCACCTCCAAATAGGTGAGTTCATCATATTTAAGTGCTTTTGGATTTTTGAATGGATCACTATCGTAGATGCCATCTACTTTAGTGGCTTTGTAAATGATCTCGGCTCCAATTTCTCGAGCTCGAAGGCTAGCAGCTGTATCCGTCGTAAATAAAGGATTACCCGTACCACCCGCAAAAATCACCACTCGTTTTTCAATCAAGTGCTTAATTGCTTTTCTGCGGATGTAAGGCTCTGCAAGCTCTGGCATATGAATGGCAGTCATCACGCGGGTACGCAGATCACATTTGTTCTCAATGACTTCCTGCAAAGCCAACCCGTTGATACAGGTGGCAAGCATCCCCATATAGTCAGCAGCCGCTCGATCCATACAGAGAGATCCGACTTGAGAGCCTCGGAAAATATTCCCCCCACCGATCACCACGGCAATTTCATATCCAGCATGATGGACAGAGGCAATCTCCTCTGCAATCCGCTCGATAGAAGCGGGATCGATCCCATGTCCTGGCTCCCCCCCGAGCATTTCTCCTGAGATTTTCAGCATCACACGCTTGGGTTTTGTTTCCACAATGGGGCTCCAGTGTTAGGGTAAAGAACGATCCGATACGCTTATTGTTGAGAAACCATAGCCACTTCTTCAGCAAAATTCTGCACTTTTACTTCGATGCCTTCTCCCAGTTGGAATCTAGCAAAACAGACCGGCTTCAATCCCAATTTGGTGCTATTGACATACTCAAGGATAGTTTGCTTAGGCTCTTTAATGAAAGGTTGCTCAATCAAGCAAACTTCCTTGTAGAACTTGCTCATCTGTCCATCCACAATCTTGTCGACCATGGCTTCTGGCTTGCCTTGCTCCAAGAGCTTTTTACGAGCCAATTCACGCTCTTGATCCAACTCCTTGGTTACAACATCAGCAGCTGCAAAGTAACGAGGAGCTGCTGCAGCAATATGCATGGCAATGTCTGCACCCACAACAGAGGCAGCTTCACTGCGCTCACCTTGTAGCCCGATCAACACACCAATTTTTCCACCCATGTGAATGTAGCGGGAGATGAACCCATCGGCTACTTGCATAGTTTGCAAGCGACGCAGATTCATATTCTCACCTACTTTTGCGATGAGTTCCATCAAGGTATTCTCGACAGTGGCACCTTCGGCTGTTTTCGCTGCCTTTAAGGCTTCGATGCTCTCCAACTTTTGGTCAAGAGCGATCTGGGCGGCTTGTTTAACAAACTGTTGGAAATTTTCGTTCTTGGCTGCAAAATCGGTCTCGCAGTTCACTTCGAGAACTACGGCCCGTGTTTGATCTGCAGAAAGAGCGGCTTCAACGATCCCTTCGGCTGCCACGCGATCTGCTTTCTTTGCAGCACGGGACATGCCTCTTTCGCGCAGCCACAAAATGGCTTGCTCCAAATCACCGCTGGATTCTACGAGTGCCTTCTTGCACTCCATCATGCCAACGCCGGTTTTCTCGCGCAATTCTTTTACTTGCGTTGCGGAAATATTCATCACAGTGGCCCCTTTTTTTTAGCTTATGCTTTGTCTTTATCGCTGTCGGCCTGGTTATCCATCACTTCAGTGGCTTCCGGACGCTTTTTCATAACCTTGACGGAGTGGCCGCCCTTGTCAAAAATGGTGCCCTCTTGGGTAGCACTGTATTGGGCTTCCTCTTTGAACTCCCCTTTACGGACACTACCAGCGATGCAAGCATCAGCTACAGAACGGATGAAAAGGTCGATTGACTTGATGCTGTCGTCATTTCCAGGAATCGGGTAGGTGATGCCTTCTGGATCTGCGTTGGTGTCGGCAATTGCAATGATCGGAATCCCCATCTTGCGTGCTTCCATAACGGCAGTGTGCTCTTTATGAGCATCGGAAACGAAGAGAGCCTTTGGCAAGCCAGGCATATCCTTGATCCCGCCAAGGTTGCGCTCTAGCTTTTCACGCTCCCGCTCCATATTTAATACTTCGCGCTTGGTCAATTTGGCGTAGGTGCCGTCTTCCGACATCTTTTCCATTTTTTTCAAGCGCTGGATGCTTCTTTTAATCGTAGGGTAGTTCGTCAATGTACCGCCCAACCAGCGGAAATTGATGAAATACATGCCACAACGCTTGGCTTCAGCTGCCGTAATGTCGCGAGCTTGGCGCTTGGTGCCAACAAACAGCACGTGACCGCCGCGAGCGGTGGTTTCCTCTAAGAAATCACAGGCTTTCTTGAAACTCTTTACCGTCTTTTGCAGATCGATAATGTGGATCCCGTTGCGAGAGCCAAAAATGAACTTACGCATCTTTGGGTTCCAACGACGGCACTGGTGACCATAATGAACCCCAGCTTCCAACAGCTCTTTCATGTTTACATTAACAGACATTTTCTCAATCCTTTCAGGTTGTTCGTCAGTCTTCACCATGCCCCCCCATAAATTAAAAGTGGAGGTGGCACACCCTATTGTGAGAAGACTTGTGAAATAGGGAAATTAACCGCGAACAAGATACCTATAATTGAGGAAAGAGGCGAGAAAAAAATGAAGGGCAGGCCTGAGACGCAATTCCCGTTGACCTCCGCCAACTTTCGGGGTATCTACGGTAGTTTCAAGCCCTGGTTTCAAGTTCCAAATGGAGAGTAAATTATATGCCAACACCTAAATTCCGCACCTCTGCCTCCAAACGAGATATGCGTCGGTCCCATCATGCCTTGACAGCCCCTGGTCTTTCCATCTGCACCAACTGCAAAGAAGCCAAGCGCCCCCACGTAGTTTGTGGTGGTTGTGGATTCTACGCTGGCCGCCAAGTCATCCAGGTCAAGAGCACCGCGACCAACTGGGATGGCTCCACTCCAGCGGTTGATGAATCCAAGTAACTTCCCTCTTTAAGTACTCAGAATATCTGAATAATGAAGGAGGAATCCTCTCATGGCTCACTCTCTTGCCATGTTCCCAGGTCAGGGCTCCCAGCGCGTGGGTATGGCTCGCGAGCTGCTGGAGCAATTTCCCCGCGCCCTCGTCCTTTTTGAGGAGGCGGAGGATGCCAGCCGTATTCCCATCCGCAAGCTCTGTATGGAGGGGCCCGATGAGGCTCTCGTACTGACCGCAAACCAGCAACCCTGCTTGGTCACAGTTAGCTACGCCATGTGGAAGGTTCTGCAAGAGGAGGCCAACTTCACCCCAGATTGGGTAGCCGGTCATAGCTTGGGCGAATACAGCGCCCTGGTCGCCAGCAAGAGGTTGGATTTTGCCCGCGCCGTTTATCTCGTGCGCCAGCGGGGACTCTTCATGCAAGAGGCCGTCCTCCAAGGCGGAGGAGCTATGATTGCGGTCATTGGACCCAAGCTGGAAGAAACCGTGCCTGAGCTGTGCAAGACCGTCTCTCGAATTACCAAAAAGCCCGTGGAAATTGCCAATTACAATAGCCCCGAACAGTGGATCCTCTCTGGGGATCAAACTGCAGTTGAGATGGCAGGCCTTCGCTGCAAAGAAGCCAAACTTCGGGTCATGCCGTTACCTGTCAGCGCACCTTTCCACTCTTCCTTGATGGCACCCGCTCGTAAGAAGATGGAACCCCTGCTCGAAGCCTCCTTGTTTGGAACCGGTTTTGGCCGAATTTTGGCAAACTGCACCGGCAAAGAAGCCGCACCCTACACTGCAGACCTCTTAGCCACCCAAATCGATAGCCCAGTTTTTTGGCAGCAAAGCATTCAAACCGCTTTCGAAGCTGGAGTACGGGATTTTGTCGAGATCGGCCCCGGGAAAGTGTTATCTGGCTTGGCCCCCCGCTGTGTGAGTGGTGAGATTCAGGTCTATACCGCAGGTACAGGTCTTGTGGAGGCGGTAAAAATTCTCGCCTCGCGCAGAACCTTATCATAGGAAATTAATAAGAAAATTAGCCGCCGTTCATAAAAAGTTAGACTTTTGTGAGGGACTTCTTTTCGAAAAAAAAAGAGAGGATTACTCTACCCATAAGATTATCCCTTATATTTTTTCGTTCCAAGGAGTTTCTCATGCGTCTAGTACTTAGCATTGCTGCGTCTGTAACTATGTTGCTTGCACCCGCTCTTTCTGCTCATCCTGTTGGACAAGAGCAATGCCGTCATCAGCAGCACAACCAACAACGCCAACAACAGCAACAACGCCATGACCAACGCCACCAAGGCCACCAAGGCCATCATCATGGTCATCAACACCAAGGCCATCATCATGGTCATCAACACCAAGGCCATCATCATGGTCATCAACACCAAGGTCACCAGCACCAAGGTCACCAGCACCAAGGATAAGTTTTACCGAACTCTCAGCCTCGTTTGATTTGTCCTGCTTTCTCTGGAAGAAAAATTCCTCCCTACAAGTTGGCCTGATCCTCCCACCCTATTCAGGGTTGGGAATTTGTATTTTCCCGCGTAAGGCTGTTGCAAACTCAATTGCGATCGGTATAGTTGCTGGCACACGCGCAACCGCAAAAAATGGGACATGGGATGCAAAAGAAAATCTATCTGTCAGGGATTAAACCTACAGGGACCCCTCATTTTGGCAATTATTTAGGGGCAATACGACCTACAATACAAGCAAGCCAAAATCGACAATTGGACCACTACTATTTTATTGCCGATTATCATGCCATCAATGCCTTACATGATCCGAATTTGCTACGACAGTATGTCTATGAAGTAGCTGCCACCTGGCTCGCCTGTGGACTGGATCCAGAGGCAGTTACCCTTTATCGTCAACGAGACATCCCGGAAGTCTTTGAATTGCAGTGGATTTTAACCTGCTGCACGGCAAAAGGCCTACTGAACCGGGCTCATGCATACAAGGCCCAGCGCGACCTGAACCTGGAGAAAGGCCACGATGCCGATCAGGGGATCAATGCCGGTCTCTATGCGTATCCAGCGCTCATGGCCGCCGATATTTTGTTGTTTCAAGCCAACAAAGTACCCGTAGGCAAGGATCAATTCCAACACCTAGAGATGGCCCGTGATATCGCTCACGCTTTCAATACTCGCTACAAGACCTCTCTGTTTACTTTGCCAGAGCCCGATTTGGAGGTGGGGTTGGTACTACCCGGCTTGGACGGGCGCAAAATGAGCAAGAGCTACGGCAATACCATCCCTCTTTTTGAAACCCCAAAAAAGCTACGCACCCTGATCAACCGTTTTGTTACAGATTCCTCCCGTCCGGAAGAACCGAAGGATCCAGAGACTGCGCCCATTTTTCATTTTTATCGGGAATTCGCAACTGAGGCACAAACAGAGTCTCTCCGACAACGACTCCTGCAAGGAGGGATCGGCTGGGGAGATGTTAAAGCAGAGCTATTTTCTATCGTCGATGAAGCCATGCGAGAGCCTCGAGCTCGCTATGCAGCGCTGATGGAAAATCCTGCGCAGATCGATGCCATTTTGGCAAAGGGTGCAGAAAAAGCGCGGCCGAAAGCACAAGCCTTTCTCCAACAAGTACGTCAAGCCATTGGCCTCGCCTAGAGCGTGTCGACAATTTCGTTTTTTTAGGGTCCATCATCTTTACACAGTTGGGAGACCCTTGGATGTAATTTCTGTCATCCCAAGGTCCCGAAGGGACCGTATGGGATCTCTGCGTTTTTATCGAGATCCCATACGGCTGCTACGCAGCCTTGGGATGACAGGGGGCACCCTTAGGCCATTAGCAGCCACTGACAATACACTTGACACTCCGCTCTAAACCGATACTTTTGTAGTAAGTAATCCAATCATAATAAGAAGCTGTTTAAAGCCGGAGGCGAGATGAGTATGCTACGCATGCGCATGTGGTGGATGTCTGTCTGGTTGTGCCTCTTTCCATTCTCAGGATTTGCATCTGACACCCTCACGATCATTTCCCCTCATCGCAAATCTATCCAAGATGAGTTGATTCCTCGCTTTGAAAAAGCCTATGCAACCAAATACAAAACCCCCATTCATGTAGAGTGGATCGATCAAGGTGGCGCAGAAAATGATGTGCGCTTTATCCGAGCTCGAGCCGGGAAAGGCCCCATTGGAGTAGATGTTTTTTTCGGGGGAGGTGAACTCTCTTTCGATGAGCTGCAAGAAGAGGGGCTCCTCGTTCCGTACACACTATCAGAATCTCTGCGTCAGCAAATTCCGGCCATGCTAAGCGGTACACGACTTCAAAATCCAGGATGGGTAGCCTCTGCTCTCTCTGCATTTGGTATTTTTTACAACAAGCAAATATTGGCACTGCGTAAGCTGGCAGCCCCGTTGGTTTGGCGAGACTTGGGGCATCCAGCCTATTTGGATCAGGTAAGCATGGCAGATCCTCGTCGATCGAGTTCTTTCCTCATGATGGATCTCATTATTCTAGAAGCCGAAGGTTGGAAAAAAGGTTGGGAGACCTTGACCCTCTTGGCAGCCAATGCGAAACAATTTACCCAATCCAGCTCAGACCCAATCAAAGCAGTGGTAAGCGGAGAAGTGGCTTCTGCCATTGCGGTGGATTTTTATGCCATGGCAAAGATCAATTTACTCGGGGAAAAAAATCTAGGTTTTGTGTTGCCCATTGGACAAACATTATTTAACTCTGATCCGGTTGCGATTCTAAAGGGTACACCGCATCAAGTACAAGCAGAGCGTTTCATTGAATACATCCTGAGCCCAGAGGCACAGCTCGTGCTTCTCTTGAAGAAAGGTGATCCCCAAGGCCCTACCTTTGCTGCTCTCGAGCGCATGGCAGTCAATCCAGAGGCCTATCAGTTGGCAGGATCTCGCTCCTTAGTGATTAACCCTTTTGTGACCCCAGCCCCAACTTTTAGCTTTGATATGAAGAAGAATCGGATGCGAAAATCGATTTTGAGTGACCTTATCGGGGTACTCCACGTGGATATGCATACAGAATTGAATCAAGCATGGAAGCAATTGCTCGCTACAAAACCATCACCCACTCCAGAAGACATCGCCTCTCTTTCTGAACTTCCTGTGACAGAAGCTGAACTCGATGCGCTTGTGAAGGATTGGGATAAACCCCTCTTTCGCAACCAAAAGCTCAATGAATGGACTGAATTCGCACGTAAAAAATATGCAAGCTTTGACAAACGGGGCAGTTGAGATCGGGGACACCTACCGAATGGCACTTCCTTAAGAGGGGGATGAGAACGGGGACACCCCGTTCTCATCTCTCCACATACACACTTCCCAGCTTGCCATCCTGTGCAGCTGGCTCCCCTGGGAAGAGATACCCACAACGCACCCCTTGGAGAAAAGAGAATGCGGGGGCTTTCAGCGCTCTTCCCGCAATCTCTGCACAGTGGGCTCGGATTTTCGTCGAAGCCCATTCTTCCTTAATTTCAAATCGAAGCAACAACGAGTGCCCGTTGGGGGATAAAGCAGGTGCGATATACAGCGGTTTTTCGGCGCCAAGGTTTTTTTGCACCTGAGCTTCAAACATAGCAGTTGAAAATGTACGTTCTTGCAATTCCTTCCAACTCTGTACAGCAGGCAATGTAAAGAGAGTCTCCCCTGCAAGAAGTTTCTGGGCAAGATCTCGCTGAAAAAAGGCTTCGAGTGGTTTTTTCTGCGCATCTGCAAGGTCTGCTGCAGCAGCCCAGCCTTCTGCGTTTTTCTTCAAATAGGTCCATCGTTGAAATCGAAAAGCACCGATTCTCCATGTGGTACGATCTTGCACCAGCAGCATAAAAAATCGGCCAAGATCCTCACTCCCTGAACTTTGCACCCAATAGGCCATCTGCAATGGATACCCATACAAGGTATTGATGACAATGGGTTCACTCTCACACTGGATTTGATTGTGATCTTTTTCCTGAGGACGCAAGGCCCACAGCTCATAGTCAGAGACTTCGTGTCGCGCCCCCACCGTGCTCTCTTCAACTTGAAAAACTTGGACTACCTTTTCAGCTTGCATTTGCAGACGGGGATGAAAGAGTGCTGTAAGAGCGATAGCATTTCGCTCCTGGATGGCAGTTCGGATTTCACCCAACCGTCGCACCAAAACCGGATCTGCAATCTCATATTCATGCATGCGTTTCGGCTCGATGGAGTTGCAACCGGGAGAAGAAGGCAGAGGAAACCACGTTGCCAGCAATGCCGGATTTGCCAAAGCAGGCAAAGAAAAAAGGAAAGAGGCGACCATACTTGCGAGGACACGCTTACTTAGCTGAACAATCGGAACATCCTTTTTTCTCATATGGAACAAGCTCCCATGTACCAAATTCCTGATGCACCAATTCTAGCGCATCTTCAAGGAATTCACACTCCACAGAAAAAAGTTCCTTGGTAATCACCAGATCCATACAATACACATTGTAGTAAAAGCGCTCGTCCTCACTGTCATAGACAAGGCTCACCCCAGCTTGCCGGTCCACAAATCGCAGGTAGTTGGCGTCATAATTTTCTTCTGTAAGCAAAGCCGTCGGTGTCGTAGTTGTAATCATCACAAAGTTTCCTTCGACGTAAAAAGAAGTGGAGAGGTTTTATCACGCAGTCCATTCCAAAAACTTTCTGCAGAAATTGAGCTCCCCCCCTCTGGTTTTAATTGAGCTATCAAGAGATCTTTGCCATCCCCACACCGCACCTGCAATTTCCTACTCGCTTTCACGTAGGAGAACGTTCCTGCTGGTTCTACCGAAGCAATTGCAGAATCCACAGGGAGCAGCTGCTCCAAGGCCACCCGCTTGCCTCGAAAGTAGGTGTAGGTCCCAGGCCATGGAGAAAAAGCCCGGTACCGCTGTAGCAACAAAGCAGCAGGCGCCTGCCAGTCTACACATCCCTGCTCCTTCGTCATTTTTTGGCACAGACTCACTTGGCTCTCATCCTGGGGCAGACCCACAAAAGAAGGGTCCAAGAGTTTCTCCAAAGCTGTACTCAAAAGAGGGCCACTGCTGGCAAATAGGCGATGAGTAAGGGCCCCAGCTGTTTCCATCTCTTGGATAGGGAACGATTGTTGCACAATCAAAGCCCCTGCATCCAATTGTTTTACTGTGAAAAGCACCGTCACAGCTGTCTCGGTATCACCTGCCAATAGAGCCGCTGGTACCGGTGTAGCCCCTCGATACTGGGGGAGTGCAGATGGATGGATGTTAATGGTAGCCCGCTTGGGAATCGCTAAAAAAGCGGAGGAAAGAATCTGCCCATAGGCACAGGTGATGATGACATCAACCTGTAATGCTTCAAGTTGACGCAGAAAATCTGGGTCGCTTGCCTTTGTCGGTTGCAGCACCAGAAGTCCCCGCTCCATAGCAAACTGCGCCACCGGGGGCTGAATGAGTCCACGACCACGCCCTGCAGGTTTTGCTGGTTGAGATACCACGCCCACAACATGAAATCGATGTACCTCTTTGTCGAGGAGATATGCAAGGGGGGAAACCGCAGGTGCAGGAGAGCCCATATAGAGGATACGCATAATTAACCAATTAAAATTACAAAATTTTTATGCATTTTATTCAATTTTGTCCCAACTCGCACCGATAGCAATCTGAACCAGAAACTCTTGAAACAAAGAGGAAAAGTAAGATGCATATCGCGAATCAAAATGTGGGGAAAAAATGCTGCCTGTTTCTCGCTGCCTTATCTAGCAGTATAAGCCTACTTGCTCATACATCGCCCAATGTAAAGGAAGTTGTGGGGGCACACAATCCCTATTCCGATCGTAAGATCTATACCAATCCTTTTACCTCTCCCTCCTCTACTGCGGACGCAGCTCTTAGCTTAACTGCCACGGATAAGCTCCCTTTTCCAGATGCGGTACGTGCCCATCTGTATGGGGAAAAGGGCCTATCCCCTGAGCTCGAGGTGATATCCCAGTCTTTGACAACCACCCCAACGGGTCGAGAGACGGGTGAATTCATCCTCGCCTATCAAACCATTCCCCTGTGTGAGCACTTCGTCAAAGCCCACCGCATCGGGTCGGTCTTATTTGTGAGTGGAGAAATCCCGGATGATGACATGCAACTACCTGATTCTACTGTTCAATGGCCCTCTGCCGCCTCCGTAGCCAAGTGGTTGCAAACCACCCACCCCCTCGCCACAATCGATACCCAACATGCGCAATCTTGTTGGTGGGTATCACGTACACAGCCCATGATCCCTGCTTATGAATTCCACTTGCAGGAATCAGGGCAAGGAGCAAGAGCCATAGCAGGTACACATCAGCTTTTTACCCTGGAGGCATCTTCCTTCTCCTTCGATAGTCCGGTGATGGCGACAATCCAATCCTATACACGAGATCCTGTGGATGGACGATTGCAAGAAGATCAGATTGAAGTCACCGACCCCCTGGTATTGAGTAATAATTATTTCACCATCGACAATGGCAATTACCCCAGAGCTAGCTCCGCAGATCATATGTTCGTGTACAGCCCTGATGATGATATCCCCTTCACAGAAGCCAACATATTTGCGGCACTAAATCGATACCAGAAGTGGCTGCAAGGCATCGGTTATGTATGGCAAGGGGGGCAAATTACCGTCCAATTGCATCAGTTGGTATTCGGTACCCCTAATAATGCCATGTATATGCCCGCAGTAATGGGGCAGTCGACCTCCAGCATTAAAGTTGGTGATGGTGATGGTATTGTACTCGGCTCTCTTCCTAAGGATAATAATGTGGGGGAGCATGAATTAACCCACGAAGTCCTCTGGCGTGCCCTCAAATCCACACAACAATACGAGTCAGAAAGCGAAACAGTGCCTGCGTCCCTTCTGAACCATTCTTTAGCCATTCATGAGGGGTTGGCTGATTCCTTTCCCTTTCTCTACGAAGATGATCCTTGCTTGGCAAAATCAGTTTGCCCACTGAGCAGTCCTATCTGTTATGTACCTGGGAAATGCTTACGTACTGCAGAAAACTCTATTCAATACAAGTCTGATACGTACTGGGGTTTTGGAAACGCGGTGCATAAAAAAGGACAGGTGGTATCTGGATTGGTGTGGGATCTTCGAAAAGCAGAGTTCTTGCCACTCCAGCAATACGCTGCCTTTATGAACCATTCCATCGATTATCTGCTGCCAAAAAGCACCTACCAAGATCTAATCTTTGCTCTTCTTTTTACAGATTACGAACTCTACAATGCAGCCTATTGCTCTGACATTGTCTCTGCGGCCCAATCTCGTGGATTTAATGAAGAGGTAAACAACATTGATTGTCACAATATGGCATCATTGAGTGCTGCAAAAATTGCAAGGGACCATGAGTTGGTGACTCCACCTCCTGCACCAGCCCCTGCATCAAGTGACTCCGGCTCTAAGAAGAAAACCCCATTTTGCGGGATTGCAACCTCAGAACCCAATCGACAAGACGGCTCTGCGCTTGTCTACTTGCTTCCTTTGCTCTTCTTTATTGGAAGACGACTGAGGGTGTGAGGGGGGTTATGCCACCCCAAGGCTCCGTACACCACACCTGTCATCCCAAGGTCCCGAAGGGACCGTATGGGATCTCGATAAAAACGTAGGAGGTGTGGAAACTGCGCAGCTGGTTCCACAAAAAACTACTTTTTCTGGTCAATCACCACAGTCCGCTGGTCACCATCACCCTGAGAGTGGGAGGTAAACCCACGGTCCATCACACGCTGGTGTTGCAACCTACGCACAAATGAATTTTGGGGAGCCAAGGCAATCTCGGTCTGTGCAAGATCGCTGGCAAGAGAGGTGAGGGCCTGCTCCACTTCTTTCAATCCAATCTCTGCCGCAGCTTCATCCGCAGGACTATGCTGGCGAGGGGGACGTCGATCCCGTTTCTCGCGTTGAGGCCCAGAGGAAGAACCAGCGTAGGAACTGCGACCACCCGAGTGAGGTCCCCGAGAATCGGAGGAATAAGAGGAAGACCCCTGAGAGCGGCCCTGAAACTTACGTAAAATCTTCGCATAGCGACCGACAGGGGGGAAACTAGCCAAGTCATAGGATTCTTTGGCAGGCTTTTGCAAGCTCCAGACCATGTACGCCCCCATATTAGCTGCATGGTATGGGAAATAGGTAACCAGTAACGCTACCAGGTCCTCGAGCTGGCCTGCATCAGGCACCCCCCGTTGAGCCGGATACCGAGCTGCCATGTACATCTTCAGGTCAGAGAGCAGATAGGCAAAGGGAGCCATAAAATACGGTAGTTTTTCATAAATCAGGGGGGCAGCCTCTGACAGAAGCGGATGGGTCTGCTGGTACCATTGAAACAAAGCCTCGAGCTGGGCCTTGCCCTCGGACTCGGGGACAAAAGGCTCCGCCGTCTCAGCACCATGCAGGGGGGGCCACCGCAGGGACTTCTGGTAGGTGTCTTCCATAGCCTGTTGGGTGACTTCCTCTTCCCAACAGGAGTATAGAAAGTAGTCTTTGTTAACTTTCTGGTCCGCTCTGCCCACAAACTGGTCTTTTACGGAGGGGCCGGTGTCTGCTTCATCTGTAAAAAACGGGAGCTCTTCGATCATCTTATATCCTGTTGTCGTTGCTTTTCTCTGATTTCATGCATCATCCCCCCCCGTAGGGAAAAGAGAACTTGGGGGGTCCAAATCTCCGCCATTTCAGCTGCGATGGCACTTCGCATGCCGGTCGAACAGTAGAATACGGTGGGGTGATATTGGGAGATTTCGGTTTTATATAGGCCGAAATTCGAAAGTGGCCAGTGTTTGCTACTGGGAAATTCCAGGGATTCCCCATGCCTTTCTTCGCTTTCTCGCACATCCACAAGGTCTGCGCCAGACTCCAGCATTTCTTGCAATTGTGCAATGGAAATTTCTTGAACCATGAGAAAAACCCTTCCCTTACGATACGGTATCGCCAATCCATGATTTATTCGGGGATATTTAGCTATCGTACCGATTTTATCGGGAAAAACAAGTGGGGAGGGGGTGGGGGGCAAAGTAGGGACAGTCGGGTGTCCTGAATGGTGCTTCCTTAAGCGTACGATTGCCTAACTCCTTGGAAATCCGTCATCCCAAGGTCCCGAAGGGACCGTATGGGATCCCTGCGTTTTTATCGAGATCCCATACGGCTGCTGCGCAGCCTTGGGATGACGGATGGGTTGCCCTCT
>CANJLI010000041.1 GCA_947475005.1 Deltaproteobacteria bacterium | reverse complement strand
TGGGCGCGGCCCCTTCGGGACCTTGGGATGACGTGGGCGCGGCCCCTTCGGGACCTTGGGATGACGTGGGCGCGGCCCCTTCGGGACCTTGGGATGACGTGGGCGCGGCCCCTTCGGGACCTTGGGATGACGTGGGCGCGGCCCCTTCGGGACCTTGGGATGGCGTGGGCGCGGCCCCTTCGGGACCTTGGGATGACGGAATTTACATCCACTTGCCCTCAGGATGATGGACGACAGCCCACCAAAAATAGCCTACGAAAAGGCAAGAGTACATTTCCATTCCGCTGAATGGGATATTCTGAACGAATTGCCTCTACATAGGCACGCTCAAATTTGGATTTGGTATCCGAATCCATTTGGGAAAGAACCGGCTGCAGACCAGTGCCCTTCACCCAATTAAAGATAGATTGATGATCTTGCATTTCTTGAAAATACTCCGTCTCCCACAACAACAAATTCGTGAGGCCTGCCTTAACTCCCAAGTCATAATACGTCGCTGCTGTATAAAAGGGGGTCTCCAGCAAACCATACCTCACCCCTGAAAGAAAAGGGTGCCACTCAGAATGGGTTTGTAAGAGTCGAACGGTAGTTTGATGGGAGGGAGTGTGAAAATTATTGGGGATTTGCATGGCAAAAATGCCACCAGGCCGCAAATAGGAAGTCAGCTTTGGAAACAAAGTTTCATGATTGGAAACCCATTGCAAAGCTGCATTGGCAAATAGGCAATCTATTTTTTCTTCTGGCGCCCACGTCGCAATGTCTCCTTGAATAAACTCGATATCAGGATACTTTTTTTTGGCCTCTACAAGCATACTGCTCGAGGTATCCATTCCCACCACCGTTGCCTCAGGCCATCTTTCTTGTAACAAGATGGTGCTATTGCCTGGGCCACATCCCAAATCACACACCGCCTTGGGGTGAAAATCGGGCGAAATAGCAAAGAGTAAATCACGGGCAGGTCGTGTTCTGGCTTCGAGAAATTGACCATATACAGATGCATTCCAAGTGTCTTGTTGAGGTCTTTGTAGAGCTTGACTCATGCCGAGTATCCTTACATCACAGAGAGTTTGTCGATAATTTTTGCAAGGAAATCTTCTTGTTGGAAGCTTTCATAGATCAGAAACCCATCTTGACTCGCAGGGGGTGCCAATCGGGCATATACTTTTTTCCCCTCCTGCCACAGAGTTTGAATTTTCAGTTGTTTAAGCCAGAATCGGATGGCTGCCACTTGGAGTAACGCATAAAAAGAGGCAGGTGCATGTCCGTGCCGATCCTCGACTGCTTGCTTGATCTCCGAAAGGGACTCTTCCGCAGAAATGGAAAACAATTTTTGATACAAGGTAAGGCGCTCTATCTCTGATTCGATATATGTTTTGGGAATGAGAGCTGAAATTGCCAATTTGATTTCAGGATCCAGATCAACGACAACCGCTTCCCCCTGCTGACGCAAGACCTCGGTGTGCAGCATCTCCGTATAGAGCTCAAGACCGATGGCAGTAGCATGCCCCGATTGCTGCGAGCCCAATAGATTTCCCGCTCCTCTAATTTCCAAATCTGCCTTTGCAATGTAAAAACCAGCTCCCAACTCTTGGTGTGCCACTAAGGTATCAAGTCGCTTTGTCGCCTCTGTAGAAAGTACGTGCTGAGAGGGCAGAAAATAAGCATAAGCCTGAGTAGAGGAGCGCCCCACACGACCTCGCAATTGGTAGAGCTGAGAGAGACCGAAATGTTCTGCATGATTGACGATAAGAGTGTTTACATTTGGTAAATCCATGCCGGATTCAATGATGGTGGTACTCACCAACAGAGAAAAACGTTTTTCCACAAAGTCGAGGAAAATCTTCTCCATGACAGCTTCTGGCATTTGTCCATGTGCCACACGAAGACTGATGTGAGGGCATATTTTTTGGAGCAAGGCGGCGACCGCATCGATATCGGTAACACGATGGTGCACAAAAAAGACCTGCCCCCCTCGCCTTACTTCTTGCTCGATGGCAGCACGTACCAAATCCTCGGAGAAGTGAGTCACCACCGTTTTAATGGGGATGCGATTGACTGGCGCCGTGGCAAGGATGGAAATATCTCGCAATCCGCTTAAAGCCATGTGCAAACTGCGAGGAATCGGAGTTGCAGACAAGGTAAGGAAATCTACCTTTGGTGCGAGTTCTCTCCATTTTTCTTTGTGCAACACGCCGAATTTTTGCTCTTCGTCGATCACCACCAACCCCAACCTGGGGGCCTGTACCTTCTGGCTTAAAAGACTATGAGTTCCTACAACAATGTCGATTCGGCCGGCCTGTACAGCATCGATGATTTCTTTGCGTTTTTTAGCTGGGACCAATCGACTGACGGCTGCGACCGTGATGCCATATCGCTCAAATCGAAGTCGAAAGGTTTGGAAATGTTGAAAGCATAGCAAGGTTGTCGGTACAATTACCAATACTTGCTTACCCTCCAAAATCACACGCATCATGGCACGCATGGCAACTTCTGTTTTTCCAAATCCCACATCTCCAATGAGCAAGCGATCCATGGGAGTTGGTTTTTGGAAATCCTGCTCAATTTGAGCCAAGGTCTCCAGTTGATCTTCGGTTTCTTGATAGGGAAATTCTTCAACAAAACGATCGTAATCATCACAAGGTGGGGCATACCGTGTGGCGATTGCGCGGGTGCGATGAGCCTGGTTACGAATTAACTCTGCTGCAATATCAACGATGGCTCGTTGGGCTTTGGCTTTTTTCTCGATCCAGCCTTGACTGCGCAAACGATCGAGATGGGCATTTTCAGAGCCCCCTACATATTTTTGAATCTGCCCAATTCGATCCACAGGCACATAGATTTTGTCTCGATCTTGGTATTCGAGCACAATAAAATCCATGGGGATGTCTTGGATAGAGAGCTGAGTGATGCCTTGGTAGCGACCGACACCATGGAGGAAATGCACCACCAAATCATTTTCTTGTAGATCTAACCAAGAGGAGAATGCTTGCTCCCATTTCTTTTTCGCGGGAATCCGTTTCTTTTTTCGTCGAAACTGAGTTTCAATGGCAAGAAAATCAGTAGCAAGTTGAGGCTCGATCTCCTGCCCCGCGGAAGACTCTGCCTGGGTGATTTGATAGAGGGTTTGCTCAAAAGGCACAGAAAAAGAAAGGGGCAGCGATTTGGCACCTGCTCGTAGTACTGGATTTCCAAATTCAAGATACGGGTGAGAAAGCCACCGATGATGTGAGTTCTCTAGATTAAAATGAAGAGACGGTGGGACGGTTGGGATTTTTCGAATTCGATCTTGCTCAAATTCGAATTGAATTCGTTCAAAGAAATGGGCAAACGCCTCCTCACAGGCAGAAAATCCAACGGGAAAACAAAACAAACTTTTCGTAATGTACTCGTCAATCCCGACTGGGGCTTTCATAAAGAGAGGGGCGAAAATTTCTTGCCCGTGGGGGAAGCTTTTTGCCGCACTCAACTCCTGTACGATCATATCTCGATCGGTCTTTGCTCCATCAAGCTGCAACAGCTGCTCATAAAGGCGTTGAATGTGTGCTTTGGAAAGAGGGCATGAGATTTCACTCGCACAGGAAATACTCAGTTGGACATGATTTTCATAGGAAAGTTGGGTATCTACATAAAAAGACCGAATGGAGTGAAGGGTGTCTCCTAAAAACTCTAACCGTACTGGGTTCTTGTGTGACAGTGGGTAGAGATCGACAATGCCGCCCCGTACAGAGTAGGTGCCACGCATGGCTACGCGAGGAACCTCGTAGTAGCCCATGTGCTGCAAACGCTCGAGGAAAAGATCCACCTCCATCTCTTGTTGCAGTGTCAACGAAACGGAAGCTTGCTGCAAAGAAACGGGATCGATCACGCGCTGCGCCAGAGCCGGTAGTGTGGTGAAAATCAAACGAGCAGTCGGAGGACCTGCCATCTGTTGCAAGGTGCAGAGTCGCTCCTGCCACAGCTCGGTTTTGTTAGTCCCTCGCTCACTTCCCCAAAAGGAAACCGATGGAAGAAAATGGACGGAAGTTGCAGATTTTGATGTTTTACAAAGGGAAGAAAAAAAAGTCCTCCACGGGAGAAGGTCTTTTTCCATGGGAAAAACTACGAAAACGGTGCGATTAAGCCGTAGGAGAGAAGCCACACAAAACCTGGCATAGGCATCAGAAGCACCCTGGACTTGTACGGACTGAGCGTCATTCAGAGCCTGGTGTAAAGACCGCAGATGGCTTTCGATGGTGACGTCGCCCATGACTCTCCTCTTCCCTAGGATCTATACGTAAGAACCAGCTTCGATTTTTTCGAGAATGATTCTTTCAAATGCCCTTGGATTTCCTGCGTCTACACTGAAAAAAGCTTGCTGCTCACAACGTTGTTTCTTTTCGATGAGCCATTCCAATATATTGACCAAGCCCTTGTTGCGTCGACTGTGAAAGAAGGGATCGTTCTCCAACGCATCTCTTGCTTTTTTAAGAGAGCGCTTCTCTACCACATCAGACTCTCGTACATCGTAGGCAAACAAATCGTATTTTTGGATATCTTGTGGCAACACCCCTAAAAATTTCACATCCGGCGCTGAAAAGTCTGCATTTCGAATCAAGGAGGAAGCAGATCCTGCTTTTAAGGTACGATAAATATTTTGAATCGTATACGCATCCAAATCCCCAAAGAAGAAAATGGGGATGTTGAGTTGATCCTGAATCCGTTTTACCCATCCTCGAACCGCATTGGAGGGCACCCCTTGAGCACCCACCACAATGCTTGGGGTTCGGTGGGTAAACCCGTTTGCTACCAGTGTGTTTGCGGTACCTTCGGATTCTACCACCAAGCAGAATTCAACTTTTTTCTTTACCTTTAATACCAAATTTTGAGGTCTATTTTTTGGCATAAAGGGAGAGGTACCCAGTTGGGACAAATCGATAGTAGCTTCTGTGCCATCGGTCAATTTTTCAACGACCACCAATTGCTTGGAGTAGGTCTGTCCTCCGCGGTCGTTGGCATAACAGTTAAGCTCTTCTCGATAGCACTCTAAAATTTCGCAAATAAAATCGATAACGGAATCAGATTCTACCTGGTCTTCAAAGTCCAAGGGTTTGAGGTCCTTGTTTTGCTTTAAAAGACCTTTACATACGTAATACAATTCCCTTTTGGTGTTAACACCACCGGATTTTACGTTTCGCAGGATAATTTCGAGCATGAAGATTGCGCGGGCCATCTTCTTTACAGAAGCTACATTGAGCTCTGTCAGGGTTTTTTTAGAACCAGGTGTGAGATAACCCACGGTAGGCGAGTAGATGCAATTATCGAGGGAACACTTCGTGGCTTTTAGAACAGGGCGTTTGCCTTGCTCCAAATCGCTCAATATTTTTTCACAAAGCTCTTTGGATAAAAAAGGAATCGCATCTTTTTCGCGAATGGCATATCGGACCATGTTATTCTTCCTCTTTTCTGGATTCGTCAAGTTCTAACTGATGGTCTTCTTCTGAGAATTGAACCAATCGCTTCTTTTGTTTTTCCATGTGCTCACTGAGCTTTTCTTCTGCATGATCCAAGGCTCGCTGGGCAGCTCGGTCATCTCGTCCCAATATTTTTTGGATGCCCTCTTCTGCCAATTTTTTTCGACTCGCAGGAGCCGCTAAAATTCGACACAGGGACTCCACCAATGCAGGTCCAAACTGCTCGATGTGCGCTTTCTTGGCTTCAAGATCTTTGGCTTTGGACTCGCGATTTAAATGCTTGGAGAGTTCCTGACCGCCTTTCATCAGGGCTTTTCGGATCTCCAATACCAATTCATCGGAAGCATCGATGGTTTCTTTGGAGGCATTTTTGAACTTGATAAAGGGAGAAACTACGCTTACAGCCATAATGTAAGGTCCCACCGGTAGGGATCCCTTTGACTGCTTTAGCCCATAGGCTCTCCACAGAACGGAGGTGATGGCTTTTACGATGGCACAAGAAGATTTGTCAAATTGGAGTGGTACTCGATTTGCAAAGCGCAAGACTTGAACCGGTTCTTCTGCAGAACCTTCTTTGGTACTCAGTCTAGCAATAGCCACTTCCACTTGGATAGGTTTGAAATCGCAGATACTTGGTTTTCTGGATACTACCGAGAAATAATCGATATCACCCAGCCTTTGAATGCTGATCGAAAGGGCATCTTCCCCAATGGCCATAACGGATTGCGTGGATGGTGGCTTCAGAGGTGCATCTTGGATGGCTTGGTAAAGAATTTGCAACTGATCATCTTTTAACGCGCTAACGGGTTTGGTGAGAATAACTGCAGGTAGCTTGACGCTCTTGCGAATCTCTTCCACCACATCAGGGGTCATGCGAGAGAACTCTTTGCAGAGCCAATCCATGAGCTTCTTGCTCCCGAAAAGTCGAGCGTGGGAGATGAACTCCCCCAATTTCATGGTGTGGGGGTGAGGCGGCGTCGCATCTGGAATCTGAGGCGCTTCCTCCGAAACCCGAGGGATATGGACTTTTTCCATATCGGGGAGTTCATAGGTAAGGCTCAAATGGGGGTTCAGCAACACATTGCCGCGCAAGTAGGCGAGAAGCCCTGCTTCTCCATTGAGCTGCACCCGCCCATCGATGACAAACTCTACGCGAGTGCCATGTGGTTTTTCCCAGGCCACCATCTCCTTTTCCTGCATCAACCCCTTGTTTTTCTTGTAATCGATGGCGACTACGCAAGATAAAGCCAGGCGCTGGCCTTTTTGCTTGGTCAATACCCGAGCCCCAGTGGCAGAGGTTTGAACCGCCCAGGTTGTGGCGGCGGAGATTCCGATTCCTTGTTGTCCGCGGGTGCAGCGTCCTCGACCAAACTTAGAGGAAGCCAAATATTCCCCAAAAACCATAGGGGTGTGCTCTACAGACAGACCGGGGCCATTGTCTTCCACACCGATGAGGATGCGGTCCGTATTTTTTAGGTTACCTTTTCCGATGCGCCGCACATAGATCTGAATATCTGGCAAAATTTTGTGTTCTTCACATGCATCTAAGGAGTTATCAAGGGCTTCCTTTAGGGTGGTGAGAACGGCTTTCATGGGAGAGGAGAATCCAACCTGCTGTAAGTTCTTTGCAAAATACTCTGCAGTACTGCTGGACGTAATTTTGTTCTTTTCGGTCAACGCACGCTCTCCTTTTCCTAACGGTGCAGGCTTCTACTTTACTTCTTCAAATGAAGGGCGGTATACAATAAGTGCCTTATTTTGGCGGATTAAACTTCGATTGTAATGAAAAAGACCCAGGAGCGCAAAAAGATGAGTTTTACCCTACCTGCCCTACCCTATACTATGGATGCCTTGCAACCCCATATTTCTAAGGAAACTTTAGAGTTTCACTACGGCAAACACCACCAGACCTATGTAACCAATCTAAATGCCTTGGTTCCAGGGACAGAATTTGTCGGGGCTTCTCTTGAGGATATCATCCGAAAAAGCAAAGGGGGGATATATAACAACGCGGCCCAGATTTGGAACCATACTTTTTATTGGAATTGTTTATCGCCGAATGGCGGAAAGAAGCCGGGCGGCAAGTTGGGCAAGGCCATCGACAGCACATTTGGGTCGTACGAAGCCTTTCAAGAGGCTTTCTCCACCGCCTCCAAGACCCTCTTTGGGTCCGGCTGGACTTTTCTTGTACAACGCGCCGACGGGGCTTTGGCGATTACCCAAGAGTCCAACGCCGGCTGCCCCCTCTCCAAAGGGGAAACGGCGATCTTAACCTGCGATGTCTGGGAGCATGCCTACTACATCGACTTTCGTAACGCCCGCCCCAAGTACCTCGATGCCTTCTGGCAGCTCGTAAACTGGGAATTTGCCGAGCAGAATTTTAGCTAGGGCTTCTTAGCCGAATGCCATTGCAGTGGAGGGGGACATCCCGCACCGGGTGTCCCCTCCACTGCATCATGGATGTTCCTCTCCTCATGGATTTACATAATTACTGAAATGGTACTGGCTGGTTACAGCACCCCTCTCCTATAAAGCCTGGGCATTCAGCCCCTTCTTAACGAGCCGGATTGACATACACCGACAATATATGTATATTAACAGTATTGAATGGAGGAATTATGCCTACCGTGTTGAGAATTGCGAACTTACGGTTTTATTTTTTCAGCATGGAAGGCCCAAGGCCTCACATTCATGTGGGGTTACATACTGGAGCTAAAGTTCCACAAATAAAAATATGGCTTGATACTTTGGAGGTGGCATATTTAAAAGGATTTAGCAAAAAAGCTGAGAAGCAAATAGTAAACTTCGTCAAGCAAAACCATGAGCTGCTATTGAATTCCTGGGAGGACTACTTCAATGACTAAAACAAACGAATATGGAGATTTTGAAGTGGAAGGGTCTTTGGATATTAAAAATGCCAAAGTAAAAATTACACTGTATGTCGATGGGGACGTTTTAGAGAAAGTCAGAAGCCTCGCAAAAAAAGAACAAACAAAATATCAAACCTTGATCAATCGGATTTTAAGAAAAACTGTATTGAACGAGAATCTACTTGAGGATCGCATTCGAGTGCTTGAAGAATGGGTCGTGAGAGTAGAAAAAAATAACAAGGTCGCTTAACTTGCTTCATATTTTAACCAGTAGACAGCATACAAAATATCAGTTCATTTTTCTGTTACTGTGGATCGGGACCCACTTTATCACCATCGCGTGTACCACGTCGCAAGCAGCAAGCGACCTTCTTGTATTCCGCAAGATGATAGCGATTTGATTATCAAAGCCATCGGGTGGATAAAAGACGGGCATGACCGAGAAGGAGTAGTGAAATCTTTACTCTCACGACACCCCCAGCTGAAAGAGCGGTTTGAAGAAGCATCTAAGGATGGGGTGTGATTGCAAAGAGAGTGATGATTTTTTTGCCAGGCCCATAATACCAAAAAATCCTGAAGGCCCCAGGTGTCTGATTTTGAGCATAGGCTTCGAAAACCTCTTCCCCTTGAGGTCCCATCAGAGAAGAATACTTGTGCGTATGCAAACTGGGGTGCCTTGGATTTTCTGATAGAAGCCGAATGGTCTTTGAGACTGCTTTGAACACTCTACTTTTTGAGTTGTCTTTCTTAAGCAGTAGCAGGGCTTTCTCTGCTGACTCGGTTAGTTCAATCGTAAACTCACTCATCGTCAGCCAGTAGAGAAAGATCCAGCTTCTTTGTTTTGCCACTTGCGGCTTCAGCAAGTCCGATTTTTACAGCTGCGAGGGCTTTTTCATTGCGAAAGAGCCATACCTCACGCGCCGGTATGTCAATCGTGGGCTCGAGAATCAAGCGACCGTCCTCACATTTGGTTACGCTAAATCCCGTAACGTCATTTCCTATAAGCTTTCCAATGGAAAGGCGCCTCTTCCCATCCAGCTTTAATCTTGCATGTGTTTGCATAGCGCACCCCCTTCAATCTATATACCTACAGTATCGGCCATTGTGGGATAAAAGTAAAGTGGGAATGTGGGATATTTATATAACATAATGTTATTGCAGGAAAATAAAAAATACCAGCGCACGAAGATCTCCCCCAAAGCACTATTTCTGAAGAGACGAATAGCTATGCGCTTGAAAAATGCATTGTGAAATTGCAAAAAAATAATAAAATTATTAAATCTCCTACTATTTTAAACGAATGGAGCTTTATGATGATATTCATATTGAAGCGTTATTTGTGGACGATTCTATTCTCTCTCGTGATGGGCTTGCAGACTTATATGGCTGCATATGGGTTTGATATGAAGTGCACGAAATGCTCGACTTCAGTCAAGATCAGCCAAGATCAAGAAATTCACTTGGAAAAGCAAGGCACTCAGGGGCCTATTGTTATTTTTGACTCAGGATTGGGGTTTGGAATTTCTTCTTGGGACAGAGTGATCCCAGCTGTTTCAAAATTTTCCCAAACCATTACGTACGATAGAATCGGCGTAGGTGCGAGCTCTCATCCCAAAGAGTCGGAATCCCTTTATCTGGCTTCCGATGCTGTAGCCAGACTTCGTCTTACTTTGCAAAAACTTGGTGTACCAGCGCCTTATATTCTAGTTGGGCATTCCTTGGGTGGACTGTTTCTGCAGTACTATGCGCGCAATTTTCCGGCAGAAGTGTCGGCAGTTGTTTTGGTGGATTCTGCTACACCCAACGAACCACGGGTGAATAGCCCTTTTAAGCCAACCAATCCAACCCCTCAGGCATTTAAAGATGGGTATAGCAAAAGCTTAGATCTGATTACTCACTCTCCCCCTTTTCCAAATGTGCCCTTGATTGTTTTGACCGCAGATACACACGCAGAAAAATGGCCTCATGAAAAACAATGGCTAACTTTACAAACAGAAATTGCCCACTCTTCTAAAATGGGCTCTCAGATCATTGCAAAAGGCAGTGGCCATTTTATCCAAGAAGACCAACCCCAAGTCGTAATCGATGCGATACGATCATTGATTCCAGAGAAAAAAGTAAAGCAGTAACGGGGAATATTTACTCATCGTCAGCCAGTAGAGAAAGATCCAGTTTCTTTGTTTTGCCACTCGCGGCTTCAGCCAGCCCTATTTTTACAGCTGCAAGGGCTTTTTCGTTGCGAAAGAGCCATACCTCACGCGCAGGTATGTCAATTGTAGGCTCGAGAATCAAGCGACCGTCCTCACATTTTGTTACGCTAAATCCCGTAACGTCATCTACTATTAGCTTTCCAATGGAAATGCGCCTCTTTCCATCTAGCTTTAATTTTGCATATGTTTGCATAGCGCCCCCTCAATCTCTCCCCTCTTATTTCCCGATGAGGGAAGAGATTGCTCTTTTTACCCTCCCCGCATCCAACTGTTCAATCTGCTTGGATATTCGATATACAGTCTCTGTATTGCAACCCAACTCTTTGGCTATTGCATAAGAAGAAAGCGTGGGCTGCTGAGTTTTTATCCAAAGAATATCGGCCCGCCAATTGGAGCCAAAGAGCGTTCGAAGGGAGAAAATCGGATTCATTTCAAGAATTTTACTTCTCGTTAGATATTTTTTTTCTACATCTGTAGCAAATTTTGCCACTCGGATACCCGCTTCTTCAAAGTCTGGATCTAGCCCTCCCCTATGGGCTTGCAGCTCATCCCACGGGCTTATTACTAGTTTCTCTTCTTGCGTTTTGCCTAGAATCCTCCATCTAGCATCTATCTTTGCAATCTTATTTCCGATGGCCTGAAACCAGGGAAACTCCTCGGCAGATATAGTTTTTTTGGCAAGCTGTTTGAGACGCTCTACATGCAAAAGGTCCGAATAGGCTGATATCCAAGAGACGGCTAAGGAAAGAAGTTTTCTATCATTTTTCAACAATGGAATGGTAGCTACAATCAAACGTTCCGGATCCACTTCTTTGATTGATTGGTTATAAAAAGAAATGCCGAGACGTCCCCATTGGCTGATGATTGGGCTATTCATTTCTGCGTCTCTCGATTTCTTTCATCGCTTCTTCCACAATTTGTGGCCAAAACTCAGATGCATCCCGCTTCAGTACCCATTCTTTTGCCTCAAATAGCTCCTCTGGTGTTGGAGAAAGGAAGAGAATATCATCTATATCTTCCATCCTATCGCAGGTGGCCCACAGCTTGGTTTTAATCAAATCCATTTTCCCCAGCGCATATACGGATAGATTATCTCCAAGGTAAAGTTCTACCACCCTCTCTCGCCAGCCCTTTTCTAAATCTTGAAGGAGGCTGTCTGGTCCATTGTTTAACCAGTCCTTTGAAAGACCTAGCTTACTTGCAACTCGTCTGGATGCCTCGAGAAGCTCTTCATCTATACGAGGCAAAATTGTGTCGATGTCATAGGTCACTCGCTCCCACGCGCCCATGGCAATCATGGCGGCCCCACCACAGACAAAGAGAATTCTACCTGTCGAGCCCTCAAGCTCCTGGTCCAATATTTTAAGTGTTTTTTTTACGTTCATATATAATGAGTAACACAGTATATTGAATAAGTCAATATTGTTTTTATGCTATAAAAGCAGATGGTTACTCTATGAGGACGGAGGCATTTCTCCATTCTCAAACGACCGGTCAGCAGGATCAAAGATTATATACACATATGAGATATGGTACCGTATGGGATCCCTTCGTTTTTATGGAGATCCCATACGGTCCCTTCGGGACCTTGGGATGACGGGGGCGCGGCTGCTACGCAGCCTTGGGATGACGGAGGGGGTGTCATCCCTCGCTGTGCGAAGGATCTCCCAACTTTGTATATTCATAGATAAAACAATCTAGGAATGGCCATTGTGGGAAAATAGGAAAGTGGGAAAGTGGGATAATTCAAACATACCGGCGCACGAAAATTTCACCAAAAGCGAACAGAAAAACCAACCAGATCCAATGGCTATGGAAAAACCAGTATACCTCCTGCACAGCGCGAGACCGAATCGTAGGTAGCACCTCTCGATCGGATCCATGGTCCAGAATCCACTTGTCAAATGTTGCTTCACTTCCAGCATCTGCAGATAAAAAAACAGCCTGTGCTTGCTTTGCTATCTTTCTCATAAACTCTGGATTGTCAGGTAAATCTCGATCAAAGTGTGGCGTTTCGATCGGCACCATTTTCTCCAAAGACAAAGAACCAAAGCGCTCATGGGTCCCTCGCAGTTGTACCTTGCATCCTCCGCTGGCTATGGAAGGCACTACAAAATCCCCCTCCATCTCCAAATCACCTGCGCTGTAGCGATGAAATACAAATTGATCCAGTGGATACACAACCCCACACACAGAAAACGTCCACGTCGTCGCATCCCAGTATCGAATAGCAGGCCCGTAGAGTACGGCTCGCAAATGTAGTTTCTCCTCCGAGCGTTGCTCAATCTCTACAGAGTGAAAAACTAATGGTTGCTGCGTCTCCTGTCGCAATAACCACTTCATGCTCTTGTCCCATAAATCCTGATAGAGACTTCGGGGAATCCCCTGAGAGCTTGCAAGAGCCAAACGCCAAAAGGAATCTGACAACACCCAAAGCGCACGCCCTTTTCCCGGATAGGATGCCACTACAAGGGGGACCCGCTCTCCAGAGGCTAACTCTGCATCCAACAAAGGCGTGACCGAATCGTTGTGCAACGCATTCTTCTGCCATCGATGCAATCCGGTCATACCTTCCATGCGAGAAAGAAAGGGTTCTTGCTGGGCCCACTCCTCATAGACCGTTGCCAGAGCTCGCTGCTCTGGAGTTGCTGTTGCAAGACGAAGCCGAAAGGGTTGAGACTCGTCATATGCCTGTGGCGCTGAGACCATTCGAAGAGGAAAAATTTTCTGGAGAGGCGAACTCCATAAATCCTCCTGTGTTAAAGCTCGAGGGCCTCCAATAAAAAGCAAGCTTCCCCCCTCTTGCACAAACCGGACCAAATTTTCTTGGTACTGGGGCTCTAAAAACTGAGAAAGGAAAAAATTTTGCATTACAATCAATCGAAAGTTAGGCAACTCTTTGGTAAATAGCTTTTCCACGGGAAATTGCACCAAGCTCATGCCTTTTTCCTGCACATCTTGGATGTCCGAGGGATCCCGCAAAATAAAAAAATTCACCAAATCAAATTTGGGCTCTGCCTTAAAATAGCGCCTTAAAAAACGTCCATCCCAACTGGGGGCTCCCAATAAATGCAAGACGCCAAGGGTGTTCGGCATCGTCTCTAAGGAAAAGGTTCGTTCATTGCCCCACAAAAATATCTGTCCTTTTTGCGGCAAAACACGAAAGGTTAGCAAATGGGTGCCCTTCAAAAAAGGAGGCAACTCTATAGAAAATTGCTGATCCTTTGCTCCTTCAGGAAATACAATATTTTGAGAAACTTGAACTTTCTCTCCTTCGACCACCTGTACTTGTAAGGTTTCTGATTTTTGGGGCGCCTCCTCTCGCTTCAACTGAAAGGAAAGAGAGACTCCTTGGCTATCAAAACTCAACGCGGGTGGTTCTATAGATTCAATCCATAGGCTTTGGGGCGGTGTTTTCCCAATGCCAATCACGATACCCTCGCTGCCCTCCTGCGCACCTTTAGCTTCAAAAGGAACCTCCGAAAATGAATCACCTCCATCAGAGAGAAACACCCATGGTTGACCGTTAACATTTTGCTTCCATTTCTTCCATCCGCGATACAAGGGGCTTATGCCTCGTTTGACATCCGGCTCAATGTGAGACAATTGATGCAAGACCCATTGGCACCCTGTTTTTTCACAAGTTGATTTTAATCGCGCAATCCATTTTTGCACTTGTGCTTGATGCCCCTTCATACTTTCGGAGTCATCGATCAATACCTGAATTAAAGTGCTTTTAGCGCCTAGAGGCAAGGTTTTCATATGCGTTTGTGGATACAACAATGTAAGAAAAGGCAGCGTCCATCCCGCCCGTAAAAGGCTAGCGAATAGACCTTTTCGAAGACCATATTTTAGAATCCATGCCCACGTCAAGATCGACCACAACCCAATGTAGGCAAGACACATCATGGAAGCCATTCCAAATCCTTTATTTCAATCTCTTCAATACTTCTTTCATATGAAGTTGATCTTTTTTGTAATCTGTCGTCAATGCCACCATCAATACATTGATCATAAATTGCATGATAGATTTTCTATCATCTCCACTTGCCAAACAAGCTGGGAGTTTCCCTTCATCCCGTACGACTTCCAAGAGGGAAAATGGAATGGCAAGAATTGACATCCGTTTGTCAAAATCAAACACCATGATTTTTCGATCTTGGCAAACGGGGATCGAGGATAGCAAATAGAAACTCCTCATCAACTCATGCTCCATCGATACATAATTCCATTCCACAGGAAATCGCACATTGGGTTCAAAGTTTTTTGTCAAGGCCTGCAGGACACTAAGGTCCGATGCATTTTCCAAAATAAGTAATCCTCCGCTTCGCACCCAGTTCTCCACATCCCGATGAAGAACACCAGCTGCATCTTGTATGGAGCGAATGTTTTTTACCCATATCCAAGGCTCCGAATAAATCTCTGTTTGCAATGTGGGGAAAATTTTTGGAGACTCAGATAACTCTACACTGGTTTTTGCCGAAATACCTTTGGCAAGTTCCTGAAAAGTCGGCTTCCATGATCCTTCCGATAATAACGTTAATTGGATGGGAGCTGCGATCAAAGAAATAGAGGGAAGAAGTAAAAGACCAAGCAAGAAAAAAATCCCAACGGAAGAAAGATTGATCGTCTTCTTTCGTTGTAACAAAGTCCATACCCCTTCTATCCCAAATAGCAACATCCACAACCCGGAGACTATCCAGATCCAGGGCAGTGCATTCTTTTCTTTTTCTGTTCCTCGCATCGATTCTAACGGGTGAAGAAAATCAAATTCGGCAGGCAATTCTTCCTTTGCGATCTGCTCCATGCGACTTTCTCCAATTGCCACGTTACTGTCCACTGCATCCCCTCCCGGCGCATCCTCCAATCGAGGCCACTGCTGATTTGTTGCCTTCCCGGTGGTGGAAGACAAAACTTGCTGCCATTCCAAAATTGATTGAATTAAAAAAGGTAAACGCCCCGAGAGAATCGAGGCTGTTGGATCCTTGGAAAAAGAACGGTTGAAAACCAAAATTTCTTGCTCTCCTGATTTTCCCACATATGCAATGGATTTTGCCTCATTATCTACCGAGCCTCCCACTCGTTGGGCACCCAGAGCAAAAAGAGAACGATTTAAGTCCGAAGAGCTGGCTAAATTGGAACAATACTCTGGTTTTTTTTCGGAATGCCCCATTAGAAATTGGTCATAACACCAACACAATCCATCCAGCTCTTGCTCGGCTCGATAGGGCAACAACCAAATTTTGGCACCCTTTACTGAGTCTGCTGTGGGGCACTGGGTTTTTATATCGACATCGGGCGGTAATAAAATCATAGCCAACGAGTAGGCAACGGAAGGATTTTTTTGAGAGAGGCTTTCCACCAAATCCACCTCAAAGCCTAAGACCTCCAACCAAGCCCTAAGTTGGCTGCGAGATGTCGATAGAAAATGCTCCCCTTCATTTCGGACTACAAGAAGAGCCTTTTGATAGGGAGTCTGAATGGGAGTCAAGAATTCATTGTCTGAGGCAATGGCATCCTCAACATTTAACTTCCATCGCAACATGAGGCGCTGATTTCGATCGATACTGCGCACAGGTATAGATACATGAAGCTTTGTTTGCAAGGTCGTAGTCGTAATTTTCCACTCTTTTTCTTGCAGCAGGGTTTCATTTTGAAAAACCTGCAATATATGTGCCTTTTCCCCTTCTTCTTCTGTGCTTTTAATAATAACTTCCCACTCTAAAAAAGTGGGATCTACAGACAAAACAGGTGCAATAGAATCGAAATAAAAATTTTGACGCCCTGCTTTCTCTGTCTCAACAGGAATATAACGAACTTCCATAGATTCTCCATAGAAGTCCCATCGGAACTCACTCCAACTATGAGCATCTCGATCCGAGACTACATACAAGGATTGGGATTCTCGCAATGCGGCTGCATGATGCTGCAGTACAGATGCAATTTTTCGACCTGTTCGCTGAAAGGAAAGTTTGGAAACCCACGCTTCAAATTCAGCGGCAGAGGGGAAATCTCGAGCCTCCTGGTCCCATGAATTCAACCAGACGAGCTTTGCTTGCTGCTGTAGGGTCTCTCGTATTTTTCGCAACTGATTTTGATATGCCGAAATCGAAATCACACTGGAAACAGATGGCGTCAAGTCCACATAGACAACTGCCTTTCCATGCGTAATCGGAGAAGAAGAGAGATGTACCAAACTGGGTTCCCATGCAGATAGAGCAAGCAGCGCCCACAATAAAACAAAACAAAGGAAAGACACCCACGGTGGAGGTTGAAATCGGACCCGAAGAAATCGCGTACTTCGAATCGGAAATACCTGCAAAATAGGCAACCACTGGCGCTCATTTTTTTTGCGCACCCAATGCCACAGAAAAATCCATAAAAAAGAACCCAACAGGAGAGATCCTGTTAGAGTCGAAAATGTCCACGTCAACATCTCCATTTTTCCCTCTTAGCCGCGAAGAAATGACATGTATTCAGCAACAGAAGACTGATCTGTAAAGAAACCATATCGATAGGGATGGGAATCATAGTCGTATTTTTTTGTTTCTACCCAATTGTGAACATAAGTTTGGTTTTTCTGAATTTCAGCGCCATTCCATTCCTTTTTATCAGTCTCGTCATAATAACAAATTGTATTTTTTGTCCATGACAAATCCAATTCTTGCGCATGCAAAAGGTGCAAGACGAACCCATAGGTAGACAGAGGGGGGAAAGCTGTAGGCTGTGCCAAAAGATCGCTTATAAAATAAACCAAATTCGGAGATTTTCCTGCACTTGCCCAAAAAGTTTCCCATTGTGAAAGTGAAAATTCTGGTTGAAACCGTTCATACAATTCGATTGCATGCTGTAGCGAAACAATCTCGACCTCTTTTGCTTCTCCTGTCTGTAGCACAAAAGAAAGGAAAACAGCTTGCCCCGCCTGCACATGCTGCGCAGCTAGATGCAACCCGATCCGACAAGCTGTGGAAAATTTCATCCCACCGAGTTTGAGGTCGGGCTTTGGCCAAAACATAGAGGCTCTGGCATCAATCACAATCCCTACGCGCACACGAGCAGACTGAATGTCTTGTCGAATCAGTAAGGTATCTGTACGAGCAAAAGCGCGCCAATCCAAATATTGAAGAGGATCTCCATGGGAGTAGGGCTTGGTTTGATCACAATTTCGCTGCACCATGGGTAAATCGGATCGAAACATACCCTGTTGACTAAAATCTCGATGACGCCATGGATACCCATGACTGTCTAACAGATAGGGAGTCAATTCTGCGAGGATTTCCTGAGAAGAATTCGATTCCATGGCATCCATCTTAGATCTGTGTAGATGAAGAAGAAAGACCGAGAGAAGCAGTTTCATATCGAGTTTCAATATGATCCAAAATTGCTTCGATCACTGCATCTATGCCCCAGTTACCCCTGATGGCACGAATGTTCAAGCGTACCCGATGACGAAAGGCTGGCTTCACCATGCGTTTCACATGTCCCCACGTTACCCCTTCAGACCCCTCCATTAAAGCAAGGGCTTGACAGACTGCAAGCAAGGCAAGGGCTGCGCGAGGCCCTGCTCCAAATTGAATGAGATCTTTTACTTCAGGAGGACAATATGCATGATCGGGACGCGTGGCCACCACCAATGCATTGATTCCCTGTAGGATCGACTCTGAGACGGGCATTTGCGTACACGCAAGTTGCAGTTCGACTATATCCTCCGCAGATAGGGGTGCCTGCACGATGAGCTGATCCAAGGTATCTCCGATCAGAGAACGGGTGGCATACTGCTGTAAAATCAAAAGCTGGTCAGCTTCCTGGGGATACGTAACCCAAGTATGCAAGAGAAAACGATCGAGTTGTGCCTCTGGCAAGGGAAAGGTTCCCTCAGATTCTAGAGGGTTTTGAGTGGCAAAAACCATAAAAGGTTTTTCCACCGTATGTCGATGGCCAGCCACTGTAACGCCCTGTTCTTGCATAGCCTCCAAGAGAGCAGATTGAGTACGAGGGGAGGCTCGGTTGACCTCATCCACCAAGAGCAAGTTCGTAAAAATAGGGCCCGGTTTGAATTCAAAAAAACGCTGCTGCGTGATAGGGTCCAAATTCAAAATTTCGGACCCCAAAATATCTGACGGCAACAAGTCAGGGGTACATTGAACGCGCCGAAAATGAAGCTGGAGATGCTTGGCCAAAACACGGACCAGCGTCGTCTTTGCTAAACCAGGCGCCCCCGTCAGGAGCAAATGCCCAGAAGCCAATAGACAACAAAGGGTCTCCGTAAGCAGCTCAGGCTGCCCCAAGATGTAGTGGCCCATAGCCTCTCGTAGCCCACTTATTTTTTGACTCGCTTCTTGAAAACGCACAGGGGGAGCCATATTAGCCTCGCGGGTTTAAAAAGGGAATTCCCCCATTCTACCAAAATTCCAAGAGAGAACCCTCTCATGTCAATGGCCGACATGGGAAAAAAAGGAGAAAACCATACCACATTCAAGTATCACCAGAGGAACCATCGATGAAACGAATTCAGGATCCAAAAGAAAAAGGAAGTATAGCCCTTGAATATGTATTGGTTACCACATTCGCCACCGTTGCCGCCATTGCCATGTTGGGCATCGTGACCCATGTTTCCAAAGACCAGCTTCAAAAGCTGGCCAGCAAATTGGGCTTCGATATGGGTGCCGTGGAGCTGGATCCCTGGAAAGGAGAGGGTTAACTGATGCTGCTTCTATGGCTGTATGGATTGTGGATCGGGCTTTCGATTGAAAGTGGGCATCAAGAATGGCTCACCGCCCTGCAGCGGGTCCATCATCTGCGCTGGATGCTGATGAGCCATCCAACCACCGCTGTGGCGCGAGCATGTCAGGGCTTGGCGGTGGAGTCCCCTCGCTGGGTGCGATGTCACACGAGTATGCAATGGAAAACCCACGAGGCGTGGGGCTCTGTATGTATAGACTATGCAAACGGCTCCGCCTCTTTTTCTCCCAGATACTACTGGATCCAGCTGCGCTGTAGTTGGATGTCTGTTTCGTTACCTTCGGTGGATGTATGGGTCTTTCGATAGGTTTTTTTCTTTTTCTTTTTCTTTTTCTTTTTCTTTTTTGTGGAACCAGCTGCGCAGCCAATGTCGTTAAGTTAAGGTGTAGTTCATGGCGCGTATGTATTTTGTTGATTTTTAAGGAAAAAGGCAAGGGTGTCTGTTTTACTTGGAGCGCTTAAAGAACCGAGGAAAACAGACAAAGATGAAAATACAACAAATCGGACAATTTTT
>CANJLI010000040.1 GCA_947475005.1 Deltaproteobacteria bacterium | reverse complement strand
CCCCGGTGTAATTTTCGTCATCCCAAGGTCCCGAAGGGACCGTATGGGATCCCTGCGTTTTTATCGAGATCCCATACGGCTGCTACGCAGCCTTGGGATGACACAGCGGTGGCCAAGGATTTCCACCTTAAACGAACAGCGTTGGGATGACGAGGCCTCAGCCTCAAAAAAGCTAATTGAAGACACGCCCTAAAAGGTGGGGAGTAAATTACCAATCGAATCTGTTTCCAAGTTGTTGGATGCTGCCCCCTGTTTCAACATTTCTTCTTTGCTATTTAGAAATGTGACCATCCCTGTAGCAACATCATACATCGCTCCTACCAATAGGATATCGCCTGCGTCCACTAATTTGGCTACAACTGGGCTTTCTCGGTAAATTTCATGCATCGAATGCAGCATATTGAGTCGAGCCATTTCATCGACAACCGCAGGAGTCATATTCGGTGCAGTACCTAAACCAGTACCTAAACCAGCCCCTTTTATAATCGAGTTCACGACTTGCGATAAATATACACTCTCCTGCACTACCTCTGGCAATGAGCCCCCCATTGCATGATGGACTGCAGCATTCACTGCACCGCAACTGGTATGCCCCATGACAACGATTAACTTAGCGCCAGCCACTCCAACGCAATATTCAAGCGAACCTAATATTTTCCGACTAATAATGTTGCCCGCAACACGTACGCAAAACAGTTCACCGATCCCAGCATCGAATACCAGCTCAGCAGCATTGCGCGAGTCGATGCAATTTAAAACTACGGCTAACGGATATTGTCCAGCAGCTGTTTGATCAACTTGCTTCAAAAGAGCTCGAGGCATGCGCATGCCCCTGCAAAAACGCGTATTACCCTCAATTAAATGATCCATGATTTCGCGTGCGGTTAAACGTTCTTGGAGTTCCCGGGTCGGTAATTCTTCAAACTGACAGCTATCTTTACTGGATCCAAACTTTTCAAGCCCACGTACACTCACCTGCACCCCACGCACAGGCGCATTGATAGTACGCATGTCTTTTATCATATCGAGGATGTCGGCATCCATTGTCTCCGTCCCTGTAGCGTCGATAAGCAAGTGGCTGCCAAACGGTAAACTTTGGAAAGCCCGTTGCAGGGAAGCACGGCCAAGAAAAGTCATTTGTAGAGGCAACTCCAAGCGCGTTACCGTAGTTCGAAAGTGGCGTTCATTGTGCAGGCGGAAGGAGCGCATGAAGTTTGCCTGCAGAATAAAAGCTAGAGCACACACGAGCCCAGCACAGACGCCGATCAATAAATCGGCGGTTAAAATCGCGATGATCGTTACAAAAAATGGCAAAGATTGGTCACGCGGGGCGCCTATCATTTGGCGTATCTGTTGAGGGTTTACCAGTTTGATCCCAGTGACAAGCAAAATAGCAGCCAGTGCAGCAAGTGGAATCATATTGAGCCACGAACCGATCATAACTACCGCCAAAACGAGCAGCGCACCGTGAATGATCGCTACTAATTTTGTCTGTCCGCCTGCATTGATGTTTACTGAGCTTCGCACGATTACCGACGTGATGGGCAATCCACCGAAAAGCCCAGCTAGCATATTACCGATTCCCTGTGCAATTAATTCGCGGTTAGGGGGGCTAATCCGTTGTTTAGGGTCAATTTTGTCAACAGCTTCTAAATTGAGCAAGGTTTCTAGAGATGCGACTATTGCGATGGTGAGTGCGGCAAGCCACAGCTTGCTGCTCATCAGACCCGAAAAGTCCGGTCGCATCAGTAAACTGCCAAAATCATCTAAAGAATTTAGGATGGGTACAGCAACCATCTGATCAGCTTCTAAGCCAAGCCCGATGGATGTAAGTGCATGCCCGATCGCAACGCTCGCGATTACGACTAACAAAGCAAGCGGGACTGGAAGCTTTTGTATCCGGCGAGACTTCTCTCCAAAAATAAGCAATGCCAAAGCCGCTAGGCCGATTGCAACTGCCCCCCAATGGATATCTTCAGAAAGACAGCGCCAGACAGAGGAAAACGTGTTTTCGTGGTTGAATTGCCTAAAAGAAAGGTCGCCCTCTGGATCGCTATCGTGGCCGACGAGATGGGGGATTTGTTTGAGAATCAAGAGTAGACCTATTGAAGTTAACAGGCCTTTGATTACGCTCGATGGGAAGAACGCACCGATAAAACCCGCGCGAGCTACCCCCATACCGATCTGCAGCGCGCCTGCAATCACCACTGCAGCAAGGAAGCTTGAAAAGCTACCTAGGGCTGCAACCTGAGCGATTACAACGGCGGCAAGCCCTGCTGCAGGTCCACTTACACTGGTCTGTGAACCACTGATGACGGCTACCACTAAGCCGCCAATGATTCCTGAGATCAGGCCTGACGCTAAGGGGGCTTCAGAAGCCAAAGCAATTCCAAGACACAGAGGCAGAGCCACCAAGAATACAACCAACCCAGCGCGCAAATCGGGTAGCAGAGTTTTCGACCAGGCAAGTTTATTACCATGTGTCATCGGCATTTATCTCCATATGATATGTATTATGTATATTATTGAAATTACTAAAAAATACAAAATAAGTCCAGCGGGTAACCTCTACCTTTTACGGTTGATTGCATAGATACAGAGTTCTCTAACAAGAATTACCGCAAAACATGTCTATATTTTATACAGAAAGGCTTTGTTTAGCCAATCCTTCACACAAGTTAACTTTTAAAAGATTTTTCCGATTCTCTTGAGGGTAGATCTTTTTTACATTTTTAAGAAGTTGGAGAAATTGAATGTCTTTTAAGATGGTGCTGCAAATTTTTTCCATTCCTCTACTCGTACAATGCGGTATCCAAGAAACAACAAAGGAGAATAGCGCACTCACGGTTGCTGCAGCTACCATCGCCTCCGTTCCCACTCATGCCCCCATCAGCGCTTCTTTCACAGATACCGATACAACAGGGGGACTCATTCAAGGAGATGTCAACATCAGCATGGCGTCTGACGAAAGTGATGTGACAGAGTATGTGCTTTATTGGGGCTCTAGCACATCAGATAAAGCGGTCAGCACCCCCATTGCAAGCATCGCAAAAACAGGGGCCAACCTTACCTATACCTTCTCCACACCAACAGCCATACCCACAGGGGCAACCCATCTTTTGGTCTTTACACAAAACGAAAATGGAGAGATGGCAAGTGGGATTTATGTGGCAATTGTGGATAAAGGTGTCCCCGTTCATGCAGCAGTCAGCGCCTCTTTCACCGACACCAACACAACCGGGGGTATCATCAGCGGGGCTCTCACCATCTCCCCTGCAAGCGACGAAAGCGATATCACAGAGTATGTTCTCTATTGGGGGGATGCGAGTGGGAATAAAGTAAACAATACCAGAATTACAGATCCGATCCCCAAAACTGGCTCCAATTTAATCTATACATTCACGAATACCACCCTGCCAGCAAATGCTGTTGAACTCCTGGTAAAAACAAGCAATGCAGATGGAGAAATGGGGGAGGGTATTTCTGCCCCTATCGTAGACCTCGGTGTTCCGGTACATACAGCCGTAAGCCTTAGTTTTACAGATCTAGACACAGATGGTCACGAGGTACAGGGCGATGTGACCATCGTAAAAGCCTTGGATGAAAGTGACATCACACACTATGTGCTGTATTGGGGAAGTAGCTCAACCACTCCTACAGCTGCTGTTACGACTCCTATCGCCAAAACTGGATCCAATCTTGTGTATACGTTTGCCGCCAATACCCCCATCCCGGATGGGGCAACTCATCTGATCGTTCACACCAAAAATGCAGATGGGGAAATGGCTACGGGTGTCAGTTTACTTATTATAGATAAAGGGGTGCCCGTCCATAAAGCCGTAATCGTTAACTTTACAGACACGGATACAACAACCGGAACCTTGACCGGTGACATTGTCATAACAAGAGCCCTCGATGAAAGTGACATCACCAACTATGTCCTCTACTGGGGAATTAGCTCCACAGTCAAACAAAGCGAAACGCCCATTGCCACCATTCCTAAAACAGGCGCCGACGTCACCTATGCGCTTTCAGGCACGGCAAAACCAGTGGCAGCTAGTTTTATTATTGCGTTAACTGCAAACGCGGATGGAGAAATGGCCCTAGGGACATTTGCTGCCATCTATGATTTAGGTGTTCCGACTCACGCTGCAACAAGTATCGCTTTCACAGACTCAGATACAATGGCAAACGAATTGACAGGGGTGTTAACGATTGGAGCTGCTTCAGATGAAAGTGATTTGACACATTATGTTTTGTATTGGGGGAGTAATGCCACAACGAAAAAGAGTGGAACCCCTATTTCGACCATTGCCAAAACCGGCAGCAACGTAACATATACATTTACGACTACTGCAATATCCGGTGCACCGAGTAGCCCCGCTACCCACTTTCTCGTGTATACCAAAAATGCCACTGGGGAAATAGTAACGCCTTTCGCAGCTGCGATTGTGGAAGCATCGCCGACTGTCTTTGCTTATACAGGTTCCAACCAAAATTTTATCGTACCTACAGGAATTAGCTCCATCACAGTGTATGCATGGGGTGGTGGCGGCGGTGGTGGCGTTTCAACCGGTGGAACTGGGGGAGGGGGTGGATTTATTCAAGCGACCCTTTCAGTGACTGCAGGAGAAACTTTGACTGTGATTGTGGCGGGAGGGGGAAGTCGAGGCACCAGCACATACTTCTCTCCAGCAGATGAGGTCCCCCATTGGGGAGCTGGAGGAGGGGGCCGCAGTGCGATTAGACGCTCTAGCACAGAACTTCTTACAGCGGCAGGGGGTGGTGGCGCTGCACAAGGTGGCGCAGGAGGGGCCGGAGGGGGTACGATAGGCCAAAATAGTTCTGGAGGTTGTGCGCAGGGGGGTACGCAAAGCGCAGGGGGGGCCGGGTGTGTTGCAACTGGCGACACTGTTTCAGGAGTTGCAGGGTCTCAGTTTACTGGGGGCAGCGGAGTTGGAGGTAGCGCGGGAGGATATGGAGGCGGGGGCACCGGATATTATAGTGCTAGCGGCATTGACGAGGGTTCTGCGGGCGGCGGTGGTGGTGCGGGATACTATGGCGGCGGGAGTGGCTCTTTTAATGGAAGCTACACAGGAGGAGCGGGCGGCAGTAGCTACAGTAGTGGCACAAGTGTCACAAACACAGCAGGGTCTGGGAAAAACCCAGGAAACCCATCTGGTGATTACTATGTGACTGGAATTGGCAAAGGAGGCGAGGGTCCTCTGCGTGATGAAGACACAGGTGACGATGCTCCATCCACAAGTGGAGCCAACGGGCGCGTTGTCATTGTGTATTAGGGCGTGTCAGTAAGGTTCATCATCCTTACAAAGGTAGGAGATCCTTCGCTGGCGCTCAGGATGACGGAAGGGGTGTCATCCTGAGCGCCAGCGAAGGATCTCCTACCTTTGTCATTATCCCACTTCCACTTCCTTATCCATAGATAACGATTATGTTTATTCGTCTATCTTGTTGAAGACCCAACTACTCGATACGGTAACCTCTTCCAATATCCATGAATGAGGGAGGGTGATATGCGTCAGAGTAGCAAATGGATCGTAGGTATCGTTGCCAGTCACGGTCTTATATTTTCCACACCTGTATTTGCTGGAAAAGAGGGAGATGAAAAGGGAAAAGGGCTCACCCATTGGCGAAAACCAGCTATGCGCGGTTTTACCAACATTGGGAAGAAGAACTTCTACTGCCTACAAGGGTGTGTCAACCTAATGAAGGGGGGCGGCGCCGGTAATTATGGACTAGGTCCTGTGATTGGATTCTTCGGCCTACCGTTTGCCTTAGCGGCTGATGCAGTAACAACACCTTTCACCGCAACGGGGACAGTTGTAGCGGGTGTAGCGGTGGCAGGCGCTGCCGCGGTCGATGGAGTTACTTTTGTTGCTAGCAAAGGCATCGATCGCATTTCTCACGCTATGGATTCGTATAAAGCAACCCCAGAAGTCGAAGAAGAAATTCTTCGGGCGTTGGAAGATTTTAGTACTCGACTGGCGCACGCTCGTCCCTTCCTCGGAGATAGAGAGATAACCATCGAGCAGCTCTATATGGTTGCCTTGGCTGGTACAGTATTTGCCTCAAAAGATACAGACGCAGGTTTGGTACTGACAGACGGGTCGGTTTTACAATTATCCAATCTGCCGGAAGATCATCCAGCGCGTCCATTGATAACCACCCTACAGACGATAGCTCACAGTCCCATTTTGAAGGAATTCCACGATCGATTTGCATTTCTTCGAGCCATCGTCGAAGCTCAATTCGAAGCTGAAAATGCAGTAACACCTCTTCTCGGTAGTTTGAAAGAGGCTGCACAGTATGCCATCTCCTCCATTCCTACCGACCAAGAATCGCCATCTCAAGATGAGCTCTAGATCGATGGACACAGTGAGTTGCTTTTGGTACTCCTCCTGCCGAAGGAGAACCTATGAAACGAATTCGCATTGTCCATTGGATAGGTATGATCATCATGACACCAGCCCTACTGGCAGCAGAGGCCCCAGCAGTCCCCTCGGCAGTTGAACAATTTGATACAAAATCTGTATGGCTCTACACGGGAAATTCCGATAAGAAATTGGATTTTTCCCATTACTTTTCCCACAACACAGATGAGGCATATACCAACTGGAAGATCCATTTTCCTCTCGGGAAAATAGAAGAGATCCAGGAGTTGGACACTGAATTCAACATTGTGGCCGCTCGTAAAGCCTATGATGTATGGAAAAAAACTGGGTACGAATACATGGTGGAAGACACCTCCCTAGGTGTGGTGGGTGTAACGGGTATGGAAGGGGTTGATGAAAATGGGGTCCGCATCAAGTGGGTTCAAGAGACCATTCGCAAGAATATTGCTCGTTTTATAGGCAAAAAAGCAGTGTTTCGCGTTTCCATCGCACAAGTGGATGTCGGCATCATTCGCGTCTATACCGGTATTGTAAAAGGTGTCATCTGCGCCCCTCGTGGACAGAAGGGATTTGGGTTCGATGATTTTTTCCAACCCAGTGACCAACTCTACCAAGCCGGTGGCAAATATAAGACCCTAGCCGAAATGAAAGAGACCCAGGGCCCTCATAAATGGGACCAGTGGAATGCCCGCGCTCTTGCTATCGCGCTCTACAAAGCACCAGCATATACCCAGTCATATTCCGTAGCAGAGATCGAAGCCATCTCCCCCCTCGTGTGGCAATAAAAGAGAAAGCCCCTTAGCCCTGCATGATACAGAGCTAAGGGGCTTTCAACTCATCGCGGGAAGAAGATTCTAGCGTTTTTTGCCAGCAGCTTCTTTCAATTGAGCGCCAGCTTTGAAAGTCGCAGCCCAACGAGCTGGGATCTTAATTTCTTCGCCAGTTTGTGGGTTACGGCCAGTACGTGCTTTGCGTTGTGACGCAGCGAATGTACCGAAACCAACCAATTTCACGCCGTCTTTGCGGATGTTTTTGTATACAGCGTCTGTGAAGCTGGCTACAAACTTGTCAGCAAGAGACTTCGTTACTTCCAATTCTTCTGCGATGTGGGATACCAGTTCTTGTCTGTTCATTTCAAACCTCTGTGAAAAGTTATTTTTCTCATTTTGCGGACAAATTTCTCTGTTTGCCACAAAAATCTACTGATACAGGTGTCTTCCGGAAATAAAAGCGTAGGCGCGGAGAAAAACACCCCCAAAAAACCCTTGTTTTTGGTATACCGTTCCATTCGGGAAGACCCAAAATCTTCTGAGCTTCTTTTCATAAACTACAGAAAGGACTCTGTCAATGCAGTGGATACGATCTGGATGGTGGATTGTCGGTATATTTTTAATTTCTTGTCAACATCGTGCGCTGCCCCCTGGGGAAGCAGGTCTCTTGATACACCCTGCAATGCAGCAGATCCTCGTAGAAACCGGTCTTTCCTACGATGGGACCATTTCTGACCTCGTACGTGTCACCCAAGAGAACTGGGTACGCAAAGGGCCTAACTCCCTCTCTCCCCCGGCTCTCCCTGCGAAGGCATACGACAAGAAAAAGCTCATGCCCCTGTTTGATCAACTGGGACTCGTACAACCTCGACCTTTGATGGATTCACAAGGAAACAAAGTAACTGGAGTGAACATGGAGGATTGCCTGCTCGCGGGCGGCTACGTGTTCACCATGGTGGATCGCTTGCAGTACCTCCACACTACGATGCAAGACCAGAAGGTCTCCTGCAAGCGCCTGGTGGTGCTCACAGGGGATCGGGATTGGCAAGCCATGCATGAGGACCGGGAGACATTCGAAGGGCTACGGGAACGCTTTCCCTGGTTTCAATTCACCGATGGGGAGTTGAAGGCTGCGATGCCTACCCTGAAGAACGAGTATGACCTTGCCAAATTCATCATGGTGCGGTTTCAAGCAGCTTACCCCACGAGATTTCCCTCCGTGGTGTATGTAAATGCACCGAAGAAAAAGAATGGCAAGGGGGAGTGGGTACGCCCCACCACCTCGGACACCCTACGGGGGTATTTGGCTCTTCATCCCAAGGGATCGGTACTCTTAGCTACCAGCCAGCCCTTTGGAGATTACATGCACATACTGGCCCAACGCATACTGGCAAAAAACCCAGAGCCGATTGTGGTGTCCACCATTGCGAGTCAAACTTACTATCAGGATCTGATTCCCATGAGCCTGTACCTGGACTACCGAGCGAGGGCACTCTACGCCCTCACCCAGTCCGAAGAAAATTTGTAACGCTATTTCTTCGGTAAAACAAACGTAGGCTGCCCGATATAGGAACCAGGTATTGCTGTGACAACCGGAGGATTTAGAGTCGCTGTATTGGTGACAGTCAGAGTCTGGGTATAGGTCGTTGTAGTACCGGAAGTGCTAGTCGTTATATTCGTATCGTTAGAAGTTGCCACTGCGGTAATAGAGGAAACTGAACTCGTAGAAATGGTGCCTTGAAAGGAAGAGTTACCGGTTCCATCACCCAACTGCCCATATCCACCCAAGCCCCAGCAAAAGACCTCCTGTGGATAGGTGGTATCACTAGGGGAGCTATTGACATCTCGCAAGGCACATACCGTATAAGGCCCAGCAAAAAGGTCGATAATATGATCGAGGTAGGGGGTTGTGGCTTGCAACTTCGTCCCATCCGTACTGGTAGCTCCGGTAGCAGACGGGGGAATGCCAACTACTTTTCTGTATGGTTTTGTCATGCTGGCAGGGTCGGTACCATTGCTACCAGAGTTACCAAAGATGAAACCCGCCCATGCTACTTTGGTAGGAGTCATGCGGCCGGCACTAGAATTTCCGGAGTATAAGATGCCATATTGAAAGTTATAAGTAAACCCGTCGATTCCAACGGCTGCGTTTGGTCCGGTTGATGAAGATGTTGATGATGAATACGCAAAGCGGCAATAGGCACCCGGTCCCCCCGGCAATTGATTAAGATTTGGCGCATACTTACCAGCGTTGTTGCAATATCCCCAGCACCAAACATTTTGGTTGCCATCAATCCCACAAGCTCCGGCCCGCAAGGTGACGAGTTTGGAAAAAGATTGTGCAGCATCGGTAGCGGGTGGGGAGAAGGTGCCGGGGGATGCTGGGTTTTGAATCGATCTTGCAGATAGCGCCTGCTTAAGGTTAGAAAAGGCAGGTGCGGATGGAACGCTAGTACCCACTGCAGTTTGTGTTTTTGTCAGGAGATACTGCACAGGCATCTCAGTCCCCGTTGTAGCCTGAGTCCATGTAAGTGGGGAGATAAACGTCATGGTTTGTGGATTTTCAGGAATGTCATATATAAAGAGATTGGTATTGGTGCCCGTCTGAAGATTGGCATTGGTGGCTATGAGGGGAGTTGGATCCCACATAGGTGGACTAAACTGTTGAGCCGTGGCACCAGAAAAATCACCCGTAGCATATCCATAAATCCCTTTGCACAAGGGGGAACCATTTTGTAGGTAACAGTCAACAAAACGAGAATGACTGTAAGAAGTCGCATTGGCGAGGGTTGTTGTCACATTTGTCGCCGTCCCTGTTGCGGTCGTCGACGCCGCTGTTATTCCCCAGCACGTGACACTTTGTGTATTGGGGGTAACCACACAGGCCTGATATTGATCTACATAAATATCGGCGTATAAAGCCGATTTTGCAGAACCATTGATCGTAGTTTGTGGAACTAGCACAGGGGTATTTGATGCGTAGGTCGGCGGTTGGCTAGGGAAAATACCCGCTTTCTCCTGAGGATTGCCCCAGCAGTATACAGCGCTAACTGCTTTACCTGTCGTATAATCATCCGCAAGTAAGCAAAAAACCTCTTTATTTTGTTCATCCGCGGAATAAGATTGGGTAGACCCATTATCAAAATATTTAGGAAAAGCTGGATCTGTTTTGGATACAGTTACTTTCTTAAGCACTAAATTTGAGGGATTTCTTCCGAGATTTGCTGTCAAATCATATACGGTTGGCATCCATCGGGCTGTCGGACTCTGCGTCACCCCTAGAAAATCAGACCGCCCCCAACACTGCAAGTTATTGCCCACAATGGCACAGGAGGCATATGTGCCCACAGCAAGAGAAACAAGCGGACTCGTGTTCGTTACAGATTGACCTGGCTGTTGCAATAGAAATGGAATCGAGTCCGGTGCTTCAACATTAGACCATGAACCAGGCTTCATCCAACCCGCCCAGTCACTAGATGTAGATGCTGTCGTGCCAAAACCAGTTGTTACAGTTCCCGACTTCAATGTCTTAGCCGTACGCATGGTTCTTGCATAGCCCGTATCTGAAGGAAATTCATAGGGCTCATAAAGCTGATAATCAGAGTAGGAGCCTGGGGGGCCTTTAGACCACAATGATACATCCCCCCAGCATTGTACATTTGGATATCCTCCGATTTGCCGCAGTCTGGCACACCCGTGAAAATTTCCAATCTCTACGCTGACATAGGGAGGCGCTTTGCAAATGGGAGTTCGATCTATGTTCCACCCAAACAAGTCCTGGCCAGCTGGGCAGTACTGACAGGACATGGTCAGATAATTCCATGTTGCACCTGGCAGCTCTTTAGTGGCCAATCGACAGGTAAGTTCCTCTCGATTTCGGGTTAGACACATCTTCAGTTGATAACTCCAAACAAGCTCAATCGGGGCACCCTGGTGCAAGCTTACATCGCTGTTAGTGTCGCAATCATTTTCGGAAAGAGCGGAGGCGGGTTGACACCCATAGTTGGCTGGATTCCAATAATAACCCGGTGCGGCAAGGCATTGGGCTTTCAAGTTCGCGACAAGGTTTGGTTGGCCGCATGTTCTGGTATTCGTGTCCCAGCTGTATCCTTCCTCACTAAGAGAGTCACACTGATCTTCTGTGCCCACCACAATCTCTACGCAGCTACCCGAGGTAGCCGAGGTACTCACCCAGACCCATGAAGTTGAATGTGCACTCTCACATAAACTTGATGTGGTGGAGTCAACATCTGGCGTATTTATATACTGGATGCATTGGTTTTTTACTGCATCCCAGATCTGTTGCGTTCCATCTGAGGGAGTGCCGCTACATGCTTGCTGGATGGCTTGTACACAAGTATTCTTGGAAGCATCCCAAGTCCACCGCGTCCCCAAAACGCCACATTGTTGCTGAGACGTGACTAAAATTATGTTTTGCCGACAAGCATTCCCGGAAGAATTCCAAGTCCAACCCGCCCCCTTGGCGCTACACTCTTCTGAAGCGACCTCCGTTGTGGCAGTGGTGGTGGTGGGATCCTTTAACGCTGCTTGTGAAACCTCTTCAGTGGTGGTTTGTGAAACCACTTTAGCCTGCTCAGGTGCACTTGCTGAACCGGAGTCTCCACTTTTACTACAACCGGCGAATACAACGAGCAGGGAATAAATCCAAATGATGACAACTTTCAAGTCACCCCTCCTCTACCAAAAATAAGGTGTGAAGATATGATCGCATAGTGTGTTCCTACACAATCATACCTCATCACTATGAATAGTTGAAAGGAGGGGGCAGAAGTCTCCGGGATGAGATCAGGGACACCCACGAATGGCGCTTCCTTAAGGATATAAGAGGCAAACTGGAAAAGAATACTGCTTTTTCAACCGTTCTGCATAAGATCCGTCATGCCCAGGCCGCCTCGGCCGTATGGGCATCTCCCACGATCGAGGGGGATCCCCGACGCTCCCTTCGGTCGCTGGGGATGACGGATACAGACGTCATCCCAAGGCTGCGTAGCAGCCGTATGGGATCTCGATATAAGATCCGTCATGCCCAGGCCGCCTCGGCCGTATGGGCATCTCCCACGATCGAGGGGGATCCCCGACGCTCCCTTCGGTCGCTGGGGATGACGGATTTCCAAGGAAGGAAGCGCCATTCGTGGGTGTCCCCACAGAATTGGGGGGTGAGACTACCAGGATAGCAAAGGGGGAAAGGTCTAGTGAGACTTGGCAGACTTGTCTTTGTTGATAATGACAGGTTTGTTGTCTTTGTTGATGGCAACAGGCTTCTTTTCTTCTTTCATAACTTCCACCAGTTCAACTGTGAACTGCAACACGGAGTTCGGTGGAATGCCGGGACGACCGCGGGGTCCGTAGGCAAGATCGCTTGGAATGGAAAGTTCCCACTTCGCACCGGGCTTCATCATCTTGAGGGCTTCTGTCCAGCCAGGAATCACACCGGTAACTGGGAATACAGCGGGCTCGTTTCTCTTGTAAGAGCTATCGAACTCGGTTCCATCGAGAAGCGTACCCTTGTAGTGCACCTTAACTTGGGCATCTTCCTTCGGGGCATCGCCTTTTCCTTCGGTCACGATTTTATATTGTAGACCGGAGGTTGTGGTTTTAATCCCAGTTTTTTTCTTGTTTTCAGCAAGGAAACGATCCCCAGCTTCTTTGTTCTTCACAGCTTTGTCTGCCATGGCTTTTTGCATGGTTTCTTGTAGCTTCGTCAGGGTAGCTTGCATTTCTTCTGGGGTGAAGCGGCTCTCTTTGCCAGCCAACGCCTCATCGATGGATTTTGATAATACGGCAGAATCGAGCTCGAGACCTTGATCCCGAATGCTTTTTCCAATCTGCTGGCCCACTGCATAGCTGGACTTTTCTTTGTCTGTTTTGAATTCTGCAGGCTTGCTTTCTGCCATTAGACACACACTTGACAGGGAAGCCGCCATCAACGCTGCTGCTCGTACCGACACTCTCATCTTCTTTTCCTTCTACAAGTTTAAGAACCACATAAAAAAAAACGAGCTTTCTTGCCCGCTGAAAATGAAACTACCACAGGCATAGGGGGATTGCTAGGCGGGAAAAAAAGCGTCCAAGATCCCCAAATACATGTCACGCAAACGCTCCACTTCGCCGAAGGCCACATGCTCGTTCACCTGATGAGCGGCGGAATGTAGGAGTCCCAGTTCGATCACCGGAAAGTGAGGCGCAAGAAAGCGTGCATCAGATGTTCCTCCGCTGGTGGAGAGCACAGGCTTCTGCCCTGTGGTAGCCTCAATGCACCGCACGGTAAGGTCGCAGAAAGAAGAGGAAGACGTGAGAAAAGCCTCTGCGGCGGCAACAAAGGAAACGGAAGCCTCGGAGTGTGCGTCCACCACACCCTGGATCCAGGCTTGCAGGGAAGTGGCCGTGTGCAGAGGGTTAAAGCGGATATTGAAAGAAGCTTTCGCGTCAGCAGGGATTACGTTGCTCGCAAGATTTCCCACATCCACGGTAACGATCTCCAAGTGACTCGGATCAAAACCTTGGCATGGGGTGACATCCAACTTGTGCGTACGCAGGGTCTGCAGCAGATCTAGCAGAATTGGGATCGGATTCTTCGCCGCAGCGGGATAGGCCACATGTCCCTGGACGCCTTTCACGCGCAAGTGTGCGGTGAGGCTCCCCCGTCGTCCGATCTTTACTGTATCCCCCACCACCGCACGACTCGTAGGTTCTCCTACGATGCAGGCATCGAGATGCTCGCCGCGCGCCAGCAGTTTCTCCACTACATAGCGAGTCCCGTCTCGTGCTGGCCCCTCCTCATCCGAAGTCAGCAGAAACACAATGGAGCCAACTCTTTCTTGAAATCCAGAGACCGCATCCACAAAGGCAGCGATCGCAGGTTTCATATCCACCGCACCGCGTCCATAGAGAATCCCATCCTCCAGCACCGCATCAAACGGAGGATGTTTCCAAAGTGTCGAAGGTCCCGGGGGTACCACATCCACGTGTCCCGCAAAACACAAGGTTTTGCCTCCTCGGTCTCGCTTGGCATAGAGGTTATCCACCTTGCCCTGTGGCATACGCTCACAGTGAAATCCCAGCGCTAGCAACTGGGTCTCGATGAGATCCAAGCTACCGGCAGCATCCGGGGTAAGGGAGGGGCAACGAAGGAGCTCTTGGGTAAAGTGAAGTAGATCCATAAAAATACTTTCTTCTGCCTATAATTTTGATACGTTACTAGTATAGATACCAGAAAATTTCGACGAGGACTTTATGAGGAAACCCACCGCTCCTTGGTTGTCGTGGCTCGTTCCCCTCTCTATGGCTCCCTTCTGGATCCAGTGCGAGGCACCGCCCCCTGCCAACTCTGCTCCCACTGCTATTACCAACCGTGTAGCAAGTGTGCCTAGCGAGCTTGTTTTTAAGGTCCTGCAGTTGAAGACCAAATCTCTCTTGGATGGCGTGCAGCTCGATGAGAAGCGGATCCCCATCATCGATGCCCAGCGTAAGGCTGCGATCCTTGCCGAGCAAGATGCAGCCATCGCCACACTGCGATCTCTTTCCGATCAGGTCCAGATTATATATCGGTATCGCTTTGTCCTCAACGGACTTGCGGTGGTGATGCCTCGCACGCTTGCAGATGCTGAATCGTTGCCGGGGGTTATCCGCATGGAAATTACTCATCCCATGGCACTACCAGAGACACAATCCTCTGAGGAAGAAAGTGGGCCCGTAGACTTCACTACCACGTCAGCCTCCTTTATCGGTGCCCACGATGTGTGGAAAAAATTGGGGATTACAGGCAAGGGCATCCGTGTAGGCGTGATCGATACAGGCATCGATTACACCCACCTCATGTTGGGAGGATCGGGTAAAGTTGCAGATTATGAAACTGCCAAGGGATCCGGCACTCCAGAGGCAGGGCAATTTCCAAATGCAAAGGTGCGAGGTGGTGTTGACTTGGTGGGCGGTAACTACAGTACGAGAGCCTCTGACTTTACGCGTCACATCCCCCATCCCACCACCAACCCCCTCGATGAAAGAGGGCACGGTACCCACGTAGCCGGTACCATTGCAGGTATTGGAGATGGGGTGCATACCTATAACGGTGTCGCACCTGATGCAGACCTCTTTGCCATCAAAGTATTCGGTAAAGATGGGGGGACGGAAGATGCGGTGGTAATCGCAGGGCTCGAGTATGCGGTAGATCCAGATGGGGATTTGGATCCACGAGATCGCTTGGATGTCGTCAACCTCTCCCTCGGGAGTGCCTTTGGACTACCCTACGATCTGTATGAGGAGGCAGTTCACAATGTGACCCAGGCAGGTATCACTGCAGTTATCTCTGCAGGTAACTCTGGGAATGTGCCCTATATTGTTGGCTCCCCTGGCTCCTCTTTGGATTCCATCTCTGTAGCAGCCTCGGTAGATGGGATGCGGCACAATTGGGCTTTTCCAGCTGTGCGGTTTCACAGTGAGGATGGCAGCGAAAATTTTCTGGTGATTTCCCTGGAAGGATCCATCACCAAGCCCATCTCTGAGATGGGTCCTGTGGGTGGGCGGTTGGTCCCCGTCGGTAGACTCGAAGATCCTCTACCTAGCGATCTTTCCACACGGCTTGCAGGCAAGATTGCCTTGGTGGATCGAGGAGTCTGTACCTTTATAAAGAAATTGCAGGTGGCTAAAGATGCGGGGGCCATCGGTGTTGTCATGGTCAACAATCAACCCGGTGAGCCCTTTGGCATGGGAGGAGAGAGCGAGACCCCCTTTCCATTCCCTGCTATTATGGTGTCGCAACAGATTGGAGAAAAGCTAAAAGCCTCTATCGCAAGTGGCAAAGAGATGTGGATTGATTTTTCTACCTCCGATCGCATTGAGGAACCGGCGCGTATCGATACCCTCACATATTTTTCTTCTCGAGGGCCTCGTACCTTGGATGCTCTCATCAAGCCTGAGATCAGTGCACCTGGGCTACAGATTCTCTCAGCAAAAATGGGCGGTGGAGATGTTGGGGTGAAAGAAAATGGTACCTCTATGGCAGCACCTCATATGACGGGGGCGGTGGCTTTGCTCAAACAAGCTCACCCAGATTATACGGAGGGGGATGTACGCGCAGCTCTCTTGGGTACTTCTCGAGTGGTGGGACAAAAAGGAGCTCCCTACTCGGTGGCCTATCAAGGTACGGGGCGTGTGCAAGTGCTAGAAGCGATCACCACACCGGTACTCGTGTCTCCCGCTACGTGGTCGGTGGGGGAGATGGCAGGGCCGCAGAGAGTGGGAAAAGTCTTTCGTTTGCACAATACGACATCGGAGTCTCTGTCCTTATCTGTGCAGATGAAGAGCAGTGGTACTAGCCTGCGCATAGAGGGTCCGTCGGAAGTGACGCTGGCACCGAAGGAAGTGCGAGAGGTAGAGTTTGTTGCCGTGTCTATGGGAGAAAAAACGGGGGAATGTTCTGCATGGGTCGAGTTTCGTGCGGCAGAAATGCCCGTGGCTCACATCTCGATACTCGGGATTGTCAAGCAGTTGAGCCATGTATATGCGGATACGGTAGAGGTGGGTGACAAGGGAGAGGCTCGTATCCAGGTAGAAAACACGGGAGGTAGCGATGGGGAGATGTTGCTCTTTCACGATCTGGGGTCAAATGGAAGGTCTATGGGTATCGGGCCTGGGAATCAAATTGCGGATCTATGCAGTTTGCAATCTGCGGGGTATCGCGTGATTCAGAACCAGGAGGGGAGGCGCCTCTTGCAGGTAGCGGTGAAGTTGTCGCGTCCTGTGTCTAGCTGGGAGCATTGCGAAATTTCTGTGCAACTTGCGGGTACGGAGAAGGCAGAAGCAGACTGGGAGCTTTTGGGTACAGGGCTGAAGAATTTGGTGCCTACAGCTTTGTTTGGGGATTTCCAAAGCGCATTTACCAGTGCGAAGCTGATGCATCAAATCCATGTAGATTATTTGGCAGAAGAGGACAAGGAAGAAGAGGATGGGAAGAAGGAGAAAGGTGGGCTTGATTACACACCGGCTATTTTGGATCACCAGCCGTTTATCCACTACGACTTTGGCACACTGGGGATTGTAGAGGTGGATATTGAAAAGGCGAAGTTACCGTCCCAGGTGTGGATGAAGATCGCAGCTCTTACTGTGCACAGACATGTGCTAAAAGCGGACAACTTTCTGGGTAAGAGAAACGCTCCGTGGATTGGGGTGTCGCTTGATCCCGCAGCTCAAGCTTTCTCAGCCTTTCCGCTGAAGACAGTGGTACCTCACAATGAGAAGAGCTTTGTCTCCCTTCATCGCGGTACGGGTACTGGTTCGCTCGTGGCCTACTTCCCCTTCAACAAAGACGAGAATTTGGCGGGTAAGCAGGATCAGCAGCAGACGCGGTTGGTGGAGGTGGCTTTGTAGGGGGCGAGGGATACTCGGAAGTCCTGCGGGGACACCCGATGCGAGTGTCCCCAGGGAGAGGGGATTGTCATCTTTCACTTACGTTCAAGATCGCAACCCATCCGTCATCCCAAGGCTGCGTAGCAGCCGTATGGGATCTCGATAAAAACGCAGGGATCCCATACGGTCCCTTCGGGACCTTGGGATGACGGTTTTCCAAGGATTTAGGCAAATAGTACGCTTAAGGAAGTGCCATTCTCGGGTGTCCCCGCAGGACCTACTTCTCCGGCACCGTAGATGCGGGAGCTGCGGTCTTCTCCGCTGGTGCTGCGGCGGGCGTCTCCGCAACGGGAGTTTCGGCTTTTTTCTCCGCAGGGGGCTTGGTTTTAAAGTCGGTCTCGTACCATCCATTTCCCTTTAGGACAAAGCTCGTTTGGCTGATACGCTTGGTAAGCGTGCCGTCTTGATGACAAGTGGGGCACTGGGTGGGATGTGGATCCGAGAACTTCATCAACAGTTCTAGATCCTGCCCACATTGGCTACATCGAAATTCATAAATCGGCATCGCATCTCCCTTACCTTTTGGCTGAGGCTATAAGGTAAGATAGAATTTCAGTTTGTCAACTTGTCAACGGCGATACAGCTATATAAAATACCTGTTTTTGCTCCTCTACTTTCGGAGATTACTGGAATGGAATACATTCCGTTGGAAAAACCCATCGCGGTGCTAGAAGGACAAATCGAAGACTTGCAGCGCATGGCCGCTGCACAGTCTCTTGATTTTAGTGAAGAAATTAAAGTACTGGAGGAGGAGGCCAAGCGGCTGCGTGTGCATCTGTTTGCCAATCTGTCCCCCTACGAGCGGGTGCAGCTTTCTCGCCATCCCAATCGCCCCCATACCCTGGAGATCATCGATCTGATGCTCGATTCCTTTATCGAGCTGCACGGCGATCGAAATTTTGACGATGATCGCTCCATTATCTGCGGCGTAGGCTACTTTAAAAAGCAGAGCGTGGTGGTGATCGGGCATCAAAAAGGGCGGGGAATTAAGGACAATATTGAGCGGAATTTCGGTATGCCGCGACCGGAGGGGTATCGAAAAGCCCTGCGGATTATGTCCATGGCCGAGCGTTTGGGACTGCCGATTATCACGCTCATCGACACACCGGGGGCATATCCAGGGGTGGGCGCGGAGGAGCGTGGACAGGCGGAAGCCATCGGTAAGAACATCATGGTGATGAGCCGATTGCGGGTGCCGATTTTTTGCATAGTCGTGGGAGAAGGCGGAAGCGGAGGGGCCCTGGCGCTAGGGGTAGCTAACCGGATCCACATGCTGCAGTACTCCACGTACTGTGTGATTTCAGCGGAAGGATGTGCCTCGATTCTGATGAAGGATGCAAGAAAGGCCGCGCAAGCTGCCGAGGCTTTGCAGATGACTGCGGATGCTGCCGTGCGGTTGGGTATTGCTGACTCGGTGATCCCAGAGCCCTTGGGTGGGGCACACCGAGATCTTCGGCAAACGGTAGAGAACATTAGTGCGGTGTTGGAGGCAGATTTTGCTACATTTCTTCCCATGTCGGGTAAGGAGCTGGCGCAGCATCGGATGGAGAAGTTTTTAAAAATGGGGAGTTTTGACGTGAGAGGGAGCCAAGTTTGACACGACCTTTTATAGTGGCTGTAGATGGGCCGTCCGGTAGTGGAAAATCAAGTGTGTGTGCCAAGGCCTGTGAGAAATTGGGGTTTGTCTATGTCAACACGGGGCAGGTGTATCGGTGTATAGCGTGGCTCTTAGGGGAATGGGGGATTGCAGAGGCTATTGAATCCGTGATCTGTGAGCGGGTGACCCAAGAGGTACCTCATATCACGTGGGACATGACGCAGAATCGGTTTCTCTATCGAGGCAGGGATCTAACACCTTTTCTCTATGCAGAATCCGTGGGGCAGGGGGCGAGTCGGGTGGCCAAATCTGCAGCTATCCGTAAGCTGCTGTTGCCTTTGCAGCGTCATATTGCACTTCATACCACCAAGGCGGGGGCCGTTGTGGATGGCAGGGATATAGCCTCTGTGGTGTTTCCCGATGCAGAGCTCAAGATCTTTATGGAAGCCTCCTTGGAGGTTCGTGCCCAGCGGCGCTTGGAGCAGTTGCAAGCCCATGGTGCTGAGGCAGATTTGGAGGAGCTCCAAGAGCAGATGCAGGATCGCGATCACCAGGATGCCACCCGAGATGTGGCGCCGATGCAGCGCGAGCACGATGCGGTGATTTTGGATACGTCTGATATGGGATTTGAGGCATCGATAGATGCGTTGGTGGCGCTCATTCGAGAGCGAGCTAAAACATTGGGAATTTCTTTTACGTAGGAGGACCGAAGGTATGAAGAAGATCGCCATCTACTATCGCATTTCTACCGATCATCAAGATGTGGAGATGCAAAAGGGGGCGATCTCTCAGTGGCTCGATGCCTATGAGAAGAAGGGGCACACCTACAAGGAAACTCTCTACCAGGATTTGGGATTTTCGGGGAAGACCAACCAACGTCCTGCCTACCAACAGATGCTGAAAGATGCATTCAAAAGAAAAATCGATTTGATCTTGGTCTATAGTTTGGATCGTATGAGCCGTAGCGCCAAGGAAGCCATCCATGTGCTCTTGGAGCTCGAGCAGATGGGGGTGGAGTTTATCTCCGTGTCGCAACCGGTGTTAAATTTGGGGGCTGACAACCCATTCAGGCGCACCTTGCTCGCGGCCTTTGCAGAGATTGCCGAGATTGAGCGAGAGACCATTGCGGAGCGGGTCCGTGCGGGTCTTGATTCTGCAAAGAAAAAGGGGGTGAAGCTCGGTCCTCCCCTCAAGGTCACGAAGGAGGAGGGGGAGGAGATTAAGAGGCTGAGGGAGTT
>CANJLI010000039.1 GCA_947475005.1 Deltaproteobacteria bacterium | reverse complement strand
CTTTTTTGGGGATTGGGTCCACCTACCAAAGGTAGGTGGACCCAATCCCCAAAAAAGGTAGGTGGACCCAATCCCTATAGGTGGACCCAATCCCTAAAAAGGTAGGTGGACCCAATCCCCCAATCCCTAAAATCAATTAACGCTCTACACCAGCAGTGAAGCATCATAGCGGGCCTGCGTCGCAAGCCCCAGCAGCTGCAACACCGTATTGGCGATATTGCTGAGCCCTCCACCAGCTCGAAGCTTACGTCCCCCATTGCGAGGGTCGTAGAGATAAAACGGAACCGGGGAGACGGTATGAGAGGTCTTGGGGGTCTCATCTACAGAATTGAGGTACATCTCCTCACAATTGCCATGATCAGCGGTAATCAGCAGGATCGTACCCGTTTCGCGAGCTGTTTCCATCAAACGCACGAGCATCCGATCCACAGTCTCCATGGCAACCACTGCGGCATCCAGGTCTCCCGTGTGACCCACCATATCCCCATTTGGATAGTTGATCCGCCCAAAGTCGAAGGTGCCCCGGCGCATCCGGTCTATGGTCACCTCCGTAATTTCTTCAGCTTTCATTTTTGGCTTTAGATTGAAAACCAAATTGTCAGAGGGAATTTCTACATACTCTTCTAACTTCGTATTAAAACAACCGGATCGATTCCCGTTAAAGAAAAAAGTGACATGCCCAAACTTTTGGGTTTCGCTGCAAGCAAATTGTCGGAGGCCTTGTTGGGCAAGGTATTCTCCGAGAGATCCTTCGATCACAGGGGGCTCTACCAAATAGTGAGCTGGAATATGCAAATCTCCGTCGTACTGCATCATGCCTGCAAAGAACACATTGGGGAAACGCTTGCGATGCATCTGCGGCAAGTCAGTCCAGGTAAAGGCTTGTGAGATCTCAATGGCACGGTCGCCTCGAAAATTAAAGAGAACCACCCCATCCCCATCAAGAATGGGGCCTACAGGCTGCCCTTTTTCAGCGATGATAAACTCAGGGAAAAACTGATCGCTGGCCTTTGAGTTTGCTGCAAATACGGCTTGCATGCTCTCAAATTGAGGACCCTCCCCAAGCACATGGGTATTCCACCCCCGCTCTACCATGGACCAATCCGCTTGGTAGCGATCCATAGTGATGTGCATACGCCCCCCGCCAGAGGCAATACGCGCATCGCACCCTACCGCACGCAGCTCAGCGAGGACGCTCTCGAGGTTTTCTACATATCGAGCGCTGGAACCTTCAGGCACATCGCGGCCATCCAGCAGAATGTGGACCCGTAGCGCATGAACCCCGTCCTGAGCAGCGCGGCGCAATAGCGCGTGAAGATGAAATTCATGGCTGTGGACTTTACCGTCAGATAGGAGTCCCAAAAAATGCAAGGTACGGGAGGCTCCCACCTGCTGACAAAGATCTTGCCAGGTTTGTCCGCGGAAAAGGTCGCCCGTTTCGATGGCACGATCCACGAGCTTTGCGCCCTGGTCAAATACGCGACCTGCGCCCATGGCATTGTGCCCCACCTCGCTGTTGCCGATGTCGTCGTCACTGGGCAACCCCACCGCTTTACCGTGGGCCTTTAGCAAGGTCCAGGGCACAGAGTCACGTAAATAGGCAAGAGTCGGCGTATGGGCGATCTTGCAGGCGTTGCCGCTCTGCGCTTCTCGTTCGCCAACTCCATCCATCACGACCAAGAGCACGTTTTGCTGACTTGCTACCACATCATCCCCCTTTTCATGCCCCCTAGAGCCCCGGAGCTTGCCATTGGCGCACAGCTTCCACCGCCCACTCCACCCCTTGCACGGGAATGTGGGGCAATAACCCGTGGCCCACGTTAAAAATGTGCCGACGGGGATGAAGAAGCACGTGCTCATCTAAAATCTGCCGAACCCGACTCCTAATCAAGTCCTGATCCCCCATCAAAATCTGCGGATCGAGGTTACCCTGCAGGTGGCACGGTTGCCCCGCTTCCTGCAAAAGCCGTGCAGCATGGCGCAGACTGGTACGCCAATCCACAGCTACCGCCTGCACATCCAGTCCGCCGAGCTGCAGCAAGACCTCAGAGTTGGAGCCAGGGTAGTACACAACGGGAACCCCATGCTGTCGAATTCCCTGTACTACCCGCTGTAAGTGGGGCAAAGCCCACAGTTTGTAGTCTAGGGGAGACAAATTACCCGCCCAGGAGTCAAACAACACAATGACTTCAGCCCCAGCTTTCAGCTGAATCTCCACATAGTCGATGGTCAGCTGCACGAGGAAATCGAGAATGCGTGTAAGGAGCTGGGGATTGCGAAAGGCCATCCGCTTGATCTCGGTATAATGACGAGATCCCTCCCCTTCCACCATGTAGCTAGCCACCGTAAAGGGTGCACCTGCAAATCCGATCATAGCTTGGTGAGGATGCAAACGCGACCGCACCCGTTCGATGGCCTCGCCTACGCACTCGAGTCCAAATAAAAATTGGGGCACCTTTAAAATCGCAAAATCCGCTTCTGAACGAATGGCAGGCGTAAGAACAGGACCGCGCCCTGCAGTATAGGTCAACTGCTGGCCAGTAACGCTCAAGGGGAAGAGGATGTCGGAGAAAATAATTGCTGCATCTAAATCGAAACGACGCAGAGGTTGAATCGTAACTTCAGCCGCTTTGGCTGGCGATCGACATACGCTTAAAAAATCTGTATCCGCTCGAATCGTTTGAAATTCCGGCAAATATCGGCCTGCTTGTCGAAAGAACCAAACAGGATGCCGCAAAGTTTCTCGCCCGTGGAGAGCATCTAGCACTGGCTTCGTCATATCACTCCTCTACGTGTCAGGCCTAAGGCAGGAGATAATAACTGCAAGAGATCCAATGGGGAAGCAAATTACTGGTATGAGGCAGGGGAACCACAGTGATGCAAGGACAACATCAAAGATAGGCTGTTTAGTGGACGAAGCCCGAAAGGCGCTCTAGCTGTTCGACTCCACGTCGGGGAATTTGTTGTAGCGGCGCATGTGGCTTATTGTCCGCCATATGAGCTCTGGCATAGTCGATCAAATGCTCGATATCCTTTTGCGCATCAGGAAGGCTTGAAAAGTAAGTTAAAAGTTGAGCATAAACAACCTCTGGTTCTAAAATCCAATGCAACGTCACGATGGCACGATGTTCTGCAGGATACACCACCAAGGAATAGGTGGAAAAAAAGCAGTGAGGCCCATTTTCTGCCAAGGGGGTGGGTGTGAACAAATTCCCTGCATTTCCAGAGAGGGTATTGTCATGAATAGAAACCCCGATAGGGGTCATGAGGCCAACCCGTGGATCCTGCTTGCCGGATCCGCTTACAGAAGCGGCTGGAATCGAGGCAGCGAAAAGCCCCATCTGGAGGTTGTCCTGGAAATAGACTCCTTTAAAAGTGAGAGGGATATCAGGGCGTACCCAACTATGAGCCTTGATTTGGATGCTGCCCACAGGTCCAGGGGGTGGCAAATTAGCCTTAGCATTCTCCTCAGCATCAGCCTCACGCATTGCGTTTAATATAGCCAGATCTGTACAATAGTCGAGGCGCCTTTGAGGGACAAAAGCGACCTCTACCGTTTGGAGATCTTTCAAATATGGCTGTAACGCTACTTTTACTTCATCTGGTACATAAGCCAGGGAAGCAAGAGGAAAGAAAGCTATAAATTTGGGCTGGTCCTCTAACACCATCTGCTTATTAATAAGAGATCTATTCATATGATACATGTGAAAAAAAGGTGCAGTGGGCCGTTGCTGATAGGGACTCCGAACCCGCTTATTTGTCTCATATCCACGAGGATATAACTCCCATTGGTTGTAACGTTCATCCCTGAATGCATAGGTATTCACAAATGTACGCGAACGGAACTCGCCAAGCTGTGCTCTAGCTGTAGCATCGGGTAACATTAGATTTTTATCTACGCCCAAATGCGGATGGATGCCCGTTGTGAGATCAAACCCCTGCGCATCGGTTGGTGGATGTTTGATGTCCATAGCCTTACTTGCTTTCGGATTTAAGCCAGCTTGCTCTGCAATTTGGGAGAAACTATGAGGGGAATAAGAGCGACCAAGTACAAGATGTTTGATTTCCATGTCTTCACTTGCTGCCGCTGCTTCATTTTCTCCATTATTGTGGATGGAATCAAATGTGGCTGGCCAAGCAGCAACGATGACTTTAACCAATTCTTTATCTTTTTCTTTGATCGCCACAGTTAGTGGTGTATCACCATTAGCATTGCGATGGGTGAAAATAAGATGCCTTACCTTTAAGCCCTTTTCCCCCGCCCAGATCGACCAATAGATCGCTGGTTTTGAATTTGAAACGGGCCCATTCTGTATAGAGTCTGCGCCATGATGCAGAAGCTTTTTTGTTCGATCAAAATTATTTGAAAGGATAGAAACAATAAGAGGCGTCTCACCAGCACTACTTTGTCTATTAAGGACAAGCCGTTGAATCACTGGATTCCCACTTGCAATAGCAGCATCATTGTATTCATCATCCACATTCATGTACTCAAATGTAGACGCCCAAGCAGTGACGATGACCTTAACCAATTCTGTATCTTTTTCTTTGATTGCCGCAATTAGTGGCGTATCACCCTTCGTATTGCGATGGGTAAAAATAAGCTGCCTTATCTTTAAGCCCTTTTCCCCCTCCCAGATCGACCAATAGATAGCTGGTTTTGAAATGGGCCCCTTTTGTATAGGGTCTGCGCCATGATCCAGAAGCTTTTTTGTTCTTTCAAAATTATGTGAAAGGATAGAAACAATAAGAGGCGTCTCACCAGCACTACTTTGTCTATTAAGGACAAGCCGTTGAATCACTGGATTCCCACTTGCAATAGCAGCATCATTGTATTCATCATCCACATTCATGTACTTGTGCGTGGCTGGCCAAGCAGCAATGATGGACTTAACTGCTTCTATATCGTTTGCTTGGATTGCCTGTTTTAGCTCATCTGCTTCAACTTGGGTTTCATTCACGAATAGAAGGAAAAAAAGGAAGAAAAAAACAAACTTAAACTTAAACATAAAAAACTCCAATCTAAGGGATAATAAAAAACAAATAAGTTATAATTTGCGATGAGAATAAGAGCGACCAAGTACAATTTGTTTGATTTCCTTGTCTTCACTTGCGATTGCTGCTTCATCTTCCCCATTATTTTGAATGGAATCAAATGTGGCTGGCCAAGCAGTGACGATGACCTTAACCAATTCTGTATCTTTTTCTTTAATTGCTGCAGTCAGTGGTGTATCTCCATTAGCATTTCGATGGGTAAAAATAAGTTTTCTTATCTGTAAGCCCTGTTGCGCCTCCCAGATCGACCAATAGATAGCTGGTTTTGAAATTGCACCCTTCTGTATAGGATTCGCACCATGATCCAGGAGCTTTTTTGTTCTGTCAAAATTATTTGAAAGAATGGATACAATAAGAGGTGTCTCACCAGTACCACTTTGCCTATTAAGGACAAGCTGTTTAATTATTGGATTTCCACTTGTAATTGCAGCATCATTGTATTCATCATCCACATTCATGCTCTCAAAAGCGAGGGGAAAAGCATCAATAATCCTCTCAACTGTTTCACTATCTTGTTCATGAATCGCTTTTAGTAAAGCTGTTTCTTTTTTTCCATTTCGAAGGGAAAGAAGTTTCGCTAAATTTGGGCTTTTTTCTTTTCGATTAAGCGCAACATTGAGCTGCCCCCAATTCTTCGTGTCAACTAAAGTATCTTTAGTACCTAAACTAGCGCCTTCTATCCATTTAAAAATCGTATTCCATTCATAGTTGGCTTTTATTTTACGGTCGTCATACCAACTAGTGAGCGCTGTGTGATGAGCTTTTAATAAAGCCTGTAGGTCAAAGTACTTGAATCTATACTGTTTTTCTAAATCAAGAATAGCCGGTGTAGGCGGATATAGGCTCACCAGGACCAAATAATCTTGATTATCTGGATTTAAATGGTTGAGAGTTTCTATAAATTTTTGAACTTCTGCAGTGCTAAGCAAACGATTATCTTCCCATCGAATAAAAAATATTTGCTTGTTTTTCTTAATGGCTTCTACGTACCGCTCAAATCGTCTCAAATATTTTTCCGTAAATTCACGAGAGATTTTACCTTTCAAATAGCTGTTATCTTTATCTTTTTTTGGATCAATTGATACATCGTGAACAGATTCAAAACCGGGAAAGCCAGGTGCTTCAATTCTATAATGCTCATCATTTTTTTCCACTGGATTCAGTTTCACATTTTCAGCATTTAAAAATCCGTTCATGGTATGCGAATCACTAGAAAGTACGCGGCTAACCGCAAGAAAATCTCTTGAATATACCCAATCAAAGAAATTTGTTTCCAAACCTTCCCAAGGCTCTATTTTATAGTACTCATCTTGAATGCTATACCTAGCCGTACACCTATAACCTATTGAGAGGAGCATCCTATTACGTTTTAAACCATCTGCAGATTCGCTAGGACCCCCTTGAATATAAGTAAAGGCATTTTTCCGTTGAGACGATTGCCCACCTGGGGAAGTAACAATAACCGTTTGAGCGGATGCCTGCTGACTAGGGGGCGTGAGACACGTAATCCTTGTTTCTTCTTTATTCACCACAGCATTGAGGCAGGCAGTGTCCCCGATGGTCACTTTGCTTTTGGGATGGAAGTTCTCCCCGACAAGAGTTAGAGAGGTATTGCCAGAAAGGAGTCCCTGAATTGGAGACATGCTATAAAGAGCCATCCTTTTCTCACTGGCCTGTTCTTTATCAGGGGAAGACTCTGATGAGTCGGACTTTTTTGTGGCACAGCCAGTGAGTAGTGACAAAAGTAAAGGAAAAATAAATATACATCCCTGCATCGTTTTTTCTCCATAAAAAAGTAAGCGCACCTATCCAAATTCAGATCGGATGATTAGAAAAAAAATCGATTGTTTTTTTAATAATCTACATTAATTAGTTTTTAATCGTCTAAATTAATTGGATTTTTGGTTTCCCAGCGCTGGCAACCTAACTACAGGATGCTCTCCAAATTTATTGGAGAGAGGATGTCACTTCCCCTTTACTGTTGTCACTACTCAGAGACATTGTATGCTACAATCAAATCTATAATCCTTAATTTAGGTTTTTTTGGGGGGGAAACGATGAATAGGTGTATCTATATTTTTCCTATAGTATTTTCACTACTCACTAACTGTGCCACAAAAAAATCCGAGTCATCAGAGCCTTCCCCTGATAAAGAACAGGCCAGCGAGAAAAAGATGGCTCTTTATAGAACGTCTCCAATTCAGGGACTCCTTTCTGGCAATACCTCTCTAACTCTTGTCGGGGAGAACTTCCATCCCAAAAGCAAAGTGACCATCGGGGACACTGCCTGCCTCAATGTTGTGGTGAATAAAGAAGAAACAAGGATTACGTGTCTCACGCCCCCTAGTCAGCAGACATCCGCTCAAACGGTTACAGTTACGGTTACCTCCCCAAATGGGCAGTCGTCTGAGCAGAAAGACGTCTTTACTTATGTTTCAGGGGTTCTTAGCGAATTTGCAGATAGTTTAAAACGTGATCGGACAATCCTTTCAATAGGTTTTAGGTGTACGGCCAGGCACAGCCTTCAGACATTATACTACAAAATTGATCTGTTGGATAATATGGAAACCAATTTTTTTGATTGGATTTTTTCAAGAGATTTTGGCGCAGTTATCGACGCCCTTTCTACCGATGTAAATACCGTAAAAGATCGATTAGCTGCCAATAATACTGAACTAAGTAAACTGGAAAATGACGCCCATTATCGTATTAAACTTAAGGATTTTTTGGGCTTTGAATCAATCCATGACGTAGACATTGAAGTAGAAAAGGACAAAGATCCGACGTATCTTAATCAAAAAATAAATCGTGATTTTTCCCAAAAATACCAGAGACGATTTGAACGATTCATTTCTAAAATTAAGAAAAACCCACAAATATTCTTTCTTCGCTGGGAAGAGGGCCCCCTACTTAGTGAAATAGAAGTTAAAAATTTTATGGGAACTTTGGAAAAATTAAACCCAAAAAACCAAGATTATTTGATCCTTGTGGGTGTGCATAGACAAACACCTGAGCTTGCTCAGGCGGAAAAACTATACAGATTCAAATATTTTAATCTTCTGGATCTTAAGAAACTGCGAGAAAGTCCTACCCCAGGTTGGGATGTGGATCACTATGATTGGGAGTCAATTTTCAAATGGATTGAAGACAATAGCTCAGGAAGTAAGGAATCTTTGTTTGACAAAGGCCCCGGCCCAAAAGATCAGGGAAAGCCCGCAGTCCAAAAGCTCAGAGAAAATCCCACTCCAGTTTGGGATGTAAATCATGAAGATTGAGAGTCAATTTTGATATGAGGCAAGGGAACTACTGTGATGCAAGGACAACATCGAAGATATGCAGTAACACTGCTCCTTTCTGAATTTGAAAACAAAATCTCCGCCCTCCCCCCGACGCAACAGCGTAGCTGGGAAAAAAAGCGGCGTACGCTCCAGCAACAAGCCACCCCTTTGCTCGAAACGCCTCCACCATCGACCCCGCTTCCATTTCCGGATCAGCAGCTGCCGCAGCAGTTAACCCCCGCAGAATGCGCCTTGTATCGGGCTCACTGGAGCAAGAAACGAACCCTCACTCAAGGGGTGCGTAAACGAAGTGCCCCCGTATTGGCATGGATACAATCGATTCCCCCCAGTGGAAACTGGGCTACCTTGGCCCTGGAAAAACTTTCTCGTACCATGGCAGAACTGGAAAAGAAGCTCGCTTTGCAAACTCAACGGGTTCAACAAGTTGAGCGACAAGGCACTCAGATCTGGCAAGCCTTTGGCGAAGCATCAACTGCGCTCGATGCCTCTGCAGCCAATATGATGCATATTTTTGACACGCTTCAAGAAAAGAAACAGCGACTGGAGCACAGAGAGGCAGAGCTTTTTATTAAAAAATACGAAAGTGCCCCCGTGGAGGCTCTCTATACAGAAATTGAACATCGTCTAGATCTCTGGGAGGCAGAACTGGTACAGCCTGAGGAGCATAATCGCTTGGAACACGAAGTAAGCCATGGGATGAAAGAGCTTACCCAATGGAGCGCCTCCCTTGCGTTGTGTCGAGAATCCATTGCCAAACTGAGACAAACAAAATTATCCAACACCCAACGGGCACTCTTCTACTGGATGCCCCTTTATCTCGAAAAGCTCGAAATCTTCCATGCCACCGCTCAGCAGGCAGCTTCTCTGCGCATGGGAATTCAGTTGGTGCGGGCACGCGCAGGCGCACAGCTTGAAGCCAAGAAGAAAGAGAGCACCCCTCTCCTTCTGAAAACCTGCTTGCGCCTGTGGGAGCAAAAATCCAAACGTGTAGAAGCAGCTTTTAGGAAGATAGCTAAAGAATCGATTCCTCTGAAGGAGAATGCACAGGAGGAGGTTCTCGATGCACCTTCCTCCCAATCTCTAGGGATTCCGTCATCCTGAGCGCAAGCGAAGGATCTCCAAACTTGATCGTAATTCGGGTCCAGTCGGGTGTCCCTTACTTCTTTAATCGGAACTCCTTTCAGTGTAAGCTGTTTCAGCTTACACTGACGCTCCGCCCCGTCATCCCAAGGCTGCGTAGCAGCCGTATGGGATCTCGATAAAAACGCAGGGATCCCATACGGTCCCTTCGGGACCTTGGGATGACGGAAATTACATCGGGGAACCTAGAGGGGGTGGTTTCAGAGAAAAAAAGCGGTGAAACTTGCAGCGCAAGCTTTTCAGCCTTAAGCAAACAGCATTGGATGGACCCGTGAAAATTAAGCAGAAGATTGAAATCGGGAGTGAAACCCACTTCATTGAAATCAACTCACAGGGAACCGGAAATAAAGCCTATATTGATGCAGATGAGCTCATTGCTGCACAACGATCTCTTGCAGTTCGTATTCTGCTCGAACGGAAACACGCAGATGACATCCAATCCGAGCATATTAATTTTTTCATCAATACTAGTGGAATGAAGGTCAAAGAAATTGCCATGTACCTCGCGATAGATCCGGCACTTCTTTCTCAATGGCGGAAAAACAAAAATATTTCAAACATTGGTTGGCTCAGTTTGCGAATATTTTTTCTAGATCTTTTTCAACATGGAGCCATCACATTGGATGTTTTAAAGAAGAATCATCAAGCCGCTTAACACCCTTCCTACAGTTCCCCCTCCGCAGCTGGGGATGAGATCGGGGACAGCTACCGAATTATTGAGGATGATCTTTATCAAGATGAAATGTCCATTTCCACTGGCCTGTCTTCTTGTTAAAGATCCATTTCCAGACACCAGGCTCCTTCACACCATTTTTGGTTTGACTGCCTATTCCGGTTAGCATCCAGTATATATCTTCTCTTATGATTTGATCTTTTTCCCATCCCCAGAATCCTTCTTCAATGGTCCCATCTAGCCTTTCGATTTTTCCTGCTCCAGTGAGGTGCCAATCCATACTAACATTCGGAAATACTCTCCATCCCCATGTGCCATAAAGCTTATCTCCATTTCTCTGTTCGATATAGCCTTCTCCTGTGAGCTCCCAATCCTCCATAGATGGCCCCCCGTTAGTAGGTCCCCAGATTCCATACTGGGTTTCACCCTCCCTTGGTTTGTATCGAGAACCCTTTTCAGTGAGGGTCCACACCATTGTCTCTGCGTTTTTCCATCCCCAAGTACCACGCAATTTAATTCCATCCTTGCGCGTGCGAGAACCTTCTCCAGTAATCCACCACAGGCGTTTATTCCCCTCCCCGTACAGCCATCCCCAGACACCTTCGAGCTGTTCACTCAGATTCCCATTCTTAGCTCCAACGAAGACATTGCACTTTCCCGATAGATACCAATTGTCCCGCTCTGTGCTTTTTTCGTCCTGCCATGCCCAGGTTCCTTCTTCCTTTTTTCCATTTGGAAACTCAATCGTACCGGGGCCCACAAGTTTAACTTGATATTTACCCTGCACGAGGGCTGTCTCCAACATTCCGATTAATTTATTACCGTTTGATAATTGAATAAATCCTTGCCCTTTTTGTTTTTGATTGGGTTCTACTTCTCGAGAGCTGGTTTTGGTTTTGTTGTAGAGAAAGAATCTAGGGGCATCCTTCAAGGCTTCGGCCTCCAGAATTGCGCGCTCCAGTAAGGCATCGTCATCCTCTTTATCTTTATTCTTTTTCTTTTTCCTTTTCGTAGCCTTCGAGGTGGCCGGTTGGCTCTGAGTTGATTTGTCCACTTGGGCCGATAGATAGGTGTGGTAGTCAACGAGTATTTTATCTGCGTCAGCCGCATAGCCTTCACTTACGCCCATCTCTTTTGAAACTCGCTTAATTGTTTCAACCAAAGGCTCCACACGAGATAACTGTTCCTCTGTGGTCATTCCATGTCCCCAATTCCATTGCAAGGCCTTAAGTTCATCAACAGATGAATATAACTGACGTTTCTTCTTTGATTCTTCACTAAGAGCAGCGACTTTCGCTGGTGGGGTAGTAACTGGATTTTCCAGAATTTCCCCGTTCATTTTTCTTTCCTTTTTTTCTTTCTTCTTGGCAGTCGCTTCTTCTAAGGCAGTGATTTTGGTCTGTACCTGCCCTTGAATGGTGGTGAGACTTGAGGCCAACTCCTTTATCCGTGTCACGGTCTGATTGTACACCTCGAAAAAGGAAAGAATGAGCTTCGTATGAATCCCGTGGATCAATATGGCATTTTCTTTTTTAAAATGATTCTCTATCGCATCATGTCGATCGGGTTCAATTTCTTTATGATAAAATTCGCAACGGCTGGTTTCTCTTACTTGTAGGTCGAACTCATAATGGGAGTAACCAGAAATAGAGGGGGGGAGAAGATTCAGATAGGCAAGTATGTCCTGTAAATAGGATCGCAAATGTTTGAGTTGGCCTATTTCCCATCCGGATGAGCTAAAGGACAGCTTTTCAGTGTGTGTGGATCCAGCGTGATAGAAGTCGTTTAATCCCTTGTATTCAACGCGATCGTTATACCATTTTCCTAATTTTGTGACGATATCACTATACTGTTTTGTGGATGCATATTGTCTTTTCTCCTTTTCTAACCGAGTAAAGTGGCCTGCATCTAAAGCAGCAAGAAAAACATATTTTCTTGCAAACGAATAATGATGGATGTCGCGTAGAGCAACGAGAACCATGGATTTGTTTTTAGGATCTTTGCAAAATGGCGGGAAATCGATCTCATGGGTGAAATCTTCTCCACTTTTTAGCACATAGAGGCGCCGGTGTACCTCACGTAGCGCATCAAAATGGTCCTGAAAGGTGAAATCTTTCCATGCATTCAATTCAGAGTGAATCACAGAGAGCATTTCTTTTATTTGTTGTTCAAGTAGAGAAGGATTTCCGGCGGGGGCCCCTACTCCTGGTTCTACAAGCAGAGCTTCTTTCGCATGCTCTTTCGCAAGCGTAATTTGTTTTTCATTTGTCTCTTGAACCTCTTTCAACTGCTGAACCAGGATAGGAAGTGAAATGGTAGCAAATAAAGAAGTACCGTAAAACGCAATCGATAGAGTGAGATAGACCCTATAGTGCATAAAAATCCTTCCCGATTTTGTTGCAGTAACTATCCTATGTAAGCCTAGTATAGCATAAGGCATGTCGAATGATTTGGTTCACAATGGAGAGAAGAGATTGGGGACACCCGAGAATAGCGCTTCCTTAGAGGGACACTCCATAATTCTGCGGGGACACCCCGTTGGAGTGTCCCCGTTACCGCATCGCATCGGGGACACTCCAACGGGGTGTCCCCACAGGACTTTCACCGTACCAGAAAGTGGTTACAGGGGATTTTTCAGGGATCCCATACGGCCCCTTCGGGACCTTGGGATGACGGAAATTACTACAACTCCCCTCGCAGCTGCGTGAGGAACTCCTCCAGTGAGAGGGTCACTTGCTCAGCCTGATCGCGTTTGCGAATGTTGAGCGTCTGTGTATCCACTTCCTGCTGACCCACCACCAAGGCATAGGGGAAGCGCTGCATAGCTGAATCTCGAATCTTGTATCCGATGCGCTCGTTGCGCAGATCCACTTCACAGCGGAATCCTTCGGCCTGTAGCTTATCTTGCATCTCCTGGGCATAGGGAATGAACTTATCGCTAATCGGTAGAATGTGCACTTGCACCGGCGCTAGCCACAAGGGGAAAGCTCCTGCATAGTGCTCGATCAAGATCCCGAGAAATCGCTCCATACTCCCGTAGCAGGCTTTGTGGAGCATCACAGGGGTATGTTTGTGTCCATCGGCTCCGATGTAGCTCAAGCCAAATCGCTCGGGCATAGAGAAATCAAGCTGAATGGTACCGCACTGCCAAGATCGCTTCAACGTATCTCGAATGTGGAAATCGATCTTAGGACCGTAGAATGCCCCATCTCCTGGATTAATCTCATACGGAATCTGTTGCGCATCGAGGGCCCCACGCAACGCAGACTCTGCCTTTTCCCAAACCTCATCGCTACCGATGCTATTCGCTGGACGAGTAGAAAACTCAATGCGCACATCGTCGAGTTGAAAGCTTTTGTATACATCATGGTAGAAGGCAATGAGATGCCGAATCTCACTTTCGATTTGATCCGGTGTACAGAAAACATGCCCATCATCCTGGGTAAACGATTGCACTCTAAAGAGCCCATGACGCACACCAGAAAGCTCTCGTCGATGTACAAGTCCCATCTCTGAAAAGCGGAGAGGCAGCTCGTGATGCGAATGAGGATTCATCCCGTAAACGATGCAATGCCCAGGGCAGTTCATGGGTTTTACAGCAAGAGGACGCTCATCCTCCTCACTGTCTTGGACCAACTCTGGGTTCTTGGCATTGCGGGTCTTTAACTTCGTAAAGAACATCCCTTCCAAGTAATTGTCATAATGACCGGAGGTATGCCACAGTTTCTCGGATAGAATAATCGGGGTTTTCACCTCGATGTATTTATTACGCTGTAGCAAGTTGCGCATATGATTCGCAAGCTGGTTGTATAGTACTGTACCGCGACCGTGAAAGAAGGGAAAACCCGGTGCTTCTTCGTGAAAACTAAAGAGCCCCAGTTTTTCACCCAAGACTCGGTGGTCTCGCTTCTTTGCTTCTTCTACAAACACGAGATAGGCTTCGAGATCTGCTTTGTCGAAGAAGGCAGTACCGTAGACACGGGTCAACTGTGGATTCGCAGAATCCCCACGCCAGTAGGCCCCTGCTATCTTTGTAAGCTTCACATTCTTGAGCCAACCAGTATGTGGCACATGGGGCCCTCGACACAAATCGATAAAGCTTCCATGCTGGTAGAAGGTAAGAGCTTCCCCTCGTCCTTGAATGTCAGCCACGATCTCTTTCTTAAACGTGTTTTTACCCTGATCGAGATCTTGGTAGCGACGATAGACAGGATCGTCTTTCATATCTCCCAGACAAGCGGTCTCACGCACAAAGGGATGAGCCTCTTTTGAGATCTTTGCCATCTCCTGCTCGATCGCAGGGAAATCATGAGAGGTAATGTTCCCCTCCGGCATATACACATCGTAGAAAAAACCATCTTCCACCACAGGTCCGATGGTAAGCTGGGCTTGGGGATATAACCGCAAAATGGCATCTGCCAACAAGTGGGCTGCAGAGTGTCGCAAAATCTCGAGGGCTTCGGTATCTTTTTTCGTGAGAAGGCGGACAGAGGCACCGTCTTGCAATTCGTGCTGTACACCAACGATGACACCATCGATGTGGGCGCCCACAGCCGCTTTTGCGAGTCCAGGGCCAATGTTAGCTGCAAGGTCGTGGACTGTGGATCCTGCAGGTAGGGAACGGACGCTTCCGTCTGGGAGTGTAATATTCATCATAGAGTTCTTTCCTTCGTTTTATGATTGTCCGTCATCCCAAGGTCCCGAAGGGGCCGTATGGGATCCCTGTGCTGCTGGCAAGACTCCAATGAGATCCCATACGGCTGCTACGCAGCCTTGGGATGACGAGCCATCATTATTCTTCATCCAAGCTTAATATCGCTCTAAAGGCTTTTTGAGGGATCTCCACGTTACCGATGCACTTCATCCGTTTTTTCCCCTCCTTCTGCTTCTCCAGGAGCTTACGCTTACGACTGATGTCCCCCCCGTAACATTTCGACGTCACGTCTTTACGCATAGCAGAGAGAGTCTCTCGCGCAATCACCTTGCTCCCGATGGAAGCTTGAATCGCAATCTGAAACATATGCCGAGAGAGCATGGTCTTGAGCTTCTGACACAACATACGCCCCTTGTAGGGCGCAATGGAACGGTGCACGATACAAGCCAATGCATCCACAGGCTCGGTATTGACGAGAATGTCGAGCTTCACCAAATCCCCAGGTCGATAGTCAATAAGCTCGTACTCCATGGAGGCATAACCACGAGACAGACTCTTTAACTTGTCGTGAAAATCAAAGATGATCTCGTTCATCGGCACTTCGTACACGATGACCACCCGCTTACGGGAGTTGTAGAGAAGCTCTTGTTGAATCCCTCTTTTTTCTTGCAAGAGTTTCAAGATCGAACCGATGTACTCCTCCGGTGTGCGCACAGTGACCTTAACGTAGGGCTCTTCGATGCGTTCAATCCGAGTGGGGTCTGGAAGCTTCGAAGGGTTCTCAATGGTGAGCATTTCCCCATCGAGTTTGTGGATATGATACACAACGGAGGGTGCGGTAAAAATCAAGCTGAGGTTGTACTCTCGCTCGAGTCGCTCCTGGATAATATCCATGTGGAGCAGTCCCAAGAATCCCACCCGAAATCCAAATCCCAAGGCACCGGAACTTTCAACTTCAGCAACCAAACTCGCATCATTGAGCATCAACTTCTCAAGAGAATCCTTGAGCAACAAATACTCACTTGAATCTACAGGGAAAATCCCACCGAAGACCATGGGCTTGGCTTTTTGAAATCCAGACAGCGCCTCCACATTTTGGGATTGGGCATCTGCCATGGTATCCCCAACGCGGGTATCGGCAACTTCCTTGATGGACCCCGAAAGAAAGCCCACTTCCCCTGCGCTCAAGCTTTCCATCTGCAAAGCCTTAGGGGTCAATTTGCCAAGGGTAAGTACCTCAAACACTTTGCCCGAGGACATCATGCGGATTTTCTGGTGCAACCGCACCTCACCATCCACTACGCGTAGCAAGGACACCGCACCCAAATAGGAATCGAACCAACTGTCAAAAATCAAAGCACGAAAGGGTCTGCCAGCCTCTACCGTCGGAGGAGGAATTCGATCGATAATGGCATCCAAGAGCTCTCGAATCCCCACGCCGGTCTTGGCACTTACCAAAATCGCACTTTGAGCATCAATCGAGAGCTCTTCTTCGATTTCAGCCCGAACATTCTCAGGATCTGCACTGGGCAAATCGATTTTATTAATAACAGGAATCAGGGCCAAACCGTTCTGCATCGCAAGGTTCACGTTGGCGATGGTCTGAGCTTCTACCCCTTGGCTGGCATCTACAATGACCAGCGCACCCTCACAGGCGGCAAGGCTTCGAGACACCTCATAGCTAAAATCCACATGCCCCGGGGTATCGATGAGGTTAAGCTGGTAGGTATCCCCGCCCCGCTTGTAGGTCATGGTCGCGGTTTGAGCCTTGATGGTAATCCCACGCTCGCGCTCGAGCTCCATGCTATCGAGAACCTGGGATTTCATCTCGCGACTGGAGAGCGCCCCCGTTTCCTCGATAAGCCGGTCGGCAAGCGTCGACTTGCCGTGGTCAATATGGGCGATAATACTGAAATTGCGGATAAATTTTGGATCCTGCATGAGATCGAAGTCTTTCTTGCTGAACACGGATAAAGGCGAAGTACTTCGATACCATATCCTCCCCCGTATGCCAAGATCACAGCGAAAAACAGCATATAAAAGTTATTCGTCATCCCAAGGCTGCGTAGCAGCCGTTCCGTCATCCCAAGGCTGCGTACGCCACCCCCGTCATCCCAAGGCTGCGCAGCAGCCGTTCCGTCATCCCAAGGCTGCGTACGCCACCCCCGTCATCCCAAGGCTGCGTAGCAGCCGTTCCGTCATCCCAAAGCTGCGCAGCAGCCGTTCCGTCATCCCAAGGCTGCGTAGCAGCCGTTCCGTCATCCCAAGGCTGCGCAGCAGCCGTTCCGTCATCCCAAGGCTGCGTACGCCACCCCCGTCATCCCAAGGCTGCGCAGCAGCCGTATGGGATCTCAGTGTTTTTAGTTAGATCCCACGAGATCCCATACGGTCCCTTCGGGACCTTGGGATGACGGGAATGGCGTACGCAGCCTTGGGATGACGGGGGTGGCGTACGCAGCCTTGGGATGACGGAACGGCTGCTACGCAGCCTTGGGATGACGGGGGTGGCGTACGCAGCCTTGGGATGACGGAGGGAATTCGGGTCCAGTCGGGGTGTCCCTTAATTACCATCATAGAAGCTCATATGTAAATTCAAAGGCTTGGATTACTCCAGCGCGGTCCAACTCAGAAGCATCTTTTTTGCTCACAAAAAGCACCAATTTTGAAACGGCTTTTTTCAAATTTTCAAGCCTAGTGGGTTTTATGTTCATATAAGATAATCCCTTCTTTTGTGATGGAAGATAGAAGTTCCCGAGACGCCTCTCGAAGATTAATCAAATCGAAAGAAAGCAGTGTCGGCAGCTCTTCTTGTGCCTCTACACAAAATGCCCCCCACTTTGACTCGTTTTCTTTTGGAAATTCAAAAGCCACATCAAAATCAGAGTAGCGCTTTGCATCTCCCCTCGCCCGAGATCCAAATAAAATGACTTTATTCGGCGCAATCATCTGGATGGAATTACAGGAGAGATTGGACCCAGTCGAGCGAGTTAAAGATGAGATCAGGGACAGCTACCGAATTATCTTGTTAACAGCGCACAAGGATGGCCTCTGTGGGGGCACGCCATAATTCCGCGGGGACACTCGCATCGGGTGTCCCTGATCTCATCATCCTCTCTTAAGGAAGCTCCATTCGTAGGTGGACCCAATCCCGGAGGCCAGCCTTGGGGCTGTTAACAAGAATCCGTATCTTTCTCGCACAATGGAACAGAGATCCTATCAAATTAAAAGATGTGGGTAATAGAAAGCCTCGGAGCCGTAACCCAAGCTACTTTCGATAGTGAGAAACAAACCAATATGTGGCGCTATGTCTATGCAGTCGAAAAACTGTAAGTAGCACCTCCCCTCTACCTCTTCTACCCCTCCACCCGGTTTCGTCCCGTTTGCTTTGCTGTATAGAGCTTCTGATCCGCAGCTTCGAGCAACCCTCGAGGGCTGGTCATCTGTGCGGTCATCTGCGCAATCCCCATGGAGAGAGTTTGGCGGTGCAAAATCGCAGCCCCATCCTTCTCCAGCGTGATGTCACTGGACGCCACGGTAGAACGTATGCGTTCTCCCAGTTGCCGGGCCTCCTCTACGGAGGTATGGGGCAGAAGGATCACAAATTCCTCCCCCCCAAAACGACAAAAGAGCTGAGTTTGACTCAAGAGGGGTCGAATAAAGTTCACGGTTTCTCGCAGGACAATATCCCCACAGTTGTGCCCGTAGGTATCGTTCACTTTCTTAAAATGGTCCAAATCATAGTAGAGAAGGGTGAGGTCGAGGGTGGATTTGGCTTTTCTCCATTCCGCATCCAAGGCCTCCAGAAGGTACTGCTTGTTGTAGATGCCAGTGCCTCCATCCAGGGTAGAGAGCTTGTGCATTTTATCGTGGACCCACCCGTCTAGATTGTCCTTCGATATGTATTTCAAAACCACGGTCCCAATACGTACCATGTCCCCATCCTGCAGGGGCGTAGGTGCCGAGAGAAGAACCTCGTTCACGTAGGTGCCGTTGGCACTACCTGCATCGCTCACGATCACCTGGGCCCCCTCTAGCTTCACGTCAGCATGATGGCGGGAGATGCTGGCTTCGGGAATGCACAGGTCCATTTGGGCACCCCGCCCAATGGTGAGGGTCATTTGGAGGAGCGGATAGCGCTGCCCTGCTTTTTCTCCCGTGTATTGAATGAAAGAGGGGGGATTGCCCTCTCGACTGGGCTGAAGAGAAGAGCGGTCTTTATTCGTGGCAATGACGGTTTTTTCTTCTGCATCTCGGTTCATCTTTGCCTCTTAGTTCGATAGGACTACACGACTGATCTGAATGTATTCAGTAGCAGAGAGCTGGAAGGTATGAACAGGGACTGCTTTGACACTAGGCAGGACCCCTTCCTTCGATTTTTTAGTGGTGTAATCCACAGTTTCCATGAGGTACATGTCTTGGTAGAGGTGTCGTTTGAGATTATTGAGGACACGGGCTTCGTTCTGACGGACATATTGAAAATTCACAGCACCGAAATTTTCCACCACAAACAACCCTGGAGAATCCGCTACGATTAAAATGTTGTGGGTACCGAGGGAACGAAAGAACTGCAATGTGGCATTGGCAGTTCGAATGCCGGTAAGACGATTCACAAATCGGCCTTCAGCTGCGATAGGAAAATACAAGGCAAAGAAAACAGCCCCGATCACCACACTCCATTTTTTGGCACTGCCCAAATAAGCAGGGGCAATCCATCGCAAGGCAAGCAACGGAAGTAAGCTGGTGACGGCAGCAAATACGATAAACAATCGAGCTTGTGTGGGATGTTCATATCGACCAAAGTGATGACTCAGGTAAATCACCATGCCCCCCCCCACAACACCAAGCACAGCAAAGGCAAACCGCAGGGAACGTTGGTCCCAGCGAGAGGTACGGTTGCGGCGTTTGCAGTAGAGGGCCCATGCGAATTCAATCACGATCAGAGCCAGGGCCAGCAAGGTAAGAATGGTGGCATAGGGAAGGGAGAAGGTAAAGTCTACGAGGCCACGCAAGAAAATAGGAAAATGCTTTTGAAAATTCACCCATCCCAGCACAGGCACCCCGGGGGGATTCTCATAGGTGCCCGCTTTGAGAATCATCTGCAAGACACGAGAGATACAAAACAAAGGGGCAGAGAAATAGTGCCACTTGTAGACCCGGAGGTCTTTCCATTTCACAAGGCCCCACATCCATAAACAACCGAACAAAAAGGGTAAAAAGAGGATCGTTTCATATCTCACATTGGCAAGCACCATCCCTGTCCACCAGAGAAAGAGCAAACGTTGGGGGGTAACTCGCTGCAGGAGCTGCCAGACCGAGGTGAGCATGATCAATTGGAAAAAGAGGGAGAGGGTATCGTAGCCAGCAGAGGTAGCTGTAATCCCGATGATGGGTTGAGCCGCGACCAAGAGCTGGGCAGCAACCCCGATCCAGCTGCCAGCTACAGCAGAGACGATGCCAAAGACCCAGCATAGCAGCAAGAACAGGGTAACCCCGTTCACATAGAAACCGTTGTCGATGGAATAACCAAAGATCCCATGGAAGAAGGAGACCAGGAGGGGGTAGATGAAAGGGCGCTTGGGGGTATCTATGGATAGGGGCCAGAGGTTGTCGTAGTAGTATTCTCCCGTGAGGACGTGCTTCACGGTGCGCTCGTAGAACATGGAGCGTGCGACGCCCATCAGGTTGCTCTCATCGCTCAAAACTTTGTAGCTGGGACCGATGCCTTTCCAGATGATGCAGGTGAGTACTGCTGCAGTGAGGATGCCCACGAACATTTTTTGCAAAAAGATGCGCGGCGCGATAGAAAACGTATGCCACTCTCGCCAGGCAGACCATCCCCAACAAATCAACATCGCTAACATGACGTAGTAGGAGGTCTGCAAAAACACATTTTGCATGAGTAGGGTTGCATTCATGGTGGGGTGGGTCTCCTGTACAAAACTTTTTTCCTAGTATATCATTTTTAGGCAGGGAGTGGACACGAGAAGTAATAAAATCCATAGATACCTTCACATAGGAGAGTACTGTATGTTTCGAGGCAAGTCAGGTCCCACAGGTAGTTTGATGCGACACACAATTTTTATCTTCATGCTACTGTCGGTGACTTTTTGTAAGACCAAAAAGAAGTCAGATCCAACTCCTCCTGTAGGCAAGACCCAAGCACAAGGTCTTACTCCAGAGAACCTTGTGCCGCCAAAGGCCAAAGTAAATGGGGATCAACTCACGGTAGCCAACCTTGCGGTAGAGCCACTCCAGGTGGGTACCCAACAAGTTGCACACATCACCTTAACCGGTGATGCCAATGCTGATT
>CANJLI010000038.1 GCA_947475005.1 Deltaproteobacteria bacterium | reverse complement strand
ACCCGTCGGGTTGAAAAACGCAACCAAGAGCGATTGTCCATGACGAGAATTGTGTTTGCGTTTTGAGAGAGACGGGGGGATCCGACCGTCGCGCCGGCCTTCCCGCTGCCATCTTTGCCTTCATGCACGATTCTCCCATTGCGAGGCAAGGAGGGTTTGGGCAACTGCGCAGCTGGTGCCCAAGAAAAGAAAAGAAAAGAAAAGAAAAGAAAAGAAAAGAAAAGAAAAAACAACTACCTGGGTAGTTACCTTTATTCACCGTTCTCTCCTTGCGAAGCAAGGAAGGGCCTGGAGACCGAGAAGCGGAGAGAGATGCGATGCTTGCGCCGAGGGAAGGCGCAGCCAAAACTGCGCAGCTGGTTTCCCAGAAAAGAACAAAAAAAAGGGGACACCCCGTTGGAGTGTCCCCATCTAAAGCTAAAACTTACTCAGCTGCTGCAGCAACAGGCGCAGCCTTCACAGGCATGTGATCCTGGTAGTCTACCAATTCCAGCTGGCACATTTCAGCACCGTCACCAGGACGGGGGCCGAAACGAAGGATACGGGTGTATCCCCCTGGACGGTCTTTAAAACGAGTTGCCAAGTCAGTGAACACAATCTTACCTGCGTCGTTGCCAAAAAGCTTTTGCTCTACTTGGCGACGTGCGTGCAAGGTGCCTTTTTTGCCCAAGGTGATCATCTTCTCTACGTATGACCGCAATTCCTTTGCCTTTGGCACAGTTGTGCGTACACAGCCGTGAGTAAGGAAAGAAGTTGCCATATTGCGCAGCATCATCATCCGATGGGAGCTCAGTCGACCTAATTTACGATATCCATTACGATGTCTCATCTCACGAGATCCTTTCTTTCAGGGCTTACTCTTGTACAGTTTCTTGCTTACGAAGTACAGAGGGATCAAACCCTTCAATCTTCATACCCAAAGAAAGTCCCATTTCAACCAAAATGTCTTTAATTTCATTCAACGATTTGCGACCAAAATTTTTGGTCTTCAACATCTCGTTTTCGGTCTTCGTTACCAATTCCCCGATGTAGCGAATGTTCGCATTCTCGAGACAGTTGGCAGCTCGTACACTTAGTTCTAGTGCATCGACTGTCTTGAACAGATGCTCATTCAACTTCGGTGCTTCACTGCTGACTTCGCGAACTTTCTCTGCTTCATCCATTTCATCGAAATTGATAAAGGTTGTGAGTTGTTCCTTCAAAATCTTTGCAGCATACGCAACCGCATCATCAGGTCGTACGGCGCCGTTGGTCCATACTTCCAGTGTCAAACGGTCATAATCTGTGTCTTGTCCCACACGTGCGTTTTGCACGTTGTAGGCAACACGACGAATCGGTGCAAACACAGAGTCCACGGGAATGAAGCCCACTGGCATATTCTCAGTACGGTTACGCTCTGCAGGTACATAGCCCCTACCGTGACGCACCATCATCTCCCCGTTAAGCTTACAGTCTGCACTCAAGGTACAGATGATCTGCTCTGGGTTGAGAATCTCCACATCACCGCTCGTGATGATGTCCTTAGCCGTTACGACTCGTGGACCTTCAATCTGCAAGCGGATGATGGTGTCTCTTTCACCGAGGAAACGAAGATTCACCTTCTTGATGTTCAAGATGATGTCGGTGACATCTTCTTTTACACCGGAGATGGTTGAAAACTCATGTTCCACATTATCAAAGCGAACCGCTACGACAGCTGCACCGTTGATGCTAGACAGCAAGGTTCTCCGTAAAGAGTTCCCCAATGTAAGTCCATAGCCCCGTTCCAATGGCTTTGCAATAAATTTGCCGTAGGTGCTTTCGACCTTAATGGCCTCCAAGGCCTTCGGCTTAATCAAATCTCTCCAGTTACGGTGCATAAAACCTTGCCCCCTTCTTCCCAGCTATACATCTGTTCGTGCGTTTTTTTATACTCTACGACGCTTTGGTGGGCGACATCCGTTATGAGGAACCGGAGTCACATCCTTGATCATCGCAATTTTAAGACCACTGCCACCGATGGCACGCACTGCGCTTTCACGACCGGCACCGGGTCCAGTAACCAATACGGTTACTGTCTTAACACCCATATCCACGGCCTTTTTGGCGCATTCTTCTGCGGCTACTTGTGCAGCAAAAGGAGTACTCTTTCGAGAACCTTTAAACCCTTTTCCACCCGCTGTAGCCCAGCACAACACATCCCCGTTCACATCGGTAATCGAGATAATCGTATTGTTAAACGTCGTTTGCACATGAGCAACACCGACGGGCACGTTCTTCTTAACTTTTTTCTTCTTAACTGCTTTCACTACCACGTCTCATATCCTCTGCAAAAAAACGTTATTTCGTTGCTTTCTTCTTGTTGGCAACGGTCTTACGAGGGCCTTTTCGGGTGCGGGCGTTGGTCTTGGTTCTCTGACCACGAACAGGCAACCCACTACGGTGACGGAGGCCTCGGTAGTTACCGAGATCGATCAGCCGCTTAATGTTCAAAGCGATTTCCCGTCGAAGATCTCCCTCTACCACGAGATCCGTATCGATAACTTTTCGCAGTGCGTTGATCGCTTGTTGATCCAACTCACTGGCCTTCATCGTTGAGGAAATGCCAGATTTTTCTACAATCTTGGCTGCAGATCGGGCACCGATGCCATAAATCGCTGTCAATGCGATATCGATTCTCTTGTGTCCAGGAAGATCAACTCCAGCTATTCTCGCCATTTCTTATATCCTTGATGCGTTACAAATTCTTAAAAAAGGTCTTAGCCTTGACGCTGCTTGTGCTTGGCAGTTTGGCAAATTACACGCACGATACCGTGGCGCTTAATTACTTTGCACTTATCACAGATCGCTTTTACGCTTGCTCGTACTTTCATCACTATCCTCGCTAAAGTCTTTAATTCTTCGATCGATATGTAATTCTGCCCCGTTTAAGATCGTACGGAGAGATTTCTACTTTCACCTTGTCACCAGGGAGAATTCGAATGAAGTGCATTCGCATCTTTCCACTGATGTGGGCCAAAATTTCGTGACCGTTTTCCAGTGCAACTTTAAACATTGCATTGGGCAAAGGTTCCAAAACCGTCCCTTCACACTCAATAACATCTTCCTTTGACATTCAATATCCCTTACCCCGATTCGATCGGGGCCTTAAACGGCGGAAAGTACAACAGATTGCCCTCGCAATCAAGCCTTTTTCCGAACCCAACGCCTGTTACAGGTGGCTATTTGATAACCGACTGTTCTTGCAGAAAAATCGAAGCGACTTTGGCGTAGATATTTTCAACCTCGCCCTCCGCCTTCACCTCTTGGCATAGCCCTTTGACTCGGTAGTATGCCAACACAGGCGCAGTTTCCTTCTCATAGATCGCCAACCGGGTCCAAATCCGCTCCTCTTGGTCATCTTCCCGCTGAATCAGAGCCGTGTCCACACAGTAGTCACAGTGCCCTGCCAGCTGGGGAGGTGAAGCCTCGATATGATAAATCCGCTTACAAGAGGGGCAGAGACGCCGACCTGTCAGGCGCCGTACCAAAGCTGACTCATCTACAGCGAGATAAATCACCTGTGCTACCGAAACGCCCAACCCTTCCAACGCATCCGCCTGTGCCACTGTACGGGGATACCCATCTAACAACACATCTTGACCTTGAACTTCAGCCAATTCTGCGGCTACAAGCGCCAGCAGAATTTCATCGGAGACCAATTTGCCCTCCGCCATGATGGACTTAACTTGACGACCCAGAGTTGTTTCCGCTTCGATGTGCTTTCGTAGAACATCTCCCGTCGACAGCTTATGGATCGGAAGACGCTCTTTCAGCAAGTCCCCTTGGGTGCCTTTTCCAGCGCCTGGAGGACCGATCAATATCCACACCTTCATGAAATTCTCTCTATCCTCTTCGAGGCCGAATCGTTCCCTGCTTGAGGAACGCTTCATATCGCAAAGATTGACGATGAGCCTCAATTTGACGGAAAGTTTCCAAGGCAACCCCCACCACGATTAACAAGCTCGTACCCCCAAAATAGAACTGGACATTGAACTTGCTTGACAGAATCGAAGGCAGCACACAGATGGCAGACAGGTAGATCCCACCAGCCAAGGTAAGGCGATTCAAGATCTTATGCAGGTACTCAGCAGTTCGAGGCCCTGGACGGATCCCTGCGATAAATCCACCGTGCTTCTTGATATTCTCTGCCACATCGTCTGCTTTGAAAGAAATCGCAGTGTAGAAGTAGGCAAAGAAAATAATCAAAGAAACATACACCGCATTGTACGCCCACTCTCCTGGACGAAATACCGTAGAGATAAATTCAGCCACAGGACCCGCAGGCGCAAACGAAGCGATAGTGATGGGAAACTGCAACAAGGAACTAGCAAAGATGGGTGGAATCACACCAGCTGTGTTCAAACGTATCGGTAGATGGGTAGACTGGCCCCCATATACTTGGCGTCCAACTTGTCGCTTGGCGTACTGAACCGGAATTTGTCGTGCGCCTTGCTCAACCAAAACTACCCCTGCAACAATGCAAATGCAGATAAAGGAGATGAGTAAAATGCGAAACAAGTCCATTTGTTGATCTGCGTACATGGAGTAGGTATTACCGATAACCCCAGGTAAACTAGCAACGATCCCCGAAAAAATGATCAAGGAAATCCCGTTACCCACACCTCGTTCCGTGATCTGCTCGCCGAGCCACATCACAAACGCAGTACCTGCTGTCAGAGACAACACGGTAAGGAGACGCCACTGCAACCCACCTGAAATCACCAGGCTGGTGCCTGCAAACTGAGAGTGCTCCAACGTACTGGAAATCATATAGCCTTGGATTACGGCCAATACGATTGTTCCATAGCGAGTGTATTGGGTAATTTTGCGTTTACCCGCCTCTCCCTCTTTGGACAGAGCCTCAAAGTACGGCACTACTACAGTAAGCAATTGGGAAATAATAGAAGCAGAGATGTACGGCATTACCCCCAGTGCAAATATACTGAAGTTTTGCAGAGCGCCCCCCGAGAACATGTTAAACATGCCGAAGAGGTTTGCTCCTTGCGTACGGAAGAATTCACCCAGTGCAACCGTGTTGACACCAGGTATTGGAAGGTGTGTCCCCGCTCGATCTAGGGCAAGAAAAAACAGCGTATACAATATCTTCTTTTGAAGATGATTGATCTTACCTTCCGGTAATTTCTGAATAGAAGAAGCCAAGGCTAATCCTCCTTCGCGGTTCCACCTGATTTCTCAATCGCACTCTTCGCGCCACTAGTGAACTGATCCGCAATCAGGGTCAGTTTCTTTTCTACGGGTTGGTTCCCGATGATCTTAAGAGGATGTCTCATCGTCTTAATGACACGATTCTTGTACAAGTATTCCTTGTCCAATACCGTGACCGTTGCATCTGTAGTACAAATTCTGTTGATGTCTTTGAGGGACACCACGGAGAATGCACGCTGAGGACCGGTAAATCCTCGCTTTGGAATACGTCTGTAAAGTGGAGTTTGACCCCCTTCAAACGCAACCCCTGGAGAACCACTTTTACGAGCTTTTTGCCCTTTGTGACCCTTACCAGCTGTTTTTCCAAGACCGCTACCGATCCCTCGGCCCAAACGCTTACGGTTCTTTCGAGAACCGGCAGCAGGGCTTAAATTCCCTAGATTCTTCATTTGCTTGTGCCTTCTTGCCTACTTGGAGAGCAGTTCGTACTCAACTAGGTGCTTCACCTTGTTAATCATACCGCGAATGCAGTTATTGTCATTGTGAATCTTCTCTTTACCGATGCGGCTCAATCCCAATCCAAGAACCACCAAACGAATCTTTTTTGGTTCTGTAATCAAACTGCGCACTTGTCGTACTCGGATTTTCATCTCTCGTCTTCCTTATTTCTTCAGAGCAGCTGACTTGGGTTGCTTTGCAAGTCGCACTTGCTGGACTTCAGAAGCAGGACGACCCAATTTTGCTGCGTATTGGTGAATCGTCAGCAACTGGCTCAATCCGTCCATCGTTGCGCGAACCACATTGTGGCCGTTGCGTGAACCGTGGATCTTACAGACGATGTCAGTAATCCCCGCAAGTTCGACGATGATCCGCACAGGACCCCCTGCAATCAAACCTTTACCTGATTTCGCAGGCATCATTTGAACCAAAGAGGAACCAAAACGACCTTCTACCTGGAAGGGGATGGTACCATCGATTTGTTCGATATGTACCATATTCTTTTTGGCTTGCTCGGAGGCCTTCTTGATGGCATCAGGTACTTCACCTGCTTTACCAACACCAAAGCCAACCTTGCTTTTAGAGTCCCCTACGACAACGAGGGCGCTAAAGCTAAAACGTCGCCCCCCTTTCACAACTTTCGCTACACGGCTAACCGCAATCACGCGATCTTGGATACCATCTGTTTCTTTTGCTGCTGTACTCAAAACCAAAAACCTTTCACGTCGATGAGTGTCTCAGTCGCCATTAGAAAGCTAAACCGCCTTCACGGGCACCATCTGCAAGCGCTTTGATCCGCCCATGGTACTTATTTCCATTTTTGTCGAATACAACCATTGTAATCTTCTTTTCGATACAACGCTGCGCCAACACTTTGCCAATTTCTGCACAAGCAACCACATTTGAAGAAGCGGTCTTGGCATCGCGCTCAAAAGAGCTCGCGGCAACCAAAGTGCTTCCAGAAATGTCATCGATGACTTGCGCATACACATGACGAGCAGATCGAAATACAGAAAGACGGGGTCTTTCGGCAGTTCCAGACACTTTTTTTCGAATCCGGCTCTTTCGGCGTGCTTTGAGCGCCGCTTTGTCACCTGATTTTGTATGCTTCTTCATATCACGTACCCATTGTTACCGGTTGGTTATTTCTTACCAGCCGCTTTTCCAACCTTCGTTATAATTTGCTCATCCGAGTAGCGAACGCCTTTTCCATGATACGGTTCCGGCTTTCGATAGGCGCGAATGTTCGCAGCGGTCTGTCCTACCAATTCCTTGTCAGCCCCAGTAATTGTAACCTGAGTCTGCTTTTCCACCTGGACTTGCAACCCTTTTGGAATCGCATGTACAACCGGGTGAGAGAAGCCCAAGGTCAATTGAAGGTCGTTGCCCTGAAGCGCAGCACGATAACCAACCCCAATCAGAGTCAAGCTCTTGGTATATCCTTCAGAAACCCCAATCACCATATTGTTCACAAGACTGCGAACCAACCCATGGAACTTGCCATGGTCTCTGGACTCAGGATCCTTCGGAACGATATGAAGAAGGGAGGTGCCTTCCTTCTCTAGACGCATGGACGCATGGACGGTCCGTTGCAATTGTCCCTTAGGACCTTTCACGGTCACCAGCTGGTCTTGGACTTGAACATCCACCCCTGCTGGAATCTCGATGACTTTTTTACCGATTCTGGACATTTTCTTTCCTGACTTCTATTAATAAATCGAACAGAGATACTCGCCACCAAGTCCTGCAGCACGCGCCTGCCGACAGGTCATTACCCCTTGAGAGGTCGAAAGAACACCGATTCCAAAGCCGTTCTTGATGTAAGGAATCTTATCGACACCTACGTAGTAGCGTCTTGCAGGTCGGCTCCAACGGCGCACCCCAGCGATGGTACCGGTAAGACCAGACTCATCATACTTAAGGGCAACCTTAATCATGCCTTGCTTGGTATCCCGCACACATTTATACGCTCGAACATACCCTTCTTGATGAAACAAGTGCACGATGGCAATCTTCATCTTCGAAGCTGGTATGCTCACTACCTCATGACCCGCTTTTTGCGCGTTGCGAATGCGGGTTAACAAATCTGCAATTGGATCTACTACGTTCATATTCTTACCTTATTTCCACTTATATCTACAAGCTGATCGGCAATTACCAGGAAGCCTTTGTAACACCTGGCAAGAGTCCGTTAAGCGCCATGTTTCGAAAACAAATCCGGCACAGACTAAATTTGCGGTAGACAGCCTTCGATCTACCACATTTAAAGCATCTTGTATATGCTCGAGTAGAAAATTTTGGCGTTCGATTACATTTTTCGATTAAAGATTTCCTAGCCAAGTCTCACTGCTCCTTTGCTTATTTCGCTCTGAAGGGAAAGTTAAATTTCCCCATCAGTTGCTTACCGTGTACGTCATTCTCTGCTGTCGTCACGATTGTGATTCCAACACCCCGAATTGTATCTACTTTGTCGTAATCAATCTCTGGAAACACGATGTGCTCCTTGATTCCCAACGAGTAATTTCCACGACCGTCAAACCCTTTCACGGAGTAACCGCGAAAGTCTCGAATCCGAGGAATTGCTATATTAATCAAACGGTCCAAGAATTCATACATCCGCTCGCCCCGTAGGGTTACAGCACAGCCAATCGGCATGCCTTCCCGTAGCTTGAACCCGGCAATACTCTTCTTAGCGCGTGTCATAATTGGTTTTTGTCCGGTGATTTCTGTCAAATCACGGATTGCAGCTTCCAGAATCTTCACATTCTGAACGGCTTGGCCTTGACCGATGTTCACCACGATCTTTTCGATCTTCGGGATCCGCATTACATTGCTCACGCTGAGCTCTTTTTGCAGATCCAAGATGCTGTCTTTGTAGACTTTTAATAAACGGGGCACGTAACTCACAGTAATTCTCCAAAATCGCAAGACCCCAAGTAGGTCAAGCTATATATCCATGGAACCTTATAATACTTCCGGCGCAAGAGAAGCAATCCGAATAAAGCCTTTTGCTCGAACTTCTCGAGAAATAGGTCCAAAAATTCGGGTACCGACCGGCTCGTTATCCTTACCTTTGATCAACACACACGCATTTTCATCAAACCGAATGGTACTACCATCTTGTCTGTTGATTGGAGCTTTTGTCCGTACAACCACAGCTTTGTGCACAGTACCCTTTTTCACTTTGCTGCTGGGCATGGCCTCTTTAATGGCAACGACAATGATGTCGCCCACACTTGCTGTCAGACGCTTACTTCCGCCTAGTACTTTGATGCACTTGACTTGCTTGGCGCCCGAATTGTCCCCAGTCTTTAAGACTGTTTCCATTTGAATCATCGCTCTCTCCAGCTTCTAAACAGTCTTTGCGTTATTCGCTTCGACTCTCAATTTTTTCTAAGATAAAGTTCTTTCGCTTGCTCATGGGACGGCAAGAAGAAACGGAAACGATATCACCGATTTTGGTGACATTCTTCTCATCGTGAAACATCAGTTTTGAGATCCGCTTCATGTACTTGCTTGCAACCGGATGCTTAATCATACGTTCCACTACGGCAACGCGAGACTGCTGCATCTTATCGCTAACCACTTTGCAAGTGATGATTTTCTTGTTCGCTTCCATTTTCCGTCGCTCCCTGATTAGGTCTTTGCTACAAGCGTAGTGCACAATTTTGTTTGCGCTGTCAACACCCGAGCAATATTCTTCTTCAAATTTCGAACCTTACCTACATGCACTTTCTTATCCGTGTGTAGGTCCATCTTTGTCATGACCAGCGTACGACGCAGGTCTTTCTCTACTTCACGAAGCCGTGGGGCATCGTAAGTTTGGATGTCTGATTTTGAGAGTTTCTCGAGTTCCATTTTTCATTCCGCCTTAAAGAAGCCAAGGGTCATCTGTTTTAATCAAAAGTTTGGTCTTAATCGGGAGCTTTGCAGCCGCCAAAGTCAAGGCCTCGATCGCAACTGCCCTGTCAACCCCGCCGATTTCATACAAGATACGACCGGGTTGGACTTTTGCTGCGTAATGATCCACAGCTCCCTTACCCTTTCCCATCCGTACTTCTGCAGGCTTCTTGCTCACAGGTACATCGGGGAATATCTTAATCCATACCCGTCCGCCTCTTTTGGTCTTACGGGTTAAGGCAATACGGCCTGCTTCAATTTGACGGGAAGTAATATTACCGCCTTCCAGCGCCATCAATCCTACTTCGCCATATGCCAAGGTGTTACCGACATGCGCGTTTCCGCGGATCCGGCCCTTTTGCATCTTGCGAAACTTCATTTTCTTAGGAGACAACATCGTTTAATCCTTCGTTTCCGACTCAATAAGACGCTATACGCGCTCGAGCACTTCCCCGTTAAATACCCAAACTTTAACACCGATCAAACCGTACATCGTCAAGGCTTCCGCAGTCCCGTACTCAATATCGGCTCGCAAGGTATGTAGCGGCACGCGACCTTCATGATATCGTTCCACTCGGGACATATCAGCACCACCTAAACGGCCTGAACACTGTACCTTGATACCCTTTGCGCCACCCTTCATACAGGTGCTGATGGCTTTTTTCATGGCACGCCGGAAGGAGACCCGTCGTTCCAACTGTTGGCGAATACTGTCTGCAACCAAGACTGCATTGGTATCGGCCTTCTTTACTTCAAAGACGTTCAACACTGGATCAACACCGGTGATCTTACAGATCCTTGTCAATTCATTCTTTAAAGATTCAGCACCTGAGCCTTTTTTCCCGATAATAATACCGGGTCGACTGCTGTAGATGTTGACCTTCAAATTCTTTGCAGCCCGCTCGATTTCAATCTTTGCAAGACCAGAAGCAGCGAACTTCTTCTGGATGTATTGACGAATGAGCAAGTCCTGCTGAATATACTGCGCATAGTTTTTATCTGCAAACCAGCGAGAAGACGAGGTCCGTATAACGCCTAGGCGAAAACCAATTGGATTAACTTTCTGTCCCACTACCGTATCCCTTCTTTAACTCTTATAATTCCGACAATGTGATCGTAATATGGGAAGTTCTTTTGCGAATGGGGGTCGCTCGGCCCTGGGCCCGAGGCAAGAACCGCTTAAACATCGGTCCTGGATCCACATACGCTTCTTCCACCATCAATCGATCCACGTCCACCATGGCACTGTTGGAACTGTTTGAAATCGCGGAAGAAATTAGCTTCGCTATAATTGGCGCTGCCTTTTTATTCGTAAACTTCAAGATATCCAACGCATCTTGCACATGCTTTCCGCGAACCAGGTCCACGACCAAGCGTGCCTTCCGTGGAGAAATCCGATAATTCTTTAAATAAGCTGTAAAGCGATCATCCATCGTATTCCTCTACTTCTTCCCTTTAGCATGGCCTTTAAAGGTACGCGTTGGAGAAAATTCCCCTAACTTGTGACCCACCATATTTTCTGTTACGTAAACCGGGACAAACTTCTTGCCATTATGCACAGCAAAGGTCAACCCTACAAAATCCGGGATAATGGTAGAGCGGCGACTCCAAGTCTTAATTGGTTTCTTGTCAACACGCGCTACATCCGCCTTTTTCAACAGATAACTGTCAAGAAATGGGCCTTTTTTAATTGAACGAGCCACAGGTCCCCCCTCTACTTCTTCTTACGACGAGTAATAATAAATTTATCCGTACGCTTGTTCTTACGAGTCTTGTACCCCTTCGTCGGCATAGCCCACGGAGACACAGGATGACGTCCACCGGAAGTACGTCCTTCTCCCCCACCGTGTGGGTGATCGACTGGGTTCATAGCAACCCCTCGAACTGTAGGACGAATCCCCAACCAACGCTTACGACCCGCTTTTCCAAGGTTCGTGTTGCCGTGGTCTGAGTTACTTACCACACCGATGGTGGCATAACAGCCTTCTGGCACTCGACGAAGCTCCCCTGAGGGCATCTTCAACTGAGCGTATCCACCGGTTCGTCCTGCGAGTTGGCAGTATGAACCTGCAGAGCGAGCCATTTGGCCACCCTTGCCGGGTTGCAGTTCCACGTTGTTAATCATGGTACCGAAAGGGATTTTGTTCAATGGCAGCGCGTTGCCTGGCTTAATATCCGCAGCGTCTGAAGCGATGACCTTATCAGTCTTCTTCAAACCGGCTGGACACAAGATATACCGCCGCTCTCCATCTGCATACAAAATTCGAGCGATGAATGCCGTACGGTTAGGATCGTACTCAACGTACTCAACGGTACCCCAAATATCACGCTTATCTCGCTTGAAATCGAGGATACGGTATTGTCTCTTGGCACCACCCCCACGATGACGCACGGTAATGCGTCCGTATGAGTTTCGGCCCCCAGTTTTGTTGAGTGCTACGGTCAACGGTTTATAAGGTTCCACCCGGTCGAGCTCGCTATAGTCGACGAGAATGGTCTGCCTTTGACCCGGTGTTATTCCTTTAAAAGATCGAACTGCCATTTTTTTGCCCTATATGATCTTCTTACTGATCTTCAAATATCTTTAACTTCTGGCCTTCGGCAAGCGTCACCAAAGCTTTTTTCTTCTGGGAAGCGAGACCGACATGGAATCCACGACGTCTCTCTTTACGCTTGGAAAGGATCGTATTGACCGCCATTACATTCACTTCGAAAAGCATCTCTACGGCTTTCTTCACATCCAGCTTGGAAGCCTTTGGATGGATGTCAAACGCGTACTTGTTCTCTTCTTCGCGAATCTTATTGGTCTTCTCCGACAGTTTTACCTGTCGCAATACTTGATATGGATTCATGCTGCCTCTCCCAGTCTTGCGATCATCCCTTGGATACCTTGCAGACTCACTACCAAGGACTCGCAATTCAACACATTTTCAGTGTTGATCTGAGAAGCTGGCAAACAAGTTGCATTTCGCAGGTTACGGGTAGATCGGTACAAGAAAGTATCTTGACGCTCATCCCCGATCAATACTTTGCTGGTAGCCAAGTTGGCAACCTTCAAGAATTGAACCATCTGCTTGGTCTTACATTCATTCACGCGGAAATCATCCACGATGAAAAGCTTTTGATGACGAACTTTATCACTCAACGCGATCTTCAAAGCCAATTGCTTGGTCTTTTTGTTGAGATCATGTCGATAGCTTCTTGGCTGTGGACCGTGTGCAGTTCCCCCACCCGGCATTAGAGGAGAGCGGCTTGACCCTTGACGAGCACCACCGGTTCCCTTTTGCTTGAAAGGCTTCTTGCCCCCGCCAGATACAAAGCTACGGGTTTTCGTAGCATGGGTACCTTGACGTCGGTTGGCACGGTATCCGACTACCATGCTGTGCAAGACATGTTCGTTCATTTCCAGTTCGAACAGGTCAGCAGGCAGCTCGATGGAGCTGACTTTCTTTCCGTTATTATCGATTACGTCCCAATTCATAATTCTTATTCCTACAACTTCGGTTACTCAAATTTACTTAATGGTGGGGCGTAACTCTAGGTAATTGGTGTTATACCCAGGTACAGATCCCTTAATCGCAATCACATTGTCTTCATGATCGATTCGCACCACTTGTAAATTCTGAACGGTGCATCTGTCGGTGCCCATTTGGCCCGGCTGTGGCTTGTTCTTGTATACACGAGATGGAGATGAGTTTTGACCCAAAGATCCAGGACGACGGTGATGGCGAGAACCGTGGGTCATACGACCGATAGCATTGCCCCAACGCTTTACTGCACCTTGGAACCCACGTCCTTTGGTAATACCGGTAATATCCACCGATACGATCCCGTCGAACAACTGGGACGTCATCTCTGCACCGATCTCAAGACCACCCACTTCCGTAGGGGTTCTGAATTCGCGGAACCGAGCGAAGTTTTCTTCAATCTTGTTCTTTCGCAAGCGATGAACATCCGGCTTCGTTAGGTTCTTCTCTGATTTCTCAAAGTAACCGACTTGAAATCCAGTGTACCCATCTCTCTCAACGGACAAGATCTTGGTAATTCTTTGTGGTGTTACTTTCAGAAGCGTAACCGGAGTCATGACACCATTGGCGTCTGCGACTCGCGTCATACCGACCTTCTGAACGATCAACCCTTTTTCTGTTGCCTTTGCCATATGTGAAACCCGTAGCAATTCACTAATAAAGTTTAATTTCGACATCAACCCCAGAGGCCAGATCTAGCTTCATCAAAGCATCGATCGTCTGCTGTTTGGGCTCTAAAATATCCAACATCCGTTTGTGCGTGCGAATCTCGAACTGCTCGCGAGACTTTTTGTCTACGTGAGGGCTTCTCAAGACGGTGTAGCGGTTAATCGCAGTAGGCAGCGGAATAGGACCTGCAATCCGCGCGCCTGTACGTTTTGCACGCTCGACAATTTCGTTGACGGATTGATCGATCAACCGGTGATCGTATCCGCGCAACTTGATTCTGATTTTGTTGCTTTCCATGTTGCACCTAGCAAAAGACTAATAATCTGCGCTATTTTCACATTTGTGAAAACACACAACTCTCTTAATTACGGGTAATGATGCGATTTTTCTTAGAAAATCGGCATTGGCTTGTGGCGTCCCCGAAGGGCGATACAGGCATACCTGAAGAAAGACAGTTAAAGAGCGGCCACTATACGGGGGACTGGCGTGTCCTGTCAACCCTCTTCTTCTTATTTATTGGCTTTTTTACTTGGAAACCAGCTGCGCAGGTTTGGCTTGAAATGGTGGAGGAAATGATTGGATGCGCCCCTAACCAAGGGAGCTGCATTGACTTGGTTAGGGGCGCATCCAATCATTTCCTCCACCATTTCAAGCATCTCGCTGCTACAGAGAGGGGGAGGGGGGCAGGGAGAGAACCAGTCCGTCATCCCTCGCTGTGCGAAGGATCTCCCAACTTTATAATCAGCTTTAGCTACAAAGTGGCTAGATCCTAGTTGGTAGGACACCCCGTGCACGTGCCCGCTCCTGTGAGCACAGGAATCGGTGTGATGGTTCCGACTTGGTTCCAGATTCCTGTACCACCTGTATTACTTACTGTAATCAAAGTATTCGCGTTGAGCGTAGGCATTGGCGCAGCCTCACCGGACTCGAGCGGCCGGCTCCAATTCCAGATGCCAATACCAGCTGTATTACTTACTGTAATCGAACCCCCCTTTATAAATCCGCTACTACTATTAGAGAGTCCGGTGCCCCCTGTATTACTGACCGTAATCAAACCTTCTGTTATGGCTCCAGTATCATAATTATAGAGTCCGTAGCTAGCGCCTGTATTGCTGATTGTAATCGAATTCCCCTTTATGGTTCCTATATTATCGAGTCCGTAGCTAGTGTCTGTATTACTGATTGTAATCAAGCCGACCGTCATGATTCCGGCATTCGAAAATGCCAAACTGGTACCTCTATTCTTAATCACAAGTGAGCCCAAATCTACCGTTAGAACACCTGAGTCGAAATTGTAGAATCCTAGGCCATCCGTCGGATTACTGATTGTAATCGAACCCGAACCTATTGTTAGGTTGCCAGCATTCTCAAATGCAATGCCAGCCGGATTGCTGATCGCAATTGAGCCCGAATCTACCGTTAGAGTGCCGGAGCTATACATTCCAATACCAGCTGTATTACTGATCGCAATCGAACCTGAACCTACCGTTAGAGTGCCGGAGCTATCAATCCCGAAGCCAGCTGTATTGCTAATCGTAATTGAGCCCGAACCTACCGTTAGAACACCTGAGTCTGAGTTATAGAATCCTAGGCCCTGCCCCCCCTCTTTATTACTGATCGTAATCGAACTCGATCCATCTAATGTTAGGCTTCCGTAGTTATCAAATCCGCTACCATCCCCCGTATTACTGATCGTAATCGAACTCGAATTTCCCATCGTTATGGCTCCGACGTTATAGAGTCCGGAGCCAGCCTTATTGCTAATCACTATTGAACTTTCCCTTACTTTTCCGTAGTTTACAAGTCCCGCACAACTCGTCGCACTACTGATCACAATCGAACTGCCCACTATTTGTCCCGATGCTTCGTTAACAATCCCTACTCCAGCCCCCGTATTGTTGATCGTAATTGAGCCTCCCGTTATGGTTCCCATATTCTCGAACCCACTACCAATCCCTGCATTGTTAATCGTAATCGAGCCCGAATCTCCAACCATGGTTCCTTGATTGTAAAATCCAAGACCACTTCCCGTATTATTAACGATAAGAGTACCATTGTTCGCGAGAGTGCCACTACTTACCATTTTCCCTGTAATATTGAGAGTACCTCCTGCAGAAATCGTTATACTGCCACTTATCGGATTGCTACTTCCATCAAAGCCCCAAGTAACAGTTTCTCCACAAGCGACAGTAAATCCATTCGTCGCAATATCCCCTATAGAAGCAATATTGGTATTTGTATCGGGACATATAGGCAGGGCTGAAGTTACATTCGGATCTATCGTCGTCACGGTAGGGTCAGAAGCAATAGTTGTTGTCACGGTAGGGTCAGAAGCAACAGTTGTTGTCACGCTAGCATCAGAAGCAACAGTTGTTGTCACGCTAGCATCAGAAGAACTAGGATTGGCAGAAACAGATATCGGCGGCACCCCTTTTTCTGAATAAACTTGAACCAGATTGCCTGCTTCTGCCTCTTTATTGAGGGCAGGCTTTACCGCCCCAGAATTGGAAGCGTCTTTTTGACATCCAAATAAAAGCATGTATGACGTCAGAATAACAAAGAAAAAGCGATTCACAATGCCCCCTACACAAAAAAATTATATGTGTCCCATTCCCATTATTATAACCGACCCAACTCATAGGCTGAAATAGGGGACACCCGCGAATGGCGCTTCCTTAAGGGGGCACTCCATAATTCTGTGGGGACACTCGCATCGGGTGTCCCCACAGGACTTTCGTCACACCAGGGACACTTAAAAGGTACTGTTGCAGACGCTATAAGATGCACGTATAACCCGCGGTTTCAGGCCCATTCTTGCAGCAGACACGCTGTTATGCCGACCCTTACAGCATGCAATATGGCATTATACGCACGACAATCCGCAGCTTTTACGACCTGCCTAGATACGCTATTCCATCCTAGCAATAGCCAAAAGTGAGTAGATAAGCAGGGAGATCGAGCTCCCAAACTCCGCTTGAGGCTATGACTTCTTCCAGGCCTCGAGGGTAGGGGCCTTCGCCCCTGTCAGCTCCTCCTTCATTTTCATGCCCTTTTTTATATCTTTAGGCTGCGAGTCTTTAGACCCACCATGGAGAAGGATATAGGTGTCTCCCTTCATAACCCCGTAAATTCTGTAATTACCACAAAGCTTTACCTCCGTAAGATAACCGCTATGCTCAGGTAACCTTTTAAGCACATTTGTATTCCCATTCTGTACATTTATAAGGCCAGCCTCAATTTTTTGCTTGAACCCCTTATCAAGAGAATCAAACCAGGCCTTAAACGGGACTTCCCCCTTTGCATTTTGAAACATTTTGATCTCGATCGGACGGGTATTCGTCAAGATGCTAAAGTCAGGCACATCGGCAACGGGAAAAGATTCTAGCCCACTGAACACAGGGCCCGAGGGCGTCCATAGAATAGACCCTCCCTGTGGCTCATAAGGTGTAACCAGCACAGAAGGTTCTGCAACCTCCGGATCAAAGCCCGAGTCTGTCCACCCAGCCTCTTTCGGAGATGCATCCATCGCCAGTTTAAGCATGGTAGCCACAGTCGCCGCCATACCCGCAACCATGGCGAGGGTCTTAGCCTCCACCGCAGCAGCGGCTACCGCACCTGCGATTTGGACAAAGTTATGATCCACGGCATTGCTGGCTGCAACTGACGCCACTTGCGCATTGCCCCCCAGCAAGCCCCCAACAGCAACCCCACTGAGCTTAGCCACTAAGGCCATTTGCTTGATACTCAACTCGGATCCCAGCAGGCTTTCACCCGCCATCTCCGCAAAAATCGTAGCCACCCCAGCGCTAACTGCCCCGGAACTCCCATCTGTCAAAGCCCCTCGGCCCGCTCCCAAAAGGCCGTGCAAGAATTTGTGGGTGTAATAATCCAGACCCCCCTCTTTCCCCAAAGCTGTAGGGAGATAGGCATCAGATAACTCGTTGGCGATGACAGCCCCTGCCGTATCGAGGCATACCCCTTGCGCTGCATGTTGTACAGCCTCTGCAACGGGTGCTCCACAGGCAACGTTCACCGTAGCTCGCACCCCTTGTCGTACAGCCGTTTTTTGAAGATGATCCTCCCACCCAGTTGCTGCAGATTCGAGCTCCAAAGCATCGAGAACACCGGCAGTCACCACCGCAATGGCAGCCGCCTTGCCCAGATTAGCCGCAAAATGCCCCGGATGGATCCGCATATCCTGCAAGATCGCAGCAGAAAGCTGCCCCATAGCAGAAGCGGCCACCGCACTCCCCCCAGCCACGAGCAAGGCACTGGAGTTTGCAAGGAGCGCTGCGCCCCCTACCCCAGCAGCAAGGCTGGACGCCACCACCACAACCCCCAAAACGGCTTGGTTACGACCCTTGGCCTGAGCGTACGAGGTAAAGGCCTCGGAGCGCTCGATCTCTCGGTAGATCACCTCCCCATCTATCTTCCCATTCGTTGTCACTTCATGACCGACAATCTCGATCACACTGTCCTGTAAGGAACGAATCCCACCCTCAATATGGAGTCGAGCGGGAGTTTCATCCTTACGGTCGTAAGTAGACCCATGCGCAACCTTAGAGAAAGGAGCTCGAATATTGGTATGTCGCTCTGCATGTTGACGCACAGAGTGAGCAGGAAAGGTCAGTTTCTTCGTATGGTTTTCCAAAATCCCGTTGATAAACCCTTGTACCGCTTCCAAACGTCCCTCCTCGCAGTACAAGTAAAGATTCCCTCCCACCTCAATAATGGGTGGTACAGTTTCCTCTGCCCAACTCGAGAACGTGGACGTGGTCGTGGTTTTTTGCCCCAACAGGCCCTCAGCTGTATGATGCGATTGGGAATATAAACTGTGCAGTGCGGTTGCAGCCTCCATCCCAAACTTTTTGGCTACCACCGTCCAATTGTGAGCCACAATTACCTTGGCAGCCCCCAGGTGTACCTCCCCCTCGGGGGCTACAGTATGAAGATCCCCTGTAGATCTAATTTCAGGCTGCACGACGGTGTGGCTCTGGCTCTCCCCTTGGGTTACCGTGGTAGATCCCTTGCGAAACAACCCTCCTTTTTTGTGATGCTCCTCTCTCCAGCGCGTAACCTCCGTGAGCACCATGGGGGTTATGTTGGCATTCTTCCCTTGGAGAGACCCGAAGATCACCTTATTGCCTTCTAAAATTGGTACTTCCAACCAAAATCCACGCTCCGCAAGCAGAACCAAGGGACCGGTTTCACACAAAAATTGGGGGCGCGCCACCAGCGCATCCCACTCATGGAGCCAGTTGCCCTGATGCTCTTTGATCCCCTCGGCACGCAGCTCCCCGGCTAACACATCAATGCTGGAGCCTTCACCAGAGGCTTTTACGTACACCCCTTGCGCACGAAGCTCTTGGGTCACTCTCAAGAAAAACTGCCTGGCCTCTTCGTGAGCCAAGTCAAAATTGGCATTGCCCCCCACGGTGGTTTCGATCCGATCCGCATAGACCTGTTCGCCAACCGCACGCAGGTCCTTGGTAACCTCTCGTTTGTAGGTACCCGATACACGAACCTCACTGTATTCGGTATCCATGGTGTTCGATTGCAGGGTGATATCCCCACCGGTGAAAGCCCCTCGGACTCGTAGGTCACCCGAGGTGGCCACAGTGACATGGGGCACAGATGCCCCCATCTTTTTTCCACGCAAAGCTAGGGGCTCCGCAGAGGTCTGGATAAGGGTTAAAGACTCACGCCCCCCTACCTTCTCCCCCACGAACCAGTCCTTAATGTCCTCGATTTGGTCCTGCTCTACAGTCAACCCTGCAGGCGCCTTTGCTAATTTAACCCCCCATGCGTCTTGTCCCTTGATATGGACGATTTTCCCTTTTGAAAAATCCCCTGCAACATTCAGCAAGTGCCCTTTTGAGGATAAAGAGGCCTCCCCCTCGAGGCGGCTGTCGACCCGAAGGGACTGGGCAGCCTCTACCCCAAGGCCAGCTCCATGCCCCACAAGCCCACCTGCCAATGCCACTTGATCCCCGGTAAGAGTAGCCTCGTCATATTCCAGATCCTGGGCTGTAATCGACTCCGAGGCAGCTGTGAGCTGAGCGGCAATTACATTGGAGAAATACGCTGCATCCGTTGCCACCGCATCCAAGCGTTTGACCTTTGCCGCAAGCAGGGTGTACGCCTTTGAATTTGTGGAAAAATCCCCATCGGATGCTTTCAACTCAGAGATAAAAATGCTGCCATCTGGCACATCGAGCTTTGCATCCTTTTCCACAGTTAATGTACGAACAAAGAACTTTCCACGCCCCCTTTTTAAACTCAACTCACGCACCTGTAGGCCAACAAATGCCACATCCCCAGGGGACTGCAGGTCAAATTTGGAAACGGTAATCTCCTCTCCTCCACTCGTGAGGGTTTCTCCCTCGGAGTACCACTCCTCCACCCTCGACTTGACCCCAAGCCCTAGAGTCAAACTCCCCTCCTTGGAAACCAACTTTTTCAACTTGGGAGGCAACTTCTTAATTACTTTGTCTGGACCGATGAGCTCCAGATGGGAGGGCAAATGGGAAGAATCCATCACCATGCGCGTAGCTGACTTCACCGTAAGAGGCAAAGGAAAGCCGGAGCCCTTCTTTCCCTTTAGAACCAAAGTCCCCCGTTGCCACGTAAGCGTAGCCCCAAGTGGGGTTATTTCGAGGGCACCCACGATTTTTCCAGTGTCTTGATCTTTGAAAATCTGGGGGCTGCTGCTCTTGGAAAGACGGAGCGTGTAGCCAGCTCGAGTTTTGGCCAGATAAGAGACGGCTACAGGCTCAGCTGCAACCAAAGACTGCCCTGAAAACAGGGCGAAACACAGGAAAAGGTAGGCGCCTATTTTTTTACTCATCGCCGCTTTCTTCCGCTGGCACCGCTGTCTGGCGCCCATCCTCAGAGTCTGACACGAGCTCGAAGGGAGAACCGGCATCATCAGAACCGATCACAGTAAATGGGGAGTTTGTAGCTGTGGAAGCCCTGCTAGATCCCGCTGAGGACAAAGCCCCCTGACTGAAGGCATGCATCAAGGCGGTGAGCCTTGTTTCCAAGACTGCAATTTGTCCTGCTTGGGTTTTGCAAGTGAGGGTCAATCCGTTTACGTCGCACCGCAATGCTTGGTTTTCAGTTTCCAGGGCTTTCAATCTACGCTCTGTGGCACGAACTTCAGCTTTGGCTGCCACAGCGGCAACACTTGGACTCAGGAAGACCTCACACTTGGGTAAATCCACGGACCATTGCGTCACGCAAACTTGGAGTTGGATGAGATTTCCAGCTGCCAGATCCATGGGTAAGCTCAATCTATTTTGCCCCTGCATCTTTCGTTCAATGAGCTGGGGGTTTGTGTCTGTCTGGTCTTTATAAAGCCGAATCGTAAGCATGTAATTTTTAACGTCTCGTGGGATACAGTCCGAAAAAAGACCATTGCCCCACACATCGGCTATCCACCGGGGGGGGATCCCCTTCGGCCTAGGTTGTGTAAATTGCCGATCCGCGGGAAGGGCCCAATTGCACTGAGGGGCCATATAGATCAGCTCATACGTCCCCGTCTCCTTAATTTTGAGGCTCTGGCGAGTCTCGTGGGTCACCAACTCGCACAACTTGTAGGCCTCTGGCTTAAAGCTGACCTCTGCCGTCGCCGAATACGGATGCGGAGCCGCTGCTATAGACTTCAAGCGATCGAAAGATTGACCAACCGCCATCTCTAACTTGTGAGCTTCCGCATTCACTGCCTTCTCCCATTCCGTTTCCGCAGCAGCTGCCAGTACGGTGGATGGGTTCGAGTGGGCAACCAGTAATCCGAAGGTAAAAAGTAACGATTTCTTCATAAGATCCTCTTGTTTGCTGAGATTGGGCCCACCTACCGATTTAAAGGGGCACTCCATAATCCTGTGGGGACACCCGAGAATGGTGCTTCCTTAAGCATATAATTATCATCTTTTGCTTACGTTCAAGATGGCAACCCATCCGTCATCCCAAGGCTGCGTAGCAGCCGTATGGGATCTCGATAAAAACACAGGGATCCCATACGGTCCCTTTGGGACCTTGGGATGACGGATTT
>CANJLI010000037.1 GCA_947475005.1 Deltaproteobacteria bacterium | reverse complement strand
GCATAATTTCTGTCATGCCCAGGCCGCCTCGGCCGTATGGGCATCTCCCACGATCGAGGGGGATCCCCGACGCGCCCTTCAGGCGCTGGGGATGACGGATACAGATAGATTGCTCGAAAAATCAGTATTCTTTTCCAGTTTGCCTCTAAAACTTCTATATAGGGGGCGGTGGGGTATGACAAGTTTTTACTCTTGGTTCTTTTTCTCTATTTTTTCCATTTCTATACTACGATCAGCCGCAACTCCTCTTCTTGCTTCATCACGAAGAGCCTGAGCATCATTTTGAGAGAGATTCTGATCTGTGGAACGCGGTTGCGAGGTGCGCACATGATCCACCGCTTCACGCCCTGCGATCCCCTTCTTCGAGCCGCAGTGAGGACAGAAGAGGGCGGTACCTGCTGCGAAAGGGAAACAACCTATCCACAGACAGGTATCTAAGCACGCCCCTACACAGTTGAAGATACAACCAGGATCTTCACCATCAGCGATCATATCTGTACAAGGATGGATACATTTGGGACTTTCCTTGCAGCAAGCTAACAAAGATTGAGCACCGAAGAACAGGGACCAAGCAACAGCCAACATCCTCAGCCGCTCCATCAGAAACTCCTATAATAGGAATAATTACGGCGTGTTAAGCAACACCGACGATAAAGTTCTCTATATATAGTGCGTGGAGTTCTGACAAGCGTTTCGGACAAAAAAAAAGATCCTAACCCGCCTTCCAGCAACTTGGGACCTTTTGATTGTCATTTTATCGATTTGTCATGCGTTTGTAATAGGACTTTCTTTGACCTCCATCTAAGTCCACGGCTTCTTTTGCCGTTTCTGGAGTAAGATTGAGGCATATTAACGGAGTGTCTGGTCCAAGATAACAACTGCTGATTTGGTGGCTCATATTTAAAATCTCGCGTGGGATTTCCTCATACGTTTTATTTACTGTCGTTTTCAGTATGTCTGCAAGAATTGGATCCGAGATAAGAGAAATTCCACTGTCATCGATTTGAGTTTTCGCACGTAAATGCAACGATATAAATGCAAGCGGATAGTCAATGGGACCGTATTTAGTGCCTCGATGGTCGGCAAGATGAATGGTGAAGTGACGATCATGTAACTGTTGCAGTACAGGAATAAGCGCTTCGTAATCTCGTTCATCCATAAATTCGTTTACATAAGCAATCGTGTGCCTTTTGTCAGAATGAATTGCAGATTCATTGTCAAAAGTTAAAAACGGGTCAATAAAGATCATTGACACATATTTTCCCTCTGTAACTGAAGTCTGAATATGGTGCGGATACTTTTGTTTCATAACAGGTCCTCCACATCCAATACAGATATAGGCAACTCCATGCTCGATTCCAGGAGGAGGAGCCAACCGCTCTTTATTGACAGCAAAAAAGCTAGGCTCTGGCTTTGGTTGTATGACTGGAAGGAGGCCCGTCGCCAGGGTTAGGACTGCAGGGGTCCAAGTCACCTTATCAAGTTTTCGTATCGAAGACTTTGCTACAAGATCATAAAGGGGCTTTTCAATGGCTTCTACCTGCGGTGGCCCACTAAACGGGAAGTCAGCTAGAAATGTGACCCTTATCTTTCCACCTCGGAGCATGATGTCCCATACTAATTTTCTTTTTTGGCCATGAACAACATCTACGCTTTCTTCTATTTTTAAAGGGAACCCATCAAGTGTATTCCCAAACTTACAAACAGGGCTCAGCATTTTTTTAACAGCCTGTGGCGCTCCCTCCAAAAGAGCCCCACATTTTGGATCTGGTTTTGTAGGCGCCTGATCTGCTGCTTGCAGGCCCGTTGTGATTGCTGTAGTGAGGTATAAGACTCGCATCCATTTACCGTTACAACTCATTCCTCTGCTCCTGTAAAAAGTGGTTATAGATTAGATATCGGCAACTTCTTGGAGAACTGTAGTTGGATAGTCAGCAGACAAAAAAAGGTCCCAAGCCGCTCTATTCAAAGCAACTTGGGACCTTTTTTACATCGAAAAAAATTACGCTACAGTTGTAGCTTTCTTCAACATCAGAGTAAGACGGCTTACTTTGCGAGACACGGTATTGCGGTGAAACAATCCCTTGCCTGCACTTTTTCCGAGTAGAGATTGAGCTTGTTGCAACGCAACTTCTACTTCTTTCACGTCCTTTACAGAACCGCTTTGGAAGTCAGCCAATGTCGTACGGAATTTCTTAACCGCAGTCTTTACCATAGAGATATAGCTGTGGTTGTGCAGATTGCGAACGATGTTCTGCTTTGCACGTTTTTTTGCTGAGATATGATTGGCCACGTTCCTAGTCCTTTATTTGCTCTTCGCTTGTTCTTTTTTGGCGCGCAGACGAGCTTTTTTCTTCACTTGCGCTCTGCAGCGTTTCATCTTGCGGGTCAAACGATTATCACCACGTCCCATGTTCTTCTCCTCAAAACCAAATGACTACGTAAGCGATAAGCCTACGCGTTTTGCATATGTGTCGATGCCCAATTTATCCACAGTACGAAGTGCAGAGGCACTCAAACGTACAGAGACGAAACGATTCATTTCAGCAGACCAGCATCTTTTCTTTTGCAAGTTAGGCAAAAAACGGTGCTTGGTTCTCACCTTAGAGTGAGAAACGCGGTTGCCGACCTGAGGGCCTTTTTTTGTTAATTCACAAACTCTTGACATCGCTTACTCCTCTTTCTTGAACGGCACTGGGGCTGCTGCATCCGAACGAGCTGGACGGTCACCCATTGGACGATCTCCCATCGGACGGTCACTGCGCTCAGGACGATCTCCCATCGGACGATCTCCCATTGGACGATCGCTGCGCTCTCCAGGACGTAGTGGACGCGGGCGAGCAGAAGTCATGTAGACTTGAGCTGCTGCTTGCATCTCACCGGCAAATCCTCTTTCCACTTCGTGAGAAATGGCAGAAGGAAGAAGGCCTAAGAAACGAGCGCGCTTCACCGCGAGGGTGATTTTGCGTTGTTGCTCTTGGCTAGCCCCTGAAATACGGCGAGGAATAATACGACCGCGCTCCGTAATGAAGCGACGCAATAGGTCAGGATTCTTGTAATCTACAAGCACAGTAGGATCTAACGTACGCTTTCTGCGTACGATCATCTTGCGCTTTTTGCGCCCACCAACAGTAGCGGGAACGGCTGCTTTCCTCACAACGCCTCCAAAGTATCTAAAAAATCAAGTCCGGTATGATCAAAAGGGCCCTAGATTTGCGCACATAGCCGCAGTGGGATCCCCTAGGAATCGACTGAAACCGCTTTTGTACATGAATATGGGGTTGCAAGCAAGCGATTTACGTATGATAGGAAAGGGATAGATGCGCTCGGTTTGTCGCTGTTAAAGGAGTTTTCGTGGTGCCTGAGGCCCTGCTTTCGCAAGAAAGTTCATATATTGTTGAGGTTGCCGTTCCCTGCCCGTTGCCGGGAGCCCTCTCTTACCTCCATACAGAGGCCATTCCCCTAGGACTTCGGGTGGAAGTCCCCTTCCAAAAACGTGCCATGGTTGGGGTTGTGCTGCGCTGCACCCCCTATGGCGAATATCCGCCGCCTGCGTATGTGCTGCGCCCCCTTCTCCGGGTACTCGATGAGAGCCCGATTTTGTCCGAGCCCCTGCTTGCATTAGCGGATTGGGTAAGTCGTTACTATATGCATCCCATTGGCGAGGTTTGCAAGGCCATGCTCCCCGGGGCGCAGACCGCAGTCACCCGTACCCAGGTGGTGCTGACCGCAAAAGGAACGAAAGCCCTGGGGCTGGCATCCGTAGAGACAGAGCTTTGGGCAGGGTTTTTTACTAAGAAAAGCAGCTATAGCCAAGTCACACTGCGCAAAAAGCTCCTTGCCGTGGGTACTTCTCTTGAGAATCTGCTCGATAAAAAGTGGGTGCGCCTGGAGAAAACAGCTCGGATCAAATCAACCCCTCGTCGTCCAGTGAAAAGTGGAGGGAGGGCTGAAGGGGAAGCTGCGGGAGCTGGAGCAGGGGGAGGAGCTGGGCAGAAAGGGGAGGCGCAGAGCCTCGAGGCACCGCAACGAGAAAAGCGATCCAAGCCCCAGCTTCATGGGGAGCAATCCCTCGCTGTGGATGAAATCTTTGCGGGAACCCAATCCGCAGACACCCCCCAACCCACCTGGTTGCTCCATGGGGTAACCGGGTCCGGGAAAACAGAAGTCTACCTCCACCTCATCGAGAAAATGCTGAGAGCGGATGGCGAGAAGCAAGCCCTTGTTTTGGTGCCGGAAATTTCCTTAACCCCCCAAATGATCTCTGTCTTTACCGCGCGATTTGGTACCCAGATCGCCGTGGTGCACTCCGGTCTCCTGCCCTCCGCTCGCTGGAAAGTGCTAGAGGCCGTGCGGCAGGGACAGTATCGGGTGCTCATCGGCCCTCGCTCCGCCGTATTCGCCGGATTTGCTGCCTTGGGGCTTGTGATCGTAGATGAAGAACACGATGGCAGCTATAAACAGGGGAGTCAGCTCCTCTATCAAGCTCGCGATGTAGCGGTTTTGCGAGGAAAGCTGGAGAACATTCCCGTGGTACTGGCGAGTGCCACCCCCAGTCTTGAGAGCTTTTACAATGCCAAAATCGGCAAGTACCGTCTGCTTTCTCTGACCCAGCGCGCGAACCAATTGGCTTTGCCTCAGATTACCATTGTGGAAAAAGCCCTAGAATCCAACAGCTTTATGCAAAACCGCACCGAGACCCTGCGAGGCAATGATCCTGTTGCACTCTTGGCTCCAGAGATCACGTTGGCGCTGGAAGAGACCTTGGCTCGCAACGAGCAGGCGATCCTCATTGTGAACCGTCGAGGCTACGCCCATTACCTCTATGATGTAACCGAACGAGCCGGCGTGCAGTGTCCCAACTGCCATGTCAGCGTGACCCTACATAAAAACCAACAGCGGCTTCGCTGCCACCACTGTGACTACGCCACGACCTTGCGTCATGTCACACAATCGCGACCGGGACATCAGCTGGTAGCCATCGGGTTTGGCAGCCAGAAGGTGGAAGAGCAGCTGCAAGCCGAGTTTCCCCAGGCGCGGATTGCGCGGCTGGACTCGGATGTGGCCACTACCCCCGAGGTATTGCATGGCATTTTGGAACAGTTTCGCAACCGAGAGATCGATTTTCTCGTGGGCACCCAGATGCTAGCCAAGGGACACGACTTCCCCCAGGTGACCCTCACCGTCATTCTTGAGCTTGATCAGCTCCTGCACCTGCCTGACTTTCGCACAGGAGAGCGTACGTTTCAGCTCATGGTACAAGCAGCTGGTCGATCAGGCCGAGGGGAACAGCCAGGGCGGGTGCTGATCCAGACTTTGCGCCCCGATCACCCCCTCTTGCAGACGGCTGCGCAGCAAGATTACCTAGCCTTTGCGGAGCAGGAGTTACAGTTTCGCCGCATTTATCGCTATCCACCCTTTGCTAAGCTGGCCTTCATTGAATATACAAGCCTCGACCTCTCGCTGCTGGTGGCCTACAGCACACAACTTGCGACCTGGATCGACAACAGCTGGGAGGCACAATTCGCTGCCTTGCCCACTCTAAAAATACTGGGCCCCGTAACACCGGGTATCGACAAGCTCTGCAACCGCTATCGGCGCACGCTGCTGATCCGCGCCGAGTCTTCGCGGGATATCCATGCTGTGGCGGAGTTTTTACTGACCCAGGCTCCACGTTTGCCCAAAGCCATTCGCATGAAGGTAGATATTGATCCGCAAAGTCTGTTATAGTCAGCGCCTTTCGAAAAGACAGCCGCACATGCAAAAGGGAATTTCTGATATGCGTAATGAAAATGGGGAATTGTCAAATCTAGTGGCCGAGTTTCGAGAATCCAAACTCCTTAAATCTCGAACCTTGTTTCTCTCTGAAGCGGTGGACGCCTCTGTAGCGCGTCACGTGATCAGCGATCTTTTAATCCTCAATGCGGACTCCCATGAGCCTATTAAGCTGTTTATCAATAGCCCTGGAGGCGAAGTAAACAGTGGATTTGCCATCTTTGATACCATTCGTTTCATCGAATCCGACGTGTGGATCGTCAACGCAGGGCTGTGTGCCAGTATCGCTACCATTGTCAACATTGCGGCAAAGAAGGAACATCGGTTCTCCTTGCCAAACGCTAAGTTTTTGATTCACCAACCGTTGATTGGGGGGCACTTTCAAGCCGTAGCATCCGATCTCGAGATCCACGCGGCGCAGATTATCAAGACCCGAGAAAAAATCAATGAACTTCTAGCTTTAGAGTGCGGTCAACCGTTGAAGAAGGTCGAGCAAGACACAACGCGAGACTACTGGATGGACGCTGCTGAGGCATTGGAGTATGGTTTAATTTCAAAGGTAATCACCCGTCAGTCCGAGCTCAAATAGCCATTCCTGTCTCCCCCGATTCTACAAGAAGGAGGGGCCGCAGCCCACATGGATGTACCCCTCCTATGCAACCAGCCCTACCAGCTGCTTTTCTACGTTCCAATCGAACCTTTCTCCGCTTTTTTTTGAGGCAGCATTGGGGGGCTGTGCTAACAGCTACTCTTTTCTCCATTCTCCTGGGGTTTGTTTCTGCGGTACTGGCTTCCCTTGTGGGGCCTAGTCTCAAACTGTTGGCTCATCCAGAGGGAGGAGAAAGCTTCTCCTTTGCAGAGCTCTTTGGCCCAAGAATTGGGGCTCTCTTTTCTCAACTTACACCGTACTCCCATCTAGACTCGAGCACGCTCTTGCGTGTGTTACCGTTTCTGCTAGCAGGGGTAGCCATCGTGCGAGCGTTCTTGAGCAGCAGCACGTGGTACATTTGGGAGCAAATCGGGGAAAGCATCGCAGCAGACTTACGCATGCGAGTGACCCGTTCTTTTTTGTGTTTGCATCCAGAGGCGCGCACCCAAGTAGCAGAAGGAGAGGAGAATCTTTCAGCTGTGGTAACGACCCATACCAAGCTCATGAAAGAATTTTTGACCCACTTCTATGGAGGATTTCCACGGGAGCTATTGCAGATTCTCTTTTTGGGGATCACCTTGGTGATGCTCTCTCCCCATCTCTTTCTCTTAGCAGTGTGCGGTATTTTGCCTGCCATGGTGGTCTTGCGACGCTTGGGAAAGAAAATCAGTCGTCGTGCTAACGCAGCTTTGCAAAACTATGCCTTGTTAACAGAGTGGCTGCAGCAGCGCCTCTCTGGAATCGAAACGATTAAGCATCTGCAAACCGAAGGATTGGAAGCTTCGAAGTTTGCGGGATTCACAACGGAGCTCAATCGATATTTTCAACGAGCCAACCGCACCAAAGCCCGTACATCCCCTCTTTTGGAAGTGACTGCCCTTGTATCCATGGCAATGGTCTTAGCGGTTGCATTGCATGACATTCACACGGGAGCTTTGACGGGGCCCTCCGTTCTTTCCTTCTTTACGACCCTGGCTATGATCGGTCAGTCGGCTTCGATTATGGGACGTTACTTCAATAGCAACCGAGAGGGGGCTGCTGCTGTATCCCAGATTCGCTCCCTACTGACGCTCTTACTGCAGCATGGCAAAGAGGAAGTTGCCATCCCTTCTGCGTCGTTGCCTCCGTCGATTGCGCTCTCTTGTCGGCATTTGTATGCGCGCTATCCCCAGTCGCAACGGGATGTGCTCGAGGATTTTTCTTTCGAGTTTAAGCGAGGCAAGATCTATAGTTTAACTGGGCCATCCGGAGTAGGAAAAAGTACCTTATTTAAGGTATTGTTAGGGCAATTAACTCCACACGCAGGTCAGGTCTTCATTTCGGATGCGCTGAAGAGCGAGGCTCCTGGAACCATCGGATATTTACCGCAAAACTTAGAGCTCTTTACAGGAACCGTAGAGGAAAACATTGCATATCCAACTGCGGTAGATTCAAAGCGAGTGCAAACAGTTTGTAGGGAAAGTAAAATCGATTCTTTTATCCAAGAGCTCCCACTCGGATATCAGTCCATTATTGGACCGCGCGGTACGGGATTGTCCGGAGGACAAATCCAACGCATCCTGTTGGCACGCTTGTTTTATCATCGATACCCCGTGGTGCTGATCGATGAAGGGACCTCCGCTCTGGATCCTCAGACGGAGAATATCATGTACGGAGCCATCGAGGCCCTGTGTGCCCAAGGGGCTACCATCTTGATGATTTCCCATCGGGATTCCATTGGTGCGGTGGCACATCATCAGATTGAGTTTGTACGTAAATAACTCGGGAGAACTAGCTACTAGGAAAAAGGTTGGGTCCACCTACCGAATTAGGGAAGCGGAGGGAATTCCCTCCGCTTCCCTAATTCGGTAGGTGGACCCAACCTTTTTCCTCTGCTACAACGCTTCAGCATAAAGAGAAAAGGGAGAAGGAAAAAATGAACGATCTACAATTGACACTTCAAAGACTTTTACCTTTGATGCTTTCACCAATGAGCTGCAGTTCTATACAAAAAACCAATTTGTGCATTCATTCACTCGCCCCGATTTGATCGCAGCCCAAGAGAAAAAACCTTGGGTTCTGGGTGATACTCTCGATGCTGCTAGCCTCGAAGCGGCACTTGTCGAATTCGATGCAGGTAAAACCACTCCGGTCGAATTTCATGAAAAAACCTTTATTGCAGGTGTGGTCTCCTGCCTCGTCTATTTACACCCGCGAAAAATATATTATATGGGGCAAAATGCGGAGTATTTCTTAGAGAACTACTAGAGCGTGTAATTCCCGTCATCCCAAGGTCCCGAAGGGGCCGATCCGTCATCCCAAGGTCCCGAAGGGGCCGATCCGTCATCCCAAGGTCCCGAAGGGGCCGTATGGGATCCCTGTGTTTTTATCGAGATCCCATACGGCTGCTGTGCAGCCTTGGGATGACGGAGGGAGTGTCATCCTGTGAATAAGGGGATACGCGATGCGAGTGTCCCCTTTAGGGCCTTACAATATTGTCCCTCAATCACAGCGCAGCATCACCAGTGTGCCAAAGGTAGATGGAGAGGTTTTTCCACCTATGAGGTTTCTCTGCAAGTGCCGCTTGCAACTGTTGTTCTGCTGTATCTACATTCCTCTTATCATCGTCCGAAAAAGTCCATTTGGCGTGGGTATGTTGCTTTGCGGCTACCTCTTGTAGTACATCAAGCTGCTCCTTCATCACCAAAGCTTTTGAGCTTCTTGTGGAAGTTGGACATTGAACAATTTTTCGCTCTTGAAGGAATCCCCCATAGTTCACACAGACCAAATGCTCTCGTTTCGGCAGGTGGGTGATCAAGCCTTGATCCTTCAAGCACTGCAATCCCTCCTCCAACTCTCGAGGAGAATGCTCTCTGGCAGTAATGATCGCAGTACGGTGAGCTGTGGGTACCTTCGATAACCTCGCGACAAACGACGACCACATGGGACCCTGGTTGTTAGGATGTAACACACCTTTTTTCGTGCAAGACTCAGCAAGAGACAGCCCCAACGTTCGTTTGATAGAAGAGAGAAATCGATTATCCCCTCTTTTTTCTGGCGCTGCATGGTCGTTGGATTGCATCCACAAATAGGAATAATCCGCTCTGTTCAGATCGTTTTGAAATTCATAATTGGCATAACGCCCTGAGCTCCCGATAGACGGGCGCACAAGGGGCAAAATCTTTGTGGAAAGCTTCTCAACGTTTTTCGGATTTCCTTTTTCATAGATATAGACTGGCGCATATTCGCCAAAAGAAATCACGTTATCATCCCAATCAAAACTAGCGAAAGTAATCTCGCTGTCTTGTCCTTGCGAGCTTGGGTACGTAGACACGTGTTGACGCAGGAGTGTGGTCTTGCCACAAAGCAGGCTGGGATGCAGGGCAGATCCGAAAACAGCTACCGAAATCAGTAAGTTCCATTTTTTCATGATGTCAGTCTCCCCTTTCTTGCCGGTTTTTTTCCTGGGCACTTGCTTTCTCTTCAAAACCAGACGTACCATATAACTAACAGAATTCACTCTATATTTCTCATGACCCCTTTGAAATTTTCATTTTTATCGAACAACAACCGATAAAACAAAAAAGTTTCATAGGTTACAATCGATTGGAGAGAAAGATGCGCACGAGGAAAGCGGCCTGGTTTCTTCTACTTTCTGGGTCGATTGGGACAGCATATGATGCAAAAGCCACATTGACGCCAGAAGACTATCCCCTCGTAAAGGCTTCTGAAGTGGAAGAGATAGATCCCGCCCTCGACAGTTGGCTCGAAACATATAGCGTAGAAAGATCCAAGCCCATACCTCTTTCCGAGTCAGATCGGACCGGACTTCGCAATTTTCTTGTGCCCATGCAAACCCCTCAGGGGCTGACTCGACAGGGTAAAAAAGAGCTCGAAAGTTATTTTGGAAAACTAGAGACAGATGCCACACTGTGGCAACAGTTTCAACAAGATCCCCTGGCTTCGGTCTTACTTGAGGAAATACTGCGCTCCAATGTGAAAATTAAAAATTTTCAAGTTTACCTTGGGCGTTATTTGCAGACGTCCACACAAAAGAGTGGGGCACAAATTCGTCTTTCTCGTTCTTTCTACTGGCTCGTGCCCACCTCCGCATCCACGGCATCCCCTCCCGAGCGTCCACGTAAGTCCCCTGTGGATTGGGTGCAACAAGCCTTACGCGGAAAAAACTGCGACGAGTACCAACGTAATTTGATGGCAAAATGGCAACAACCTCCTGCTAGTCTTGAATTAGAAAAAGAGATTGAATATGGAGATGCGGTAGTACGCTGCAACAAGAACAAAGGCACTTCTTTTCAGGATCACTTGTGGGAAAATTTTTCACCCGCATTGGTAAAACAATTTGGAACTCCTGTGCTCTCTTGGCTTGCCATCAAGAGAGCTCGTGTTTTATGGAATGGAAACCAAGACAGTGGAGCTTGGCAGATGTTGGAGAAAATCCGAAATACACCCGAAGATCCCGCTCGAGCGGATGCCCTGCTTCTTTCCGCTCGGATGAAAGAGAATACAAATGCAGAAGCGGAAGCTGTCTCACTATATAACGAATTTGTAACTCAATTCCCCACCCACGCTGATGCAGGAGAGGCCCAAAAAGCTCTTGCGAGTTTATATGCGAAGGATGAAAAATGGAGCGACGTGCTTCGCTTATGTGAAGCGATCCTTTTGCGAGAAGATAGCAAGAATGCAGATGATCGTTCTCCCTCCGATGCGGGATTTTCTCTACTCTGGGGCGGACGTGCCTACCATAACTTGGGGGAGGAATCCAAGGCGCGAGAGTTTTGGGCACGGTTGATGACCGAGTATTATTCGACGTACTATGGTGCCTTGGGACAGTACTTAGTCGAACAAATGGATAAGCAATCCTATGCGGTGTATCCAGCTTATACCCAAGCGTTTAAGACCTCCCAATTTTTTGGTGCTTACGATAACACAGAGAATACTGGATTTTTAACACGGGCTCTTTTTTACATGGAGACCTCCCGCTGGAGCGAGGCTCGCTATGAAATTCAAGCGTTGGGTGAGGAAATGCCGGAACAAAAAGCAGCAAAATCATTGCTTCTCTATGCGCTTGGGGATTGGTTGCCTGCGATTCAATTGTTTGGAGATGTTCCCCGTTCTCTACGAAATACGTTGCCGAGAGGTATGGAGCGCATTGTCTTTCCAAGGCGCTATAAAGGTGAAGTATTGGCCTATGCAGAAAAGGTAAAAATAGATCCTGACTTTGTTTTCTCCCTGATTCGTCAGGAAAGTGTCTTCAATCCTAATGCAAGCTCACCTGCAGGGGCCAAAGGATTGATGCAATTAATGGAGCCTACAGCTAAGAGAGAAGCAGCCAGTCTCTCCTCTCCCTATGCCACTCACAAAGAAAAAAATTATGCGGTAGGTATGACCAAGAAAACAAAAGGACAGGGCTTGTTTAATTCCAAGCTTAACCTCATGTTGGGTGTACATCACCTTAATGGATTATTGGAAAAATATAAAAATCCTGTTTTTACGCTTTCAGCCTACAATGCAGGACCTGCACCTACAGCAAGATGGATGGAAAAATATCCCACCCAAGACATTCTCTATTTTATTGAGAAAATTCCGTACAAAGAAACCCAAGGATACGTCAAACTCATCTTGCGAAATTATTTTTGCTACAAAAAATGGTATGCCACAAGCAAACGATTTCCTCCGATCGATAAAATTCTTGATAGACTTTTCGTACATGCCAAGCCTATTGAGCCTTCTGCCTACGCACTCGACTGAGAAAACGTAGAATCTCGGATTGTTTCCATATAAACAAAGAAGAGACCAAGAGAGCGACGCCCCCTCCGACGACAAATCCAAAAAGTACGTCAAGTGGATAATGAACTCCCACATAAACACGAGAAATTCCAACAATAAAGGGGAGCATCAATAACCATCCCCATTTCCAATTTCGCGTTAGGCACAAAACGACAATGATGACAGCCATGCTATTGGCAGCGTGATTGGAGGGAAAACCATAATTGCTACCACAACTGTTTTCTAGCAGTCGGACCATATCCATCTGGTAGCAGGGGCGTAGACGGTGCAAGAAAGGTTTTATCAATCGAAAACAGAGCAAATCTGTAATGGAGATCGTCACGCCTGCTACCCATAAGATATGGGTTAACCGAGTGTTTTTGTAAAACCAACAAAAGACAAAGAATAACAGGCCAAAAGCAAGCCACGATTTTTCATTGCTCACGAGCATCATGAATTCATCCAACCCGGTAAATCCCCAATTGTGGTTGACCCACAGGAATGCATGTCGGTCCCATTCTATGATCGCAGATATGCCCATCAAATCCCCCTATACATTGAAAATAAAGGTTATTTTACTTCAAATTTCTTCTTTATAAAATAAGGAAAAGGCCGATAAAGCGAAGGTATCCCTAAAGAAAAACAGGAAGTCACCCAAATGCCTCATTTCATTATACTAAGAGGATTGCGTAGTAGCGAGAGATACTCGTTGCATGATTTTCCGGTATTGGTGGGTCGAGACCCACAGGCAACCATTTCTTTGCCTGACTCCAGCCTGGAACCCTTTCACTTTCGAGTGAAACAGCGGGGGCGCCTTTTTATTATCGAAGATTTGAGCGAAAAAGGACTCTACTTGAATGGAGAACGGGTTCGAAATTCAATTATAGAAAATTCAGATCGGATTTTGGTTGGAGACGTTGAAATGCTTTTTTCTCAACCATGGGAACATCTCTATATCGGTAGCTCTTCCCTTTCTTCTGTCCCCATATCCGAACTTTCTCCAATCTCCCTTTCTCCCTCCCCTCAATTTGTGAGACTCACCCATCAAAATTCCATTCATAATCAAATTCACAGTATTAAAAAAAGAGCTGAGTTTTATGATTCTATGAAAAATGTAATTTCGATGGAATCTGTCGATGATGCAGCAAATTCTTTATTGCACAATATATGTCGAGAATTTCCTTCTGCAAAACGAGCCGCTTTTTTAAGCTGGAATGAGAAAGAAAAACAACTGGTGCCAATGGCTACGCTTCATGTCAATGAAGACAAAAAACCATTTCATATTCACGAAAAAAATTTCTTGTCTGTGATCGAGAGAAAGCAAGGGCTGCAAATACAATATCCTGATTCAAATAACGGTTGCATTCTGCTCTTGCTGTTCCCTATGGTTTTCGCAGAGACATTGATCTCGGTTATACAAGTAGAATTAGAAGGGAGAGAGGACACTGTAGGAAAAGAAGATTCTACTTCGGCGCAAACTCTTGTTAATTATTGCGCCTCCCATTTTGAGGCTTTGCTCCTACGAGTAGAAATCGATTTCTATACGCTGTCCATGGTAGAGGCGATCGTTGCAACATTAGAGGCAAAAGACACCTATACGGTTGGGCACTCAGAACGAGTTTGCACCTATTCATTGGCCATAGCTGATGAGTTAGGACTTAAAAGAGAAACCAAAAAACTACTCATGTTGAGTGCCATTTGTCACGACATCGGAAAAATTGGAATTCCGGATGCCATCCTCAAAAAAGCCTCCACGTTGACAGCGGAAGAATATGAGGAAATGAAGTTGCATCCTACCATTGGAGCGGCCATCATTGAAAAAATTCCAAATGCAAGACGATTCATTTCGGGGGTTCGGCATCATCATGAAAAATGGGATGGAACTGGGTATCCCGATCATCTTGCAGGCGAGGAAATTCCTTTTTTTGCTCGCATTATTGGGATCGCTGATATTTTTGATGCCATGAGCTCGGGTCGTTCCTATTCCGGATTTATGGATGAATCAGAATCCGTAGAGCGACTACAAAAAGAGAGAGACTTATTTGACCCAGATATTTTAGAGGCGCTTGTCAAAGCCTGGGAGAATGGAAAAATCACCCAACGCACATCTACGTTGCATCGAAAATAAATAAGTACCCCGTTGGTACAAAAAATCCTTCCCCCCCCTTCATTGGATTGTTACTGTTGATCTAACTCAATCAGATGAAAATAGGGGATCTTCCATGAAGCAAACCCGTATGCTATGGCTCTTTGCGCTTACTTTCTTTCTGCTCGCCCTTAAACCCATTACACCCGAGGATTCATTATCACCAGATGAAATTCAGGCTATTGTATCTACAAAAGATTTTTTTCATTACAAAAATATGGAGGAAAATATATTTCCAATTTGGAAATATACCAATCGAAAGTACAGTTCTCATTTTTTTAAAGATCGAAGCGTCGCCTTATCGATGTCGGATGTGGTTCATCATGTATTGACGGACGGATTTCCCATTCAAGGTAAATTGCAGGAGCTCTATCGATCCAAGATGGCTGTTGAGGTCGTAAGAGGTGGGTTGATCCCTTCCATCCATATTGCTATCGGACAAGGGGCCTCTCCGGTTGATATTAAAAAATTATTTACAGGTTTATTTGGATTTTTGTTGCCAGCCAACTGGCTTCTACTCAAGAGTTATAAGGAATTGCAGGGGGTCGCAGAAAAATTCCTTTTGAAAACAGTATTAGATGAAATTTTAGCCACAAAAATTGCCTATATTAACCTGCATAAATTGATCCAAGATTTTGAAATTTACAATTACTACTATATTCATACTCAAATACTCACAAATACAGTTTCTGATGACTCACCCTATAAGCCTCTATTGAAAAGCCAATATGGGTTTCAGGGGAACTTAATGGCAACTACACGCCAACAGGTCAGGTTTGGGTTTGATTCATTAGCTCTTGAAATTGCCTTGGAAAAATTGAAAGGGCAATATGCACTTCAAAATTTTAACATCAAAGAAATTGATGACTTTAAATTTGAATTGAAAGATTTAGCAGAGTCACCACAGGAAATCTATCGAACACCTGAAAGATTTCTGCAAGAAGTCGTGGAACGATCTATTGAATTAAAGGCTGTCAAGCAATTATACAAGATCAGCAAACTTAACACCGGCGTTGTCGCAACTGGAGGCACATTGGAAGTTAAACCGAACGTACCGTTAACCAATATCAATAACGGAACCAATGCGCAGTTTGCCATTCACTTTGGATATAGTGTGATACCAAAAGTCTTATATGTAAATTCACTATCCGACACAGCATATATTGATGTGAAAGATCAGTATATAAGCATGCTGAATGCAGCTCGGACGGCGTACGACACTTATACGAACGGTCTTGAGTTATACACTCAGTCCATAGATAGTTTACGTCATACGCAAGAAGCATTTACTAAAGCACTTAAAGTTATCGTGGAGGAAGGAAAGGAACCTGATCTTGGCTTTTTATTCCCAGTCAGTAACTTGGTTCAGGCAGAGTTGAGCTTAAATGCCTCTTTGCATACAGCGGCGATTGGGAACGCCTATATGGATCGATTTTTGTTAACAGAAGAAAAAAATGCTATGAAATATTTGCCAGAGAAAGGAGAAATTATGACTCTTTTCCGTAATTTAACCAAAAAGTCAGGCCCCCTTACTCATGATCCTCTTACCCAAGAATTTATGGATATTCACAGTAGTAAAAAATTAAATACCTTACTGCGAGGGGAGGATTCAGACTGGAGTCATTACACTCCGATAGAGATGAAAAATCTCGTACAGGAGAACATTGGCAACTTATTATTCTCAAAATGGTTTAAGCTTCATAAATCAAAAAAATTCTACAATGTGCTAGATGATTACTTTCAAAATAAAAAGATAGAACTGACAGAAGAAGAAAAATTTAAGTTGTATAAAAAACGGCGCCCCTGGTATCGAGGATGGCAAAAAAAATCCAGGGAAAAAGACGATCCTTTGCACAACTTTAAGTTTGGTACATTTGGAGAACATACCCCCGAGCCTGTACTGGGATTACCTCCAGCTGAATGAGGGAAAGGATCGTGGGCTTATAGAGCAAACTCTCGCAAGACTTGATTGAGGGATGTTTTGCGATCGGTAGAGGCTTTGCGTTCTCCGACCCAATACACACAACTTGTATGAATTGAAATACCGGAGGGGGTTTTCTTCTCTCTAGTCCCTGGAATTAATACAGCTCGAGGGGGGACCACTCCGTATTGGACGACAGCTTCTGTGCTTCGTACATCAACTATGGGGGTAGAGGCTGTGAGGATGACGCCCGCTGCAAGAACTGCTTCTGCGCCAACGCGTACACCTTCCACGAGGATGCATCGAGAACCGATGAAGGCCCCGTCTTCGATAATGACAGGGGACTGACTCGGTGGCTCTAACACCCCTCCAATCCCCACGCCGCCGGAGAGGTGAACATCCGCTCCGACTTGGGCACAAGATCCTACTGTGGCCCACGTATCCACCATGGTACGCGCTCCAATTCGTGCACCGATGTTTACGTAGGAGGGCATGACGATAACACCTGGCTCCAGGAAAGCTCCATAACGCACGGTTGCAGGAGGCACAACCCGTACCTGAGGAAAATTTTTCTTTAGGGGGATTTTGTCGTGATAGAGAAAGGGACCGACCTCCATCTCTTTCATAGGAGAGATTTGGAAGTAGAGTAGGATGGCTTGTTGTAGCCATCCGTTGGTAATCCAAGGGCCTCCTGGCGCCTCGGGAGGTGTCGCTACCCGAAGGGTTCCATTGTCGAGGTCTTGAATTACGGATTCAATAAGAGCTTTGGTAGAGGCTTCTTGTAAAACCTCTCGGTTGCCACTGGTTACTTGCTGGTAGATTTCTTCTATTTTGCTTTTCATTTTTTCATCTTCATTTTCTATAGGTAGCTGTCCCCAATCCTCCTGTACGAATGGCGCTTCCTTAAGGGGACATTCCATCATTCTGTGGGGAAACCCCGTTGGAGTTTCAGAGATTGGGTCCACCTACCGAATTAGTGGAGCGGGGGGATCCTCCCCCCCGCTCCACTAATTCGGTAGGTGGACCCAATCTCCAATCTCTAGTAAGGGAAACCCCGATCTTATCCCCGTTCTAACTTACTTGCAGAAAGCCGCCAGGGCATCCAACGCCCCCTGGCTTTCCCCATCGTCGAGGGTGCACGCAATGCGAAACCACCCAGGTCCCCCCCCGCCAAGCCAGCTAGAGGGAGAGAAAAGAACTCCGCCTTTTTCTGCCAACTCGCGACAGAACCGCACATCATCTTCTCCGTATGTCGCGGGCACTTTGCACCACAGATAGAAAGTCGCCTCGGGAATCTCTACTTGAATGCCCATTTTTTGCAAGGCCGCTCCCATCCATCTCACTCGATGGGAGAAAATCTCGCGCCGCGCCGCCACGTGAGCATCATCCCCCCACGCCACAACCGCGCCCTCCTGCACAAAATCAGGCTGGGCTACCCCAAAGCGAGCACGCGCCAAGGTATGAGGCCCCAAAATCGCCGGATCTCCTGCAATGAACCCTGCGCGGTATCCCGTTAATCCAGATCGCTTGGAGAGACTATAGAATGCAACCGTCCCCTTTTGGGTGATCTGGAGCATAGACGGCGGAAGTTGATCTGCGGGTAGAGCGGTATCATAGATGTCCACATAGCACTCGTCCGAGAGAATCACGATGCCATGAGTTTGAGCCCATTCTGCAATTCGCTCAAAATAGGCTGGCGTCGCACAGGTGCCGGTTGGATTGTTGGGGTAGTTGATCCAAATGGCCACCGTGTCGCGCACGATTTCTGCCGGTAGGTTCCACGGTTGCTGGAGAAAGCCCTCCTCGTGGCGCAGCTCCATGGGGGTCGGAATACCGCCGGCAAAGAGGATCGCATCCCGATACACAGGATAACCCGGACTCGGATAGAGGATCCGATCTTTACCATGGCGCTGAATGAGGGAGAGGGAAATGTGAAAAATCGCTTCCTTGCTACCTGCCGTGGGCAACAGGATCAATCCCGTGTTCTTCAAGCCAAAGCGCCGCTCCAAATAGGCCTCATGGGCCTGGCGGAGACGCTCGGATCCAAAAACGGATGGGTATTGGCTAATATCGGGAAGGGAATCGCGAACTTTCTCACGAATAGCAGGCCACACGGGGATGCGGGGGTCTCCGGTACTGAGATCGTAAACCTTTTTCCCCGCCGCCTCCAGTTGAAGGCGCATTTTTCGCAGGGTTTCCGATGGATACGGACCCAACTGTGCGGTGACCTGATTGATGTACGACATCGATCCCCCTGCAGCGTAGAGGTGTTATTTCTTCACAATTACCTTGATCGGTTCCAAAATCGCAGAGGGAATCGGTCCTGGAACTTTAGAGAACTTGCAAGCAACCCCTTTACCCACACGGTCCACAAGGGATTCAGCTCGTTCCGGATTTTCGCGCTCACGTCCTTTTAGACGCACCGAAATCTTCACTTTATCACCCTGATCCAACAGACTTTTGATCTTTTCAATCTTGGTCTGCAAATCATGGTCAGAGATGTTCACTTTGAACTGAATCTCTTTTAAAACAGAGGGCTTGTGTACTTTGCGCGCCTTTTTTCGCTCGTACTCAATCTTCTTGAAGTCCTGAATTCGAACCACTGGCGGCTGCACTTCCGCACTTACAAGAACCAAGTCCAGTCCATCCGCTTCCGCCAGTTCCAAGGCTTCCAGGATATGGATGATTTCGTTGCTTCCCTTTCCTACCATACGAACTTTATTGAGTTTCTGTGCAGTGGTCCGATTAATAACTTCCAAAAATTTCCCCTCTATATCTGTTTCTCAATTGCACACGCCTTATAGCAGTTTGGCTGCCAATGTGGCCAGCTCACTTCTTTCCCCGTGCTTAAAGGTAACGTGCGCGGCTATTCCAGAATCCTTAAACCGTTCGATGACATACGTCAAGCCATTGTTCGTAGAGTCTATATAAGGATTGTCGATTTGGTAGGGATCGCCCGTAAGTACGATCTTTGTCCCTTCCCCCGCTCGGGTCAAAATCGTTTTAACCTCATGGGGGGTTAGGTTCTGAGATTCATCCACCACAAAGAAAGAGTTGGGTAAGGATCTACCTCGAATATATGTGATGGGCTCTACCGCTAACAGCCCTTGATTGATGAGTTCTTGATAGGTTTTGCTGATGCGTTTTTGGCGCATCGGCAGCCCTCCCCCCATTAAAAAGTCCAGGCTATCAAAGATCGGTTGCATCCAAGGGTTGAGTTTGTCCTCCAAATCCCCGGGTAGAAAGCCAATATCCTTGCCCAGTGCAAAAATAGGGCGTGCCACAAGCAGCTTTTGGTACAAATCTTCATCGGTGGTTTTCAACAGACCCGCTGCGATGGCCAACAGGGTTTTCCCTGTGCCCGCCCCCCCAGATAAGGTGACTAGCTTGATTCGGTCGTCCAGTAGGGCCCATAATCCAAAAGTTTGCTCCAAATTGCGTGGAAAAATCCCCCAAACTTCTTCTGCACGAAAGGAAAGCCCCTTCACTTGCTGGGATTCATGTTGATAAATTCCATGCTCAATATGAGTTTCATCCCCTTCTTCCTCTAATATTACAAATTCGTTTGGATGAAGCCCGGACTTGTCTAAAGACAAGGTTTTCTTTTTAGCAAACTCCTCCATGGATTTTTTGGGGATTCGTATGGTTTTAATCCCAGTATAAAGATGCGAAATATCGACTTTATCGGCCTCAAAGTCCTCAGAAGCAATCCCGAACGCATCTGACTTGATCCGCAGATTAGAGTCTTTGGTAATGAGCAATACGTTGCGTTGATCCCCAAATTTTTTTTGGAGTGTCAATGCAGTGGCAAGAATGTTGTTATCTGTTTTATCCGCCAATAAACCCGGGACAGCCTCCACCCCTTGTCCCAAATGTACCGATAAGAGACCAGAATCAGGATCTTCAGGGAATAATTTAACTCCAGAGGATAAAGTACCGGTCTTTCGGAGACGATCAAGAATACGGGATACTTCTCGGGCATTGCGCCCCTTTTCGGACTGGTCTTTTTTGAAGTGGTCAATTTCTTCGATGACAGAAATGGGGATCACCACATCATTTTCTTCAAACTTAAAGATACTGTTCGGGTCACTGAGCAAAATGTTCGTGTCCAGGATAAAAACTTTTTTCATACGGTCGCCCCTCTCAGAAAAAATGCTCTCGTCGTGACCCAGATTATTTGTATGGTACCATAGGTCTGCAAGGACGTCATGACCCCATACTTAAGAGGAACCGCTATGTCGGATGGAACGCTCAACGGCGTGTATACTGCCTATCAGTCTATCTACCGCCAACAGCAAGTGGTCTTGTCTTTTGATCAATTTTTAGAAATCGTAGAAGAAAACCCCGCTCAACATATTCGAAATGCCGCCAACTATCTGTATGATACCTTTCGTTTTTATAACACCCGCGATTCTGAGTACCCGGATTTAATGCAAGCTCGACGGTTTCAACTGTTTGATCGCACTACAGAGAGAAATGGCCCCATCGTAGGGGGGGAGCCTGTGCATCAAGAGCTTTTTCGATTGCTCGAAGGGTTTGTATGCAATGGATATCCCTCTAAGTTGTTGCTGCTTCATGGCCCCAACGGCTCCTCAAAGACCTCTACCGTAGAGGCCATTTCACATGCCATGCAGGCATACAGCACAACAGATGAAGGGGCGGTCTATCGATTTAATTGGGTATTTCCTGCAGATCGAGACGCGACCCCTACCGCTCGAGGCGAAGCCGCGACCATTGGGTTTACCGCAGACAAAACCAAAGATGCCTCTGCTTCCTTCGCATTGCTAGATGAGAAAAAAATTGCTTGTCGCATTTCCTCTGAATTTAAAGAAAACCCTTTGTTTTTACTTCCGATGCCCTATCGACAATCCCTTCTTTCTTCTTGGTTGCAAAAAAAAGGGGCTTCTTCTACAGATACATTGCCGGCGCATATCCTCAGCTCCGGTTTATCCAAACGCAATCAACAAATTTTTGAGCGGTTGTTATATGCATATGAAGGGGACTTGAAAAAAGTATTTCGTCATGTGCAAGTCGAGCGTTTTTTTTATTCGAGGCAGTATCGGATCGGTATTTCCACTGTTGAACCTCAAATGTCCATCGATGCCTATGAGAAACAGCTTACCTTAGACAAAAATTACACAAGCATTCCTTCGGTGCTGCACACCATTAGTTTCCATCAATGTGAGGGGAATTTAGTGGAAGCCAATCGAGGATTTTTGGAGTTTTCTGATTTTCTAAAACGTCCGGTAGAAGCTTTTAAATATTTGCTAACCTCTATTGAAAAAGGAACCATTACGTTTCCATCTGGCATTGCCAATTTGGATGCAGTATTGATTGCCACCACCAATGACAAACATCTAGAAGCATTTAAAGCCCTACCTGATTTTAGTTCTTTCAAGGGACGTTTGGAATTGATCACGGTTCCTTATCTATTGCTTCCCCGAGAAGAAGCCAAAATTTACCACCAAGATATGGAAAATTTACAGAAAGGTAAAAAGATAGCCCCCCATTGCTTAGAGGTGTTGTGTCAGTGGGCCTGCCTGACGCGAATTAAACAACCCAATGTGGAATTGTATGATCCTGAATATCGACCACTCTTAGATCGATTAGATCCTCTCTCAAAGTTGAAGCTATATGAGGGAGAATCTTTGTACCCTCGATTTACCAAGCAGGAGGAGAAAACCCTCTTGGAAATTCGATTGGCTCTCTGGCAAGAGTCTCATCATATGGTGTTGTATGAGGGGCGTTTTGGCGCTTCCCCTCGAGAAATCCGAGCGCTGCTTCATCGAGCAGCGAAACAATCTCCCTTTTCATTTGTTACCCCTGAGTTCGTTTTTGATGAGATTCGAAAGCTGGCAAAGGATCGAACTATTTATGAATTTTTACAGTTCGAGCCAAGGGCTGGCTATCATGATGCCCTTGGATTTATTGACTTAGTACAAGAGGCCTACTTCAAGGTATTTGAGCGTGAAGTCATTCAAGCCATGTCCATGGCAGATGAGCATGAATATGACAGTTTTTTTTCTCGGTATGTCATCCATGTGGTAGCTGAAATTAAGAAAGAAAAAATATTGGAAGAGGCTACCGGCAGCTATCAACTACCCTCCCAGTCTCTCATGGAGCAGGTTGAAAAAATTCTAGGCATTACGCATGCAGTTGACCATCGGGCCTCCATTTTAAGCCGGATTGCCTCCCAAAAGCTCGAGCATCCGGACCGAGAGATCGAATTGCCTAAGATTTTTTCAGATCACATTGTAAAAATCAAAGAGCACTTTTATGAAGAAAAGAGAAAGATGATTGAAGCCAATATGCAAGACATGCTCGCATATCGGCAACACAAAAAAAACTTGCTGACACAAGATCAGCAAACAATGGTAGAGAAGATTTTTTCCAATTTAGAAAGCCATTTTGGGTACTCAGAGGAAATGTCCCACCATTGCCTGCAGTTTTTGGTGAAGAATCGAAAGGGTGTGAATTAAGGATAAATTTCGTCATCCCAAGGCTGCGACACCACCCTCCGTCATCCCAAGGCTGCGACACCACCCCTCCGTCATCCCAAGGCTGCGACACCACCCTCCGTCATCCCAAGGCTGCGACACCACCCTCCGTCATCCCAAGGCTGCGACACCACCCCTCCGTCATCCCAAGGCTGCGTAGCAGCCGTATGGGATCTCGATAAAAACACAGGGATCCCATACGGCCCCTTCGGGACCTTGGGATGACGTGGGCGCGGCCCCTTCGGGACCTTGGGATGACGTGGGCGCGGCCCCTTCGGGACCTTGGGATGACGTGGGCGCGGCCCCT
>CANJLI010000036.1 GCA_947475005.1 Deltaproteobacteria bacterium | reverse complement strand
GATGGCAACCCATCCGTCATCCCAAGGCTGCGTAGCAGCCGTATGGGATCTCGATAAAAACACAGGGATCCCATACGGTCCCTTTGGGACCTTGGGATGACGGATTTCCAAGGATTTAGGCAAACAGACCCTTAAGGAAGCGCCATTCGGGACACCAGACAAGAGGAATGGGGACACGCATGAGTCAAGTGGGGACACTCGCATCGGGTGTCCCCGACAAGAGGAATGAGAACACTCGCATCGGGTGTCCCCATCAGCCTACCCCTTGCCCAGCACAGCAAGAGCCAAGTCGATGCGGCCAAAGGGGGCTGAAACCTGAATCCCAGCAACGGAAGAACCGAGAGCTTCTACCATCTGACGTGCGATTTCAACTCCGGCTCTCTTTGCAGATTCTGCATCTTGGGCTTGGGCCATGCGCTCGATAATGTCGGGAGGAATCACCACACCGGGCACTTCGTTATTCATGAACACCGCATTGCGATGACTTACAAGAGGCCAAATCCCTGCAATGATGGGGATGCGAATGTTCTTCTTCTCGATGTACTCGAGAAATCGCTCCAATGCACTGATGTCAAACACCGGTTGAGTGATCGCCCATTCAGCCCCTGCATCCACCTTCCAAGCAAACCGATCCATCTCGTATTGAAAATCTCGATGCACAGGATTCACCCCCACTCCGAGGGAGAGACTGCAAGGCTTGCCAATGGCACGCTCGCCCAGGTCGATGCCACAATTCAATCGATAGGCCATATTCGTGAGCCCAATGGCATCCACATCGAAGACACCGGTGGCATCGGGATAGGCGCCCAGCTTGGGAGGATCCCCCGTAATGAGCAACATATTGCGCAACCCAATGGCTTGGGCCCCCAACAGATCCGATTGCATACCAAGGAGGTTGCGATCCCGACAGGTATAGTGAAGCACCGTTTCAATACCAGCTTGAGCCTCGATCATCACCGCAGTGAGCAATGCACTCATGCGAGCGCTGGCACGGGGCCCATCGGGAATATTGATGGCATCGACACCCGCTTCTTTCAAGAGACGGGATTGCTCGATGACTTTCGTTGGATCAGCACCTGCAGGTGGCAATAGCTCCACCGAGCTCACCGGTTCCCCCTCTGCAATTTTTCTCGACCACTGCGACCGCTCTCGAAAGGGAACCTCCTCAACAGGAGAAACAATCGCAGCACTTTTTTCCCCACTGCGTTTACTTTCTGAAAACGACACCGCATGAGGACGCGACATGGCAGCAGCATGGCGCCCCGCATTGGCCATGGCGCGAATGTGCACAGGGGAAGTACCACAGCACCCTCCCACAAACCGCACACCTACGCGATAGAACTCCCCCGCAAAGTGAGCTAAATATTCAGGGCTGCTCATGTAGATATGACGCCCCTCCACCAAGCGAGGCAGCCCCGCATTGGGGCGCACCGCAATGGGGCACGACAGCTGGGCCAGCAAAGGTTCGAGCTGGGTAAACATCGGCTGAGGACCCACCGAACAATTTAACCCAATGACATCCACCTTCCAGTCTCCCAATTTCTGCAACGCGCTCCCGATGGGAGTCCCAGTTGGCAGTCGCCCCTCGGGCGTCATACTGAGATAGGCCATAATGGGTAAACCGGGCGCTGCTTCGCGCGCAGCCAAGATGGCCTGCTGCATCTCCGAGAGATCCGTAAAAGTCTCGAGAGAAATGAGATCCACCCCCCCCTCTTGCAGAGCCCCAATTTGGGCACGAAAATACGCCCTCGCCTCTTCATACGAGGTTGGGCCAAAGGGCTCCAGTTGAATGCCCAAAGGCCCCACGCTCCCCGCCACCCACGCTTTGTCTTGGGCAACCTTGCGTGCCAACTGTGCAGCCTGCAGGTTCATCTCCCGAAGGCGATCGTGAAAATTATGCTTGCACAGCTTGGGGTAATTGGCCCCCCAGCTGTTCGTACTCAAGACTTGCGCGCCTGCATCCAGATACTCTCGATGCAGTTGTAGAATCAGCTCCGGATTGGAAAGGTTCGCTTCTTCAAAACAACGATTGATAAACATACCGCGGTTATAGAGCTCCGTTCCCGTGGCTCCATCCATAAGCAGCTTGGTATTGGTTTGTAGAAGCGCAGAAAAAGTAGAATGCTGAAGCATGGTCGGTGACTCCCCTCGCTGAATTGGCTCCAGCATACCTGTAGCGAGAGGAGCCGTATAGCATCTTAGATGAAGCAAGGGCCGTGTGGGGACACCCCGTTGGAGTGCCCCCGTTTAAAAGACTATCGGTGTTTGCGTTTGCCTTTTCGTTTACCCTTGTGGAAAGGTTTCTCCACGCTGGCTACCAAACCCCTTCTCTCAAAATCCCACTCTCGCACAGCTTCTGCCCCTAAGTCGCTACCCCGAATTCGCCAGACCTCGTTATTAGCCACCACCGCTGCCACCACCACCTCCGGCCTGTCATAGGGGTACACCAGCGTCAACCAGGTTGTTAGCAGCCCATTAGCAGGGGTATTTTTTGGGAAGGAATAAAGTCGGCCCTGTCGGGTCCCTGTCTTGGCTCCCACATTTTCTCTCAAATACGAGTAAGCTCGCTGATGAAACACATGGCTTGCGGAGCCACCATCTACGGTTTTGTGCATCATGGTTCGGATTTTAGAGCTGGTATCTGCTCCAAAACGAGCAGGCGGAATGGCTTCCGAAATAATCGTCGCAGGTGGCTCTTCAAAGAGCTTCAATTTTTTGGGTACCCCGTTATTCGCGAGCAATAGCATGATGGAAGCCGCATGAATCGGACTCATCTCCACTGTACCGAGCCCTGCTGCAAGCACACCCAGATCAAATGGATCCATGGTACCCGTTTCCGAAGGATGAAAAGAACTAGGTGGCATGGTGAAATCGGTCTTCACCGCATTTACCCCTCCCTCAACCCATCCGAAAAGCTCTGCATAGTGCGTAATAGCAGGTAACCCCAATTGGCGGGCCCCCAACTTTGCAAAGTAGGCATTGCAAGAACGCCCCAAGGCTTCTTCCATAGACATGGAACGAGAGGCCGTTTTTTTCCTCTTCTTCTTCCCATGAGGAACCTCACCTACATCGGAGGGCAACACCACCCCACAGCGATGGTTCAGCTCGATGGGATGTTGAGAATCAAGGCCAAGCTCTTCTACAGCTGCCAATGTGGATACCACTTTGAAGATCGAAGCTGCTGGGAAATACTCATGCAAAGCTGTATGAGTATTGCTGTGCCACTCTTTCGGATTTTTGCCTTGGGCCATGGCTAAAATATTGCCCGTCTTTACTTCCACAACCACCACAGCAGACACAGGATTCCCTCGATTTTTGATATATTCCTCTAAATGAAGCTGCAGGCGCCCATGGATGGTGAGCGCACGAGGCACGCCTGAAACGGAGATCTGAATTTTTCCGTCTGGCTTAGGATCTGGTAATTCCATGGGAATTTTTGGCAACGACAATGTGTCTGAATGAATCGATTTTGGAATCTCGACCTTTGCTATGGAGTCCGCAAGGGTCGTGCCTCGCATATTCGTTGACACCCCCCACGGCTGAGAGGCAAGCATACAGATCAAAAATAAGAGAAGATGAATGCGGTGCATGCGCCCTGCATGCTGGCCACCTTTTCTTCGCATTATAAAAACCTCCCTATGCGTATACTTTACGCCACTTTTGAGAAACAATAGGGTTGTAGAGGATGGACACCTCCTCTATGTATAACATTTTTTTCTACTTTTTCTCAATTTTTGGAGAACTTTTCTCTGAAAAAAGGGGGGGCTTTGATCATCACACGTTACCTACTCAAAGAAACTGTTCCCCAATTTTTATTTACCTTGGTTATTTTTTGCTCCTTGATTGCAGTGTCACAATTGATCCGCTTGTCTGAAATTTTGCTGGCATTTGGGCTTACAGCCGAAAACATCCTACTACCGTTTCTCTACATTACCGTACCGTTCCTGCCGATTCTAATCCCCATCTCACTCTTACTTGCGTTCATGGTTAGCTTTGCCAAGATGAGCGAGGATGGAGAACTTATCGCCTTATTTGCATTTGGATATAGCCTACGACGGATCCTACAGCCACTGTCCATCATGATCTTTGTTATCTATGGGATCACACTGTATTGCAACGTTGAACTCGAGGCTTGGGGCCGTCGTGAGTTTGTGAAATTTATTTATAAAAAAACCCAAATGGAAATCGACAGCCTCATTCGCTATAAAACCCAGCCCGGTGTCTTCATCCAAGACTTTTTGGGGTATGTATTCTATGCGGAAAAAATAGCTCCCGATCATACTCATTATGAAAACGTATTTATTACACCCAAACAAGGCAGCTCTGAAGCCTTCTTTGCCATGGTGGCACCCAAAGCAGAAATCACTGGCTCCGTAGATGGCGGCGACCTGCGCATGCGATTGTTCGATGGGTTTGCCTATTCTCCCTCCGCCAAAGAGGCAAGCACCACGACGATGCGTTATGGCAAAGCCGATATCGATTTACTGCGTATCTTCGAGGAACAAATCCTCGGCGCCGACGAGCAAAAAGATGACTACCGCAGCCTGTCCTTTCTGCAACTCCGACACGAGATCAAAAACTGGTCCACCGTCCCCGAAAAGAAGGATGAGCTGAGAAGAGCCGAGTACCTGTACTTTTCCCGCTTGGCCAATCCATTCTTGCTCATCGCCTTTGCCCTGTTTGGGTTGTTGTTAGGGATTCACGATCAGCGCCGCCCCAACGGGCTTAGTTATCTGGCGGCGGTCGCCACGATTATCGGGTGCTTTATTCTTGTAGTGGGCTGTCGCTGGTACGGAGAGAAGGGAATTGTCCCTATTTTGCTCGCGGTTTGGACTCCGCCGCTCATTTTGCTTATGTTTTCTGTGTTTCTCGTTTATCAAAAGAACCGACTGCCGTTGTCAGAACCTCTTCTGGCGTGGCGCAATCGTCCATGGCGAAGAAATTAGGGACGGATATCCCCTTTTTTATATAAATAACTCGGTAATATATGAGGAGTCTCAGGTATGAGGCGTGTTGTAATCACCGGTTTGGGGATGGTTTCCCCTGTTGGAAACGACGTAGAGACAAGCTGGCGCAATGCTCTGGCAGGCAAATCCGGTATACGGCGGATCTCTCTTTTTAATCCAGACCGGTTGCCCACTCAAATAGCGGGAGAGGTGAAAGACTTTGTCCTTCCCCCAGCCTTGGTACACAAGGAAATCACCCGAGCCTCCCGTTTCATCCAATTTGGTGCCTACGCCTGTGCAGAGGCCTTGGCAGATGCAGGGATCGGCAAAACAGGCGGTGACCGCACCCGATACGGTTGCTCCATCGGCGTGGGAGTCGGTGCAATCCAAGATACAGATGGCTATGGGGATGAATTACGAAAAGGCGGCGTGAAGAAGGTCAGTCCATTCTTCATTCCGTACACCATCCCCAATATGGCAGCGGGTGTTGCCTCCGTCTACTTTGACCTCAAGGGCCCCAACGTCTGCACCGCCACCGCGTGTACCAGCGGTACCCACGGCGTAGGCGAGGGCTGGCTCTACATCCGCAATCACATGGCAGACATCATGGTCTGTGGCGGAAGCGAAGCCCCCCTCTGCGAGCTCTCTGTGGCTGGGTTCGCCAACATGAAAGCCCTAAGCCGACAAAACGACGCCCCGGAAACAGCCTCCCGTCCTTTTGATCGCAACCGAGATGGATTTGTGCTGGGCGAGGGTGCTGGGATTTTGGTACTAGAAGAACTGGAACACGCGAAGAAGCGTGGCGCACGCATCTATGCAGAAGTCGTAGGATACGGCATGTCTGCGGATGCCTACCACCTCACAACTCCAGCCCCCGAGGGGGACGGCGCACAACGCTGCATGCGCAATGCCATGTCTGCCGCTGGCATTTCTCCAGAACAAGTAACCTATATTAATGCCCACGGCACCTCGACGTACTACAACGATCTCTATGAAACCAAAGCACTCCAGCACGTCTTTGGAAGCCATGCGAATAAGCTGCTGATTTCATCTACAAAAGGGGTCACTGGACATTGCCTCGGCGCGGCAGGCGGCATCGAAGCTGTATTTCTTGCCAAATCTCTAGCAGAGCAAATAGCCCCGCCCACAGCTAACCTTACAGAGCCCGATCCCGAATGCCCCCTCAACTACGTACCGCTAAATGCTGTAGAAACCCAAATTCAATACGGAATTTCAAACTCATACGCATTTGGTGGAACCAACGGTTCCTTGGTTTTCAAACAGTGGACGGGGGCTTGAGTTTTTAGCAAAAATAACCGATACCCCCATGAAGTAAGAAGATATAAGCGGAGCTATGCACGTGAAGAAAAAGCAATCCCATTCCCCCGATCAGCTCCTCTCTTTCTACAAAGAGATGTTGACCTATCGTCGGTTTGAAGAGCGAGTAAACCTCGCCTATACCCAACAAAAATTCTCTGGATTTTGTCACTTGCACATTGGACAAGAAGCCGTATGTGTAGGTGTACAAGCCGCACTCCAAGCAGACGATTACGTCATTGCCGGATATCGCTCTCATACCCTGGCGATTGCGAAAGGAATCCCCGCTCGTGAGGTTTTTGCCGAGTTATTTGGCAAAGTCACTGGATGCTCCCGAGGCAAGGGGGGATCGATGCACATGTTTAGCAAGACCCACCGCTTTTTGGGGGGACACGGCATTGTAGGGGGTCAAGCCCCACTTGCAGTGGGCGTTGGATTTGCCATTCAATATCGCGGCGAGAGCAACGTCATCGTGTGCTACCTCGGAGATGCAGCCATGAACCAGGGGCAAGTCTTTGAGGCCATGAATATGGCAGCCACCTGGAAACTACCTGTGCTCTTTTTGGTAGAGAACAATCGCTACGGCATGGGCACCGACATTCGACGGACTACCAGTGTGGACCAATTGTCGAAACGTGCCTTGGCCTTTGATATGGCGAATTCTGAAATCGACGGAATGAACGTCATCACGGTGCACAACCATGTGAATGAGATTGTGACAAACATGCGTAAGCACCCAGCTCCGTATTTGCTCGAGGTTATGACCTACCGCTACAAGGGACACTCTGTCTCTGATCCAGGTGCCTACCGCACCAAAGAAGAGGTCCTGGAATATCAAAAACAAGATCCCCTGCTTCAACTGGCAGCTGTATTGAAAGATCAGAAGCTCGCAACGGAGAAGGAGCTTATAGAGTGGGATGAAACCATTCGAGAGGAAGTAAAAGAAGCGGAGCGGTTTGCGGATGAATCCCCAATCCCCGACTTGTCTGAGCTCTGGAAACACGTACTGGTGGAGGAATAACATGGCAATACTAACGTTTCGAGAAGCATTGGGACAGGCCATGGATGAAGAGATGGCTCGAGATCCTGACGTGTTCCTGATGGGAGAAGAGGTCGCCCAGTATGATGGGGCCTACAAAGTATCCAAAGGACTGTTGCAAAAATATGGACCCAAACGGGTAATTGATTCCCCTATTTCCGAGGCTGGTTTTGCAGGCCTTGGGATTGGCGCCGCTATGGTGGGACTTAAACCCATTATCGAAATGATGACTTGGAACTTTGGGATTCAAGCCCTCGATCAGATCATCAATCACGCAGCTAAGATGCACTACATGTCGGGGGGGCAGTTCACGGTACCCATCGTATTTCGAGGGCCCAATGGGGCGGCTCACATGTTGGGCTCTCAGCACTCTCAAAATTTGGATCCCATTCTTACTCATATTCCTGGATTAAAAGTGATCTCCGTTGCCACACCCGCAGATGGAAAAGGGCTCCTTAAGGCTGCGATTCGAGATCCGAATCCTGTGATTTTTTTAGAAAGCGAAATGATCTACGGCATGAAGGGAGAAGTCCCGGATGACCCCGATTTTATCTTGCCCATCGGTGTGGGAGAACGAAAACGCACAGGAAGCGATGTCACCATCATCACCTGGGGCAAGATTCTTCACACAGCCATGGAAGCCTGTGCGGTATTGGCAAAAGAGGGAATCGAAGTGGACCTCATCGATCCTCGTACCCTTGTGCCCTTGGATGAAGCCCTGCTGTTTGAATCCGTACGCAAGACCCATCGGGTGGTTATCGTAGAAGAAAACTGGCCCTTCTCTTCCGTAGGGAGTCATATTTCAGATCGCATTCAAAGCGAATGCTTCGACGATATGGATGCACCTGTAGCACGAGTGTGCCAAGAGCCTGTGCCTGTTCCCTATGCGGAGCATTTAGAAGAGCGAGCATTACCGAGTGTGGCCCGTATCGTAGAAGCTGTGAAACGCGTTTGTTATCGGTCGTAAAAAACGATTTGGTTGACACTGCCACCAAATGGTACTACCATTAAATGGTACCAACCAAGTGGGGACTAGAAAAATGAAAAATGAAAAATGAAAAATGAAAAATGAAAAATTTGATTTGCTAATGGAAAGCCTTCAAGAAGCAAAAGAACACGTTAAGGGAAAAAAAACATCCGTAAGAGTGATTACATGGGAAATTATCCCAGTTCCTTCTTTTGAGGCGAAAGATATAAAACGAATTCGAGAAAAAGTCGGATTGAGCCAACCTCTTTTTTCGGAGCTACTAGGCATTAGCGTGAAAACGGTACGCTCTTGGGAACAGGGGATTGCCTCTCCATCAAAAGCCTCATCAAGACTCCTAGAGTCCCTAGATAAAGCCAGAGATAAAATGCTAAATTTGTACCAAGAAATACATGTTCTCAACAGGAAAGTAGGTTGATTCGTTACCCGCTCGGAAGCGAAAGTTCAACATGAAAAAGCCGTCTAGGTCCGATTACGAGAAGGCTTTTGCACGAAGCTAAAAAGAGAGAAAAATAATGGCTCAACTGATTAAAATGCCGAAACTAAGCGATACCATGGAAGAAGGTGGTATTGCCAGCTGGCTTAAGAAAGAGGGAGATCTTGTTGCCGAGGGAGATCCCTTGGTGGAAATCGAAACCGACAAGGCCACCATGGAATATGCGTCGCCCGAATCGGGCGTCCTGCTCAAGATCATCGCTACACCGGGCAACGCCTATGCCCTGCAAGCCCCTCTCGCTATAATCGGAAAAGCGGGAGAGCAGGTAGACCTCGCCTCTCTCGTCGGCGCACCTACTACGAAAGCTCCTGTGACACCAGCTCCGGTAGCACCTCACGCTCAGGAAGTGATAGCTCCGGAAGTCATACCAGCAGCTTCCACTGGGCGCATTAAGGCTTCTCCATTAGCAAAGAAAATGGCGCAGACCCAACAAGTAGACCTTGCCCAACTACAAGGCACAGGTCCTCATGGGCGCATCATTGCGAAAGACATTGCGGAAGCAACGCAGCATAAGCAATCATCTACCGTATCGATACAGAATCGCACGGGAGAAAGAATCCCACTTTCTATGATGCGCAAGACCATCGCCAAAAGGTTGGTGGCAGCGAAAAGTCAGGCTCCACATTTTTATCTCACAGTCTCTGCGGATATGACCCAAGCTCTCACTTGGCGGCAACAACTCAATGCACATCCAAAGGTGGTGGATGGTACGTGGGGCAAGAGCAGTGTAAATGATCTTGTTCTCTTTGCAGTGGCACGTGCTCTACGGTTGCACCCTGCTGTAAATGCTTCGTGGCAAGAGGATGCGATTATACAACACGGTGCGGTGCATGTAGCCATGGCAGTGGCTCTGCCCTCTGGACTCATCACACCTGTGATCACGAATGCAGATCAACTGGGCATTCGACAATTGGGTGAAATGGCAAAGGCCCTCGGAAAAAAAGCCCACAAAGGTGAACTGACAGCCGCCGAATACGAAGGAGGTACCTTCACCGTATCCAACCTAGGCATGACCCTGGTGGAATCTTTTACTGCCATTATCAACCCCCCTCAGTCTGCAATCTTAGCAGTGGGATGTATCAAGAAGGTTCCCGTTGTCACAGCTCAAGATACCGTGGGCATTCAGTCTCGCATGAAGATGACCCTCTCTTGCGACCACCGTGTCATCGACGGTATGGTCGGCGCCCAGTTCTTGGAGACGCTTATTGGGTATTTGGAAAACCCGACTAAAATGTTGGAGTAGCGGCCCTAGGTCCCCCGGTAATTTCCGTCATCCCAAGGTCCCGAAGGGACCGTATGGGATCCCTGCATTTTTATCGAGATCCCATACGGCTGCTACGCAGCCTTGGGATGACGGAGGGGATACTCACCTGCCCTGTGGGGACACCCCGTTGGAGTGTCCCCGATGCGGTGCGGTAACAGGGACACTCCAACGGGGTGTCCCTTATGCGGCAAAAGTCCTGCGGGGACACCCGATGCGAGTGTCCCCGACGACAGCCCGGGGACACTCGCATCGGGTGTCCCCGCAGGACTTCACAAAAAATAATACAAAGCACGAGTCTTCTCATACGTTTTGTGCTCGATGTGATACTTCACCGCATCCAACACTTGCTCCACCCGAATCTGCGTTAAGCACTTCAGGTCATACGGGCAAATTTCTTTGCTTGAAATGTGGCAAGGGGAACAAGGTACTTCTTCTCGCAAAATGGTGTGAGGGCCAAAACAAGCTGAAAATTCGGCAATGGGTCCAACACCTGACAAAACCTCAACCAAACTTGCACCTACCTGATAGGCTAAGTGAGCACCGAAGGAATCATTGCTCACGATCACTTGATTTTTTGCCGCATGTTCAAAGAGCGCCTCCATCAGCAAATCACCATGGACATGCACGTGAGGCATTTGTTGAAAGCGAGAAAAATCAGACATGCGATCACGAGAGACATATAAATCAATGGAAAAAGTTGGATAGGCGGATGAAAATTGAACGACAAACTCGCGAAAATTATCCAAGCCCCACTCTTTGACTGGGCTACCCGCAAAAGGAAAAATCCCAATGGACTCGGTTTTGCCAACAGGAGAAATAAAAGATGGATTGTGTACCACCCGAAAAGGAATGGCTTCTACTACTCTCAACATTTGAATACTGGTATGCACCTGATTGGAACTTGTCAAAATAGCAGATTGATTCGGCTCCGCAGGTAAGACAACATCCAAAGCAGCATCGATCTCTGGATTGAAACTTTCATAACCCATCTTGTAGGAGGCTCGAAGTTTTGCTAGTACAAATCGAGTATCCTCAAAACGACGAAAATCTATAGCGATGTCATAAGCGGGTAGCTGCGCTAAAAAATCAGAAAGTGCTTTCTCTTTAAGTTCTGGCGCAAGATTAGATTGCTGCTTAAAAAAATCAAAAGTAAAAATTTGGTGAATGCCTTCTACTTTTTGAGCCAGAGACAAATTCCAGCTACCCACCACCAGATCCAACTCACAGGGGCCCACCTTCTCCAGCAGCGCCCGCAATGCGGGTTGAGCTAATAAAAAATCCCCCAAATGATCGAGCTTTATCACTAGTATTTTCAAAGTCCGATGGAGAGAAAAAAATTGCCCGGAAGGAAAACCTGAAAACAACCAAGCTTTTTGAAGAGGGTTGGGAGCTTCGAATTTTCTCTCTCCCACAGCTTGCTGTAGCTTTCGTTTTTGTCGTTGGCTCAACACACCTTGAATCCATTTCTTGATCCACTCAAACTGGAACAAAAAAGATTTTATACTTCGCATCCATTTCTTACTGCCTCGCATTATCATCGTTGACTCCTAGTAACGCGAGAAATTTTTCCTGCAATCGTTTCATCTTGTAGATCTCAAAATTTTTGTGCCCCGCTTGTACCACCTCTTCTCGCATCTTTTGATGAGTGGACAAAATGCGAATCGCAGCACAAAACCGATCGAGATCCAGGGTCTCCCCCCCTAGAGCCGCCGCCCCCAAAGCCTCCTTCACAGCCCCCCGATACAGAGCCAACACAGCAAGGCCGTGATACTGAGCCTCTAACAAGGGCAGCCCAAATCCTTCATGCTCGCTAAAAGAAATAAAGAAGTGAGAACGTTGATAGAGACTTGCCAAAATTTTCGCCTCTACATCGTAGTGAATATGCACATGAGCCGAGAGGCTATTTGCAAAAATCTCTTGGTAGAGAGCATAGAGAAAAGTTTTCTTCCCGCTCCCCTTTCCCACCAGATGTAGATGAAACAAAGAACCGTATCTTTCTCGATATCGAATCATCAAACGCAGTAAATTGCTCTGCCCCTTGTGAGGGGTAAAGCGACCCACGAACAACACATGGATTTCATCCTCTATTTTTTGAAAAGCCAAAGACGGGAATGCTTCGAGAGAGTGGAAAGGGGCCAACACTTCCACCGGATATTTCCCCATCCCACCAGAAGGCCACTCCTGTTGAATGAAGTGAGAGTTACAGATCACCAGCTGTAATCTGTGGTGCTCAGCCAATCGACGGGTTTGTTCGTTTCCTTGCTGAATCTCCCGTTGTGTTGCAGGCTCATGGGGAAAAAATTCAGCAGGGGTAATGCCGTGATATCGAATGACAAGTTTTCCCTGTACTTGCGCCAAAAGAATCTCTCCCTCCTGCCAACCGGTACTGTGATGATAGATCACGAGGCAAGCAGGGTCTTGCAAAAGCGCCACAGCCTTCCCACGGGTACACAAGGCACCGTGAGAAAACGATTTCACTTTTTCTGCATACAAAGAAACACCCAGTCCTTTCGCAGAAAGAAGCTTATGTTGCAAAACAACTTCATTGCTAACAGCATCGTGCTGAGTGAGACTGGGTGTAAGAATCAACACATTCATGATTTACAACGCTTACAAAATGTAACCAAAATGGGACGCCAACACAGAAACAAATAATGCAGATAATAACTACACGTACATGGATCTTCTGATACGGATGGAGGAACTGTCACTTCTTTTTTTGCCTCTTTTTCGATTTCTTCTTCGATAGATGTAAAAGACATTACTCTTCGATCCTCCCTGCGATGCATTTTTTTGCAATCTCCGGTTCTTTTTCCCACTCAAAAGGCTGAGGCTGTGTAATTCCATACGAAATAAAAAAATCTTTTCTACGCTCCGTACTTTGTCCAGAAAGGGTTTGGTACTCGCCTTTTTCTGCCATCAGCAACAACAAACGGGAGGGCCCCGGTTTTTGGCAAAAGCACAAATGATTCCATTTTCCATTTTCCATTTCGACCTGAGGCGCGCTCGCAAGCTTCAAATATTCTGTAAGAGTGGAAAAAACAGAGGGTTTTGAGTCGGCGCCCAACCATCCTACATGTAAGCTCGATTTACCTCCCTCATGTTTGGGATACACAGAAAGCAACACACACGATTTTTCCATGGGTTGTAGAAAAGCAGGCCCATTCCAACGAAATTCACCATGCAAAGCTACCTCCTCTGAAGTTGCTCCCCAGGCAGCTGTAGGCAGAGGATGAGATTGGGGATTGGGGATCCGAACGAAGGCCAATAGAAAGGCAAGGGCCCCTAAGGCATAGAAAATTTTTCGAGCGGGCGTAGACACAGACAAAGATAAAAAAGGAAGCAACAACAAAAACAGAGAGGCTGCAAGTAAAGTTCGATACGAAAAATAATGATCGAAAAGAGAGGTCCCCAAGATATAGATATTCAATGCGATAAAGAAAGAAAAAAGGGACGAAAGTTTTTTTCTTTCTTTGCCCAATAAATAAAAAGGGCGAAAGAAAAAAAACAGGCAAAGAGGAAGGATCCCCCACCCCACACTTACAATCCACTCCAACATCTGATTATGAACTTCGTCTAGCCCAGATTTATTAAAAAAGTACCCATACCCGATCCCGGTGAAAGGAGATAAAAATGCCGCCTTCCAAGACTCTTGCAAGAGAGCGTGTCGACCACCGCCTTCCAATAAGTCTAAAAAGGACCCCCGATGAATTAAATTTTTCAATTCTTCAAATTTTCCGCTTTGATGCATCTTCAAAAAAAAGAACAGAACAACCGCACTTGAAAAAAGACTGACCACAACGCTTATAATGTTTTTTACGTACTTCTTGTTTTCTCGATGGAAAAGGCATTCGAAAAAGAAAAAAATGGCGACGCTACACAAGCAAGAAAAAGAAGAGATTCGACTTTGCCCCAATAAAAGAAAATACATACATACAAAACTATACAACAAAATCCATAAAGATCGTTTATACGACCGTTGGAGGATCCACCGAGCCCCGAGGAGGCTGGCGACCAGCAACATCAACCCTGCATAGAAACTGAGAGAATTTTGATTCTGGAATGTCCCCCCAATTCCCACAGAAGCCACGATGGGAATCCAGGTTAATTTCTGCCCCAACGCATACAAAAAAACTGGAAAAGAACCACAAACAAATGTGAGACAAAGAGTGGATTCGGAAATCCGCTTCTTTCGAATAAAGCTAGGCATCACACTCAAGAAGGCCAATTGGATCAAATATCCGTTCATCACAGATAACGAATGAATCGGGCTTTCTGCAATTCTCCACAGAAAAAGATTGCGTCCCAGAACTTGCAAAATCTTCTGCACAGGCATGGCACTGTACGAAAAGGAAATCAACTGCGGAATTGAAACCACAAATTGAAAGAAGATCACCATGGAAATAAAAAATAGAGGAAAAAAAAGTGGATGCTGTTCGTAGACAAAATTTTTCTTCTCTCTAGAACCCAACTTGGGCCAAATCCCCACGAGAAATCCCAACATGCAGATCTCACAAAGAAACTGATTGGGAAAACGAAGGCGCATAATCGGCACTTCCCACCACCCCAAACTAGCAAGCACCAAAAGAAAGCTCGCTACCGGATTTCGCCTGGTGAAAAAAACAAAAAACGCGAAGACAACCCCACAAAGAATCTCTGTATAGTACGGCCCCCAAATCAAGGCCAAGAGGAGAGAAAATAAGGGAAAAGCCAACAAAAATTTCATAACCACCTGATTTTAAATCGTATCTAAAAACACTTTCCTTATTGTACCACGCCCCTACATGCAGTCAGCATACATGTGGGGGCACTCCAATGGGGTGTCCCCTGTGAGTATCCTTATTTTATTTAGAATTTCGCCGATACCTCTACATGGAGGTAAAGTAACTCATGGAAACCCTAAGACGTATACTCTCTCAGCTGGTAAAAGATAAAGGGCACTTTGTCGAAATTCAAGAAAATCAAAGTCCCCTCTTGCATCTTGCAAAGACGACGCAGACACTAGAGACCTTCCCTCCCCTTTCTGCTTCGTGGATCGGAGAGCGAGTTGCGGAAATTTTACCGCGAGAAGCAAGTGCCTACGAAGCTGGAAAACTGGTAGAAGGGCGCTTGGTCATCAAAACGGTAGGCTCTCTCCATGTGCTTGCCTACCACAACCCTCTGCCTTGTTTGGTCTTTTTTATGCCGAATTTTGACATCGAATTGGAAAAATATAAGAGAAATCTACCGCAGTTGGATATGGAGATTACCCCTCGACCTCCTGTTCCTGGGAAAGCACCTGTCAAGGCAACACCACCCATGGGAGACCTCTTTGCAAGCCTCACAACGATAGAGCCTACTCGATCCGTACCTGTACAAGCGGAAAGAATCCACATCCCTGTGCGGCCTATGATCGAGGTAAAGATTCCCCCTACAGCACCGGCAGAAGAAGCAAAACCAATATTTCCACAGCCGGAGATTCGATTTACACCCCCAGCTGTAACCCCAGTGGCAGCCCCAGTGCCTGAACCCATCGCGTATATGCCCCCTCCTGTAGCAGCACCTGAACCCATCGCATATACACCCCCTCCTGTAGCAGCAAGCGGTGATCGAAGCCCCATCGATTACGCTCCCGTATTGGCTTCGGTGATGAGTTGGAGCAAAGGGGACTATCCCATCGATGTCTACCTTAAGGAACTCGTGGGGCAAAAAGGAAGCGATTTGCACCTTACCACGGGCCAACCCGTTGCCTTTCGCAAAGATGGAGACATCCAAAAGAAGGTAGGTGTGATCATCACCCCTGCGCTCATCGCCTCCCTCTTGGATCCCATCATCCCCGCTCTGCAACGCAGCAAATTCACGGAAACCTGGGATGTGGACTTCGCCTACGAAATAGAAGGGTTCGGACGCTTTCGGGTCAATCTCTTTAGAGAACAAGGGGGCGTCGGGGCCGTTCTGCGCCATATACCCCAGACCATCCTGACAGCTGCAGAGCTGGGGCTCCCAGATTCAATTTTAAAATTTGGCAAATTAAACAAAGGGTTGGTCTTAATCACCGGACCCACTGGAAGCGGAAAAACCACAACTCTGGCAGCACTCATCGAGAGCATCAATGAAGCGCGGCCCCTTCACATCGTTACCATCGAAGACCCGATTGAATTTAGCTACCACTCCAAAAAAGCCCTGATTCGCCAGCGAGAGGTAGGCAAGCACACGAATAGCTTTGCAACCGCCCTACGCGCAGCCCTGCGAGAGGATCCCGATATTGTGCTCATCGGAGAGCTACGGGATGCAGAAACCACTGCCATTGCCATTGAGACCGCAGAAACCGGACATTTGGTCTTTGCGACCCTCCATACCAACTCTGCGGTTTCCACAGTAAACCGTATCATCGACCAGTTTCCGAGCGAAAAACAGCCGCTTATCCGCAGCATGCTGGCCTCCTCCCTCAAAGGCGTGGTCACCCAAACCCTCGTAAAGAAGATCGGAGGGGGGCGATGTGCCGCAGCGGAACTGTTGATTCCAGATGATGCCGTGGCCTCTATGATCCGAGAGGGCAAGACCCATATGATCGAAAACCATATGCAAACCCAAAAGGCCAACGGCAACCAGCTTCTCAACGAAGCCTTACTCCAACTGGTCACAAAAGGGGCCATTTCTTCCCGCGAAGCCTGGGAAAATGCCATAGATCGCAAGAGCTTAGAAGAGATGGCGAAGCGAAAAAACATCACTTTTATGTAAACCTACTGCATAATGGCGCTTGAGCGTTGCTTTTCCCCTCATCGCCATGTATAGTCTCGGGTTTGTATCGTTCATGTTTTTATTTATTAATCGAACCTAATTTTGTTGAATCGAAAATAGTTAAGGAAGGAAATCAATGCCAGGCGTAATCATCAGACCGGGAGAATCTCTAGAAAAAATGATGCGGATTTTCAAGAAACAAGTCGAAAAAGCCGGCATCATCGGAGACTTAAAGAAGCGCATGCACTACGAAAAGCCTTCGATCCGACTGAAGAAGAAGTCTATTGCTGCCCGCAAGCGTCGCATTAAGCAAATGCGCAAACTCGGCCTTGCTGAGTAAAAAGCTTCGTTCGGTAAAAGCTTCCTACCCCTGAACCTCTTTTTTAATTCCCATTCCTCCGAGGTATTCCTACACGATCTTTGTATCTGTAGGAGGATCCGGAAATGGGCATACGAAGAATAGGTTCAGGGGTTTTTGTTTTATTGCTGTCCGTATTTTCAGGATGCAGCTCGGACTCGGAGCCTGCTGCAGTAAAAATACCAGCTACAGCAGATATCATAGCGCCTGTACCCGCTAACAACGGTGTCTTAGCCTTCAGCTCTGTCACAACCGCAGGGGTCACTGTCGCCTGGTCTGCAGCTACAGATGACACAACTCCACAAAGCGACCTCACCTACAAAGTCTACTACTCCACAGTCCAAGCGGATGTAGCAAGTACCGCTTCCATTGCGGAGGCTGCTCTTACGGGTATACCCGCAGAGGCAGAGGCAACGTCTATTGAGATCACCGGATTACTACCAAACACCGCTTATTACATGAATGTAATCGTCAGCGATGCAGCTGGAAATGCAGCTGCGTATACCGCTTCCTCGTCAACAACACTCGAGCCTGTGGACACAGGACCGGCTACTGTCGGAGGAAGCGGAACGCTTACAGCGAGTAACGTTGCAACCAGCTCCTTGACCTTGAGCTGGGCGGCGGCTACAGACGCCGTAACCAATCAAGCTGACTTGACATACCAAGTGTACCTCTCCTACACCGCAACCGGTGTGGTAGACACACTAGAAAACATCAACAATGCGCTCAACAATACTGGAGATATCCTTGCAGTAGGCAGCAACACCGCAGGCGCTACTTCCCTTGATGTCACGGGGCTAGCGAGCGCCACAACCTACTACTTCAACGTCGTCGTAACCAATGCAGGCAACTACCAGGCGGCATATACCCAACTCACACAAGCCACAGTGGGATATATGTATTTATATCTTTCTCCCACCACAACAGGAAGCATTCCTGGAAGTGGAACCGCAAGACAGAATGTGGATGCTTTCTGTAGTGGAGTTCCAGCTGGTTGCTCTACTTTTCATGCAGTGATCAATACGATAGAGTCACCGGCACCTTCCGGCTCAGATACAATTGAAAATATGCGAGTCAACTTGCACATACCCCCCACCTATGTAGTGAGAACATCCAATATTGGAACCGGATATCAAGTGGCAAGCAACTGGAACAATCTACTTGCCAACGGGCCTTGCAACACCACCGCAGAGCCTGCTTCTACCTGTGCGGCTACTGGAGAAAGCGCCTCTACCCTCGCAATTGCGTTGGGCCAAAGCAGAGCTTGGTCCGGAAGTGGACTAGCGGGAGCCGCTTCTGGCAGTGTATGTAAATATACGGGAAACGCGTGGGGAAGCTCAAGCTCAGGCATATTGGGAAATACCATGCATCTGGATAGCCAGACCGCATCCAGCTGGTTAAATGATGGATTTGGATATACCACCTCCTGCGACTATAGTTATCCCCTCCTATGCGTTTGCTGGTAGATACCCTACTTGCCCTTCATGGCTCTCGCGCAGAAAAGGGAAATCACCAAGCAAATCGGAATCAGCGTAAGGGCCACGCGGAAGTCTGCCAGGTTGTAAACCTCTACCCCTTCAAATACCTTCCCATCTTTTTCATACGAGAGAAAGAAACCCACTACCGGCTGCAGCAAGGGAGCGCCGATCATGGTCATCATATTCACAAATCCGTTGGCAGTCCCCTGTACCGTGCTCGGTATGGAACGACTGACGTAGATAAACGAAATGTGGTATGTGGAAATCGTAATCCCCAACAAAAATATCAAAATACCAATCGCCCACACCGGCAGAGCGGGTACGTAAAGAAGAGTCCCAAACAACACCAAGGTGAGGATCGCCCCCCGTTCCATTAACAAATAAAAAGCAGCCCGATTGCTAAGCCACCCGCACAAGGGGCTCCCCACTGCGATCCCCAAATAGATAAAAGAGCACAGCATCACGGAAGTCACTTCGGGCAACCCGTAGCCTTGGGTTAAAAAAGGCACACACCACAAGTAGGTAAACACCGTCACGACGCTAAAATTGCAACCCGCAAAAATCCCACACCACCAGAGTTCCTTCTTGGCAAGGAGGCGCCTCACCCTCACCACAAAAGACTCACCCGAAATCTTGGTATCCCCGACACCAACAGGGAGTTGGTCGCGCACACGCCACCAAATTATAAAAGTCAGCAAGGTAAGCGCCCCACCCACTCCCATCATGGCGATGCGCCATCCCCACAAACCCGCAAACTTGGAGACTGCGGTATTGATCCCGGCTGTGGAAGCCATGCCTACAGTTTCCACAATCCCAAGCAGAATGGGAAATTGCTGCGGCGCGAACCAATCCTTGATGGTCTTGAGCATGGAAATAAAGCTGAACGCTCCACCCACTCCCATCAAGATCCGCCCTACAACCCCCCAGCCCAGGGTACTGGACTGCGAAAAGACCCAGCAGCCAGCAGCCACAAAGGCACAGGCCAGGGTCGCGACTTTTCGAACGCCAAAGCGGTCGATGATCATACCTGCTGGAATTTGAAGCAAAATAAAAGAGTAGAAGAAGCTAGAAGACAAGATACTCATCACTGCAGCATCGGCATGAAAGCTGTCCTTCAGATAATCCGTAAGAATCCCTACGGATCCTTGAAGGAAAAACTGAAAATTCACGAACAACATCAACATAGCCAGCATGAGAGCCGGTGCTGAGTACAATAAGGTAGTGATCTTTGGTTTTGTTTGCATGGCTCGTCTATATAAAATCTTGTCTTGAATGCAGTAGCCAATATCATTTTATCATACAAATGTGCAAATCTTTTGACAGTGCCGCCACCTTCTCTATACTCCATTCTGCAAGTACTGAATTTTCTCTCCTTATAGGTATAAAATATGAAAAAAAACTGGTTTTGGATCTGTATCGGATGGAGCATCTGGATTGTGGGATGCCACAGTCCGACTACTTCGTCTGACTCCGGGATGCCACCCCAAGGCTTCGCCATCCCTGCCTCCCAGTTTGTTGGGTTGTATTTCACGGCAACCGATGCACGCTACACGAGCTCAGCTTTGTACTGGATGAATTTTCGGACAGGGACAGTAGAAAGCCGTCTTTCCGGGGAGTCTGGAGATCCATGGGTCCTGTGGACCTCGAACCGTCTGTTCATGGCCAATCGATCTCCCCTCAGCAACAACGCTTATTTCTTAGCTCCCGAGACGCGACGCCCCACGGTACAAAAGGCTACACCTGGGCTTAATATTCAACACGGAGTCTCCCTGGGCAACGGGGATATCCTTGTAAGCGACTGGAGTTCCAGCGCTCTTCATCAACTTCACGGGAAAAACCTAGAGACCGTAGCTCGCTATACACCCCCTGGCTTTGCAGAAGCCCCCAAAGAACCTGGAGGAGATTTGCTGCGCCTCTCCGATGGGGAAACCTTCTATATACTTGCTCTCAGCCACGGTTTGGAGGCAGGGTATCGAGCCAACGACGGACAAACTCTAACGATATGGAAGGAAGAACAAGCTGGAAAGCTGCAATGGGTACGCTCTCTACCTCTTTCCATCACGACCCCCCACTTTCTACATCCATCCGCCAAAGGGGTTTGGATTATGGGGCTTTGCGCGCCTTTCCTTGCCCAACAAGGGTGTAAAGCTGGACGAGCGTGGTTTTCGTTTGAGGATCAGCAACTTTCAAACTCTGTCTCTTTCTCTTCTTTGTTTTTGCAATCCTATGGAGCACTCATTGGAGGCAATACCCCGAACGAAGCTTTTGCTTTTGTTGTAAAGCCTGAACAACCTGATACCCGTCGATTGGCGCACCTCACCTGGAAAACTGAATCTGCGTTAACTGCTACAGTGGAAATACCGGTACCTCTTTCATCACTTGGATCTCCTTTGCTTCTCTTCGATCCCACAAGTCATATTTTATTCATCGGAAATACAGAAACCAATGGGGGTAGCATGACCCTATGGGATACCCATTTGAAAAAAGTCCAACATCGCATGGAGCTAGAAAGAATCCCCTATAATGGCACGTTGGCTCTGTAATCTGCTCTGGATGTGCGCCCTCGGAGCCCAGGCCGAAGAGCCGGTCATCATCCGAGGTGCACCCCACGAAACTGTATATCGCGATCACCCGGGACAAAACCGAACCTGGCAACCTACCGAGGCCAGTCGGTTTGATGTGCTGTCTCATTTTCACAACCTCCCCACTGCACAGACTGAACAAACGGGGAGCCACGCCCTCGGGTTTTCAGCTCCCCGTATCCGAGGACAAGACGGACGCTTTTGTGAGATCTGGATCGATGACCTTCTTTTGGTAGACCCGACTCTCGCCTATCCGCTTTTGGTGGGACTCGATATAAAACCATTTGGAGAACTCACCTTCTACGAAGGGTCCACTCCGATACAACTTCCCAGCGTATCCCCGTTGGGCACCTTGGCTTTTGCCACACGACCCTTTTTCTCTGCCTCCACCCAACTGGGATCCAATTATGGAAAACCATTTGGGCACTCCCTGTGGGCTCTGCAAAAAAGCGTTCCGTATACATTCAGTGACGGAAATGTAAAAGCTACCGTCTATGGACGCACCCATGAGACTGATGGGAAATATCCTTATTACAGTGATAACGGCACCCCTTACAATCCAGACGATGATTACATCACATGGAGAGACAACAACGACGCACGCTCGTGGATGCTCTTTCCCAGTGCTTCTATCGAAAATGGAAGACACGAGGGTACGTGGAAGAGCTTGCTCTACGGGGGAGAAGGCGGGATTGCCGGTATGGGAGACGTACCCTCTAGCCTGCGACACCGATGGAGTGGAAACCTGCATGCGGGTACGTATCGTTATACGCCGGCTCGATCCAAGTCTCCCTTTGTGCCACACCTCCTCTCTGTGCAGCACCTCTTGCGCGCAGACACCAAATACACCGAGGGACAATATCTGGGGGTCTCCCAAGAAAACAAAGTAAGAAGCAATTTGCAACAAACCTCCCTCCAAGCGAACTGGCAAACGCCATTTGGCATCCAACTTCTGTCCCATGTACGGTACGGATACATGAAGCTGGCTACGAAAATGCTCCCCACAGAGGCTCAAACCCTACATCGAGAAAGCGGGACGGGGTATCAGGGGATTTCAATTCCGTTGTGGGAAGTGGGGACACTAGAAGCCAAGACACAACTGCAAGGACATCGAGATATGCACGTAAAAGGAGAGGGGCAAAACAATCTCGACTCTACCTGGAAACTTGCCCCCAGCACACAGGGGACTCTGTCTCTTGGAACACATGATCTGATGGGATATGGCAGCTATGGGCAGAGCCGTCGCCTGCCGAGTTTACTCGAAGCCTACGGAGACGGAGGGGAATTTGCGCCTAGCTCAGAGTTACAATCCGAGCGTATTGAACACAGAGAAATCGGTATACGCTGGCAACAGAAAAACATGTGGATGTCACTCGCTCGATTTGAGGATCGGGTGCACAACAAAATCGTCTTTGTACCGGCTTTCACTGGAAGCAAAGCTGTTAATCTCGAGCACACACAAATTCGAGGAATAGAGGGAAACATTGATGCGCACTGGCGCAAGCTGGGATTGATCTCGGGCGTTGCTTACCTCGAGCCCGTTTCCATAATGGGCGCTCAAGTCCGACAAATTCCCTCGATTCCCAAATGGACCTGGACTGCAGAACTTGCATATTTATGGGAACCACTCACACCTCGATGGCACAGTCGCTATCAGAGTGGGGTCTATCGAGATCCCGATAACTCCATCGAGGCACCTGCCATGTGGCTTCATGATGTCTCACTCGATGGTAAGTTGGGCCCCGAATCTACAACTTTACGATGGGGACTTCGGGTGGAAAATTTACTAGACACCAAAAGAGGGGTGATCTATTCAAGCTCAGAACCGAAGCGCAAGGGTTACACTGCATACAGTGAACAAAACGGATACCCCCTCCCCGGTCGACACGCTACGGTGTATGTGGAAGCGGAGTTTTTGTAGTTTTTTGTAATTTCCGTCATCCCAAGGTCCCGAAGGGACCGTATGGGATCTCTGCGTTTTTATCGAGATCCCATACGGCTGCTACGCAGCCTTGGGATGACGGACAATACTGTTCGTTTAAGCCTGAAGAGCTTGCACTGCAAGTTTCACTGCCTTTTTTCTCTGCCCTCCTAGGTCCTCCGGTGTAATT
>CANJLI010000035.1 GCA_947475005.1 Deltaproteobacteria bacterium | reverse complement strand
GTTTGCGTTTTGAGAGAGACGGGGGGATCCGACCGTCGCGCCGGCCTTCCCGCTGCCATCTTTGCCTTCATACACGGTTCTCCCATTGCGAGGCAAGGAGGGTTTGGGCAACTGCGCAGCTGGTGCCCAAGAAAAGAAAAAAGAAAAAAGAAAAAAATGTCCGTGGAGGACATCGATCCCTTTTACATACGATTCTCTCGAGTCAGCAATTCGAAGAGAAGAAAGGGACCCCACCATGCGAATTTGGTGCGCCGCTGCCCAGGCAGCCGAAAGCCACCTGGTTGCCATTGAAAGTGCATTTATGAAAGGCTTTAGCGGCATTCAGCTGGTGGGGCAAGCCACAGATGTCTGTAAGAATGGCCTTGAAAGAGCCAAAGCGGTGCTCGAGTCTTGTCAGATGACCATTCCAGCTCGGCACATCATTTTAAATCTAGCTCCTGCAGAGGGGAAAAAAGATGGCAGCCAATTTGACCTCGCATTTGCCGTCAGCTTGGCTCTCTTGATCAGCGAGACTCCTTCCAAGGTCGATACAGAAAAATGGCTATTTGTGGGAGAGCTCAGTTTAGAAGGCTATTTGAGACCGGTACAAGGTGCGGCTGCCTTTGCTATTGCAAGCCTCGGCACCCACATTCATGGGGTGGTGGTAGCTCCCGAAAATGCGATCGAAGTCCAAACCATTTTTGCAAACCAACCCCATAAACCCACCGTACTGGCTTTTTTCCATTTTACCGATGTGCTGCTATGGCTATTGGAGGGCCACTCCCCCAAGCCCTCCGCCTGTCTACCTACTCACATCCCTCCTATACGTAAAGAACGTCCGACCTTTGATGACATGCATCTCACAGCGTGCATGCAACAGGTTGCCCTGGTCACAGCTACTGGCCGCCATAACCTGTTGCTGTGGGGAGCTCCTGGCACAGGAAAATCCATGTTTTCCGCTCGCATCTCCAGTATTTTGCCCCCGCTTTCCAATCCAGAGCTGTGGGAAAGCCTGCGCACCTACAGCTTGCTCACCACCCACCTGTCGGAGGAGCGCATCCAAGGGCAGGCCCCTTTTCGCAATCCCCATCACCAAGCCAGTGCACCGGCCATTTTGGGGAGTTGTGAGCGCCCCGGGGAGCTCGCATTGGCGCACGGCGGAGTTTTATTTCTGGATGAACTACCTGAATTTCGGCGAGATATCTTAGAGGGACTCCGAGAGCCACTGGAGACGGGATGGGTCCATGTATCACGAGCCCAGCACAAAATGGCCTGGCGAGCGCGGGTCACCCTGGTGGCCGCCTGCAACAATTGCCCCTGCGGCTGGCATGGAAGTAAGCGAAAACGTTGCTCTTGTCCCATGGTGAAAATCCAAGCCTACCGACGACGGCTGTCTGGCCCCATTCTGGAACGCATCGACCTGCACCTCAATATGGAGGAGACCCCTGTTGCCTCCCCTGACCTTTTTATCCCCTCTTCTCGGACGGATCAAACAAAGAGACTTGCGGCGCAGGTCCAAAAAGCGATAGAGTTCGGCCGCAATCGGAACAGAAGTCTTGGTATTCTCTACAATTGTGAGTTGCAATCCGAGCAAATCCTGGAGGCCAGTGGACACACTGCTGCATCCTTTCCTAGCTTGATCAGTAACAGTTTTGCCCCGTCTAGCAGCCCCCGTAGTTTGGTCCGCGCCTTTCGAGTGGCTCGCACACTGGCAGATCTCGAGGCGGAAGAAAAGATTAGCAACCTCCATATTGAGCAAGCCCTGGCTTGGCAAGCAGAAGCGGCTGCCAGAGAACGAGGGGATCATATGATGGGACTGGGCTCTAACTTGTAAATGGAGGAGATCGATTATTTCTGACTCAGACTCAACGCCCTCTACATCACTCTATGCCATTTCGTGGATGAGTTTTTTTTGGTCCGTAGGCTCACTGATGGTTTTTACCATCCTGCCTTTGTTTCTAACGGAAGAGCTCCACGTCTCCCATGCGGAGTTGGGCATGATGGAAGGGGTTGCCATCGGCTGCGCCTTTCTAGCCAAAGTCTACGCGGGAATTGCCAGCGATCGCCAACAAACCCGTAAACCTTTTATTTTCATCGGTAGCCTCATTTGCGTATTTACCAAGCTCATGTTTGCTTGTGCAATGTCACCATTATGGATTTTTATTACCCGGTTCTTGGACCGATTGAGCAAGGGTCTCCGCTCTGCCCCCACGGATGCACTGATTGCCGATATCGCAACTCCAGCCACCTACGGCAAAGCCTTCGGATTTCGTCAGGCCCTCTACACCGCAGGGGGCGGGGTTGGAGCGGCTCTTACGGTGATGATCCTCCATCAAGATCCCCACGCCTACCGCACAATCTTTTGGCTGGCAAGCATCCCGGCTGCCATTGCCGTTTTCATTAGCCTGAGGTTGCCCTACAATGTGCGCCCAGTTTCCAGGTTCAAACGCTCCTCTTCCGAGCCCTGGAAGTTTTCTAACCTTCGCAGGTTTCCCTTCTCCTTTTGGATCCTGCTTGCCGTGTGTTTCTTTCTTATGTTAGCGCGATTTAGTGAAGCCTTCGTCATTTTGCGGGCCAAGCAAGTAGGCTGGGCGGTGAAATGGTTGCCTCTCACCATCATCTTGATGGACATCGCCCATTCCGCTGTAGCGTATATCGGGGGCCGATTTGCCTCCATGCAGTACCAAAAGCATTTGCTCACCATCAGTTTTGTGCTCTTCATCGCAGCAGATGCCATGCTCTTTTGGGGAGGGGGGGTCTCTGCCCTGGCCTTTGGGATCCTGCTGAACGGCATCCACCTCGGGTTGAGTCAAGGGACCTTGCGCGCCTTGGTGGCACGAGAAACACCCTCGGATCTGAACGGTACTGCCTTCGCTCTTTTTCATGGCATCAGCGGTGTAGCTGTGCTCATTAGCAACATCGTAGCAGGGACTATCTCTCATCACTTTGGATTGTCCTGGATTTTTGTTTCCGGGGGCATTTTTGTGTGCATGGCCATGCTGGTCCTGTTTATGCATCCTAGAAAGTAGGGCTACCTTCCGTCATCCCAAGGTCCCGAAGGGACCGTATGGGATCCCTACGTTTTTATCGAGATCCCATACGGCTGCTACGCAGCCTTGGGATGACGGAAGGGGAGAGGAGTGTCCCCGATGCGGTGCGATGCGGTAACGGGGACACTCCAACGGGTTGTCCCCACAGGACTTTCGCCATACCAGGCGCACTTCAAAAGATAGCTACAGATTTTTCTTTTTATGCCGATCCCTTGCTCGCAAAGCAACAAAAGGGAGGTCTCTCATGGGCATGGTATTTAAAAGAAGGAACCGAGGGTTTAGTTTAATTGAACTCATGGTGGTAATTGCCATCATCGGACTGTTGTCCTCTTTGGCAATTCCGAAATTTCGGATCTTCCAAGCCAAAGCAAGACAGTCAGAAGCCAAAAGCAACCTTAGCTACATTTACGCATTGGAAGAATCCTACTTTGGAGACCAAGACAAGTATGCAGCCCTTGACAATCAAGGCAAAGACTATGGCTGTACCGCAAACGAACTGGGTTTTGTTCTGACCCCTTGCAAAGCACGTTACAACTATTCCGTTACAGTGTCTGATGCTACCTTCGTTGCAACAGCAACCTCAGGGCAAAAGAACGAAATTATGCCCGGATGTGAGAAAGAGGACGTATGGACCATCAACGAGCAAAAGCAGTTGATCGCAGTGTCCGATAGCGTTACCTTGTGCCACTAGGATGGCTTGATATTCCCGCCTTTTCTCCTCTTCCGTTCTGAAGGAACCTTTCGATGACAACTTGTACAAATCCCATTTTATCCACCTGGATCGATTCTCTTATTCAAAAAAAAGCCCTCCAAGGATGCCTAAGTGCCGTCTACCAAGGTGGGCGCCTGCTGCACCGACATGCTGATGGGGTAGCAGACCTTGAAACGCAAACACCCCTGACCGAAGATGCTGTGTTTCGCGCCTACTCCCTGACCAAACCCATGACCAGTGCCTTGGTGCTGATGGCCATCGAAGAAGGCAAGTTCACGCTACAGACCCCCCTTGCAGAGCTGCTCTCCGAATTTAGCTCCCTGCAGGTATATGACCCTAGCTTGGAGCCTCATCCCCAGTATCGGCCTGTGAAAAATCCCCCTACGGTCTTTCATCTGCTGACACATACTGCAGGATTCACCTACGAGTCCTACAACATTACCCCGGTGGAAGAGCGCTACCATGCCTTGGGTCTGCAATGCGGGAGCATGGACAATACCCTGCAGAGTCTGGTGCACAAGCTTTCCCAGGCCCCTCTCCAGTTTGAACCTGGGAGTCGGTGGGGATACGGATACGCAACCGATGTACTGGGAGCCGCACTAGAGCGGGTCTACGGCATTCCCTTTGCCCAGCTCATGCAAGAGAAGCTGCTGATGCCATTGGGGATGAATGAATCAGGGTTTTGGGCCCCTCCCGAGCGCAGGCATCGATTGATGAGCTTGTATGGGCTGAAGGACAAGATGACCCAAGGACACCGTGCACTCTTTCCCGTAAAGGGCGACAGCTCAGATCCACGGTTGCTGTTGCTCGATCGTGCTTCGGACTCTCAGCTTTCCGTTGTGCCCCAATGGACCTCTCCCGGAGGAGGGCTCGTGACCACCATGGCAGATTATCAATGCTTCATTGATTTCTTATTGGCACGAGGGGTGCATAAGGGAACACGTCTCTTGTCTGAAGCTGCAATCTCTGACATGACCTCCCAGCAACTGTGGGCAGATGCGGCCACCTGCAAACTACCTACACACCCGATGTATGCGTCGGAAGGGATCGGATTTGGATATGGACTGGGACAATTCCTCTGCCCCCCAGATACAGAGCGAGATATCTTTGGGTCGGGGGCTGCCAATACTTTCTTCTTTATTAACTATGAAACCAAAGTGTCTGCCTTTTTTGCTACCCAAATGGTGCCCTTCGACTGCTATCCTTTTTTCAAAGAATTTCGGGAAAAAATCAGGGAGGTTACATCGTCCACACCGTAGTCGTTCACCGCTTTATTGAAAAGAACCTCATTTACCTGGAAGCAAAGTATAATAAGAAGGAACATTTGATTTTGCAGGGGGGGGTCAAAATGTTTCGATATGTAGGTGGGCTTGTTATTTTCTGTCTTTGTATCATTGGATGTGAGAAAAAAAGTGGGGATTCTTCAACAACCGCACCAACAGCTAAGCCAACAATTGCTGGGGTAATAGACCCTGGAGCCGCCCCAGTAGTCGACCCTGGAGCCAACCCAACAGTCACATCATCAGCTTCAGATACAACCCAAACAGCTGAGGGGAATTCTACAGTTCTCCCTATCGTTTGTAAAAAAAATGAATTCAAAAATGTTCAGACCTGTCAAAAACTGACACTATGTGCGCCAACAGAAGTGGAAGTAACGCTGCCTACGGATACCAGCGACCGAGTTTGTAAACCGCTGACAGTCTGTAGGGAAGGCAAAGAGTTTGAAACAACCAAACCTGAATTGGAACCCTCCCAACGATGGTATGCACAAGACCGCACTTGCGCTTGCCAAGCGGTCACCTTTCAATGGGGAGGGGACCCGAAGGGTTTTCTTACGTATGATCCGACTTCATTTGAAACCTCTGCCCGAACCAACTCTATCGGTTCAAAATTTGTGTTAGATGCCGACAATCACATCCTTTCCACCGATAACAAGCTACGAATGATTGGCTCTGGTTTCGGTGACCGTGTAAAGATGCTTGAAACGCAAGTCAACGACGAAAACACTGAACTTCGCTACGATTTTTCTACCCAACGCATCGTTTATTGGAAAACTCGCTTGGATGAAAATCCAAATGGGGTTCAACACGTAGTAGTTAGCGGCGAGGAGCGGGATGGCGTTATCTATAACATTCAAGCAGAGGAAGTGGATCCAATAAAGGACCCTGAGGGGAAATACTATGCCAACCATCAGTTCTACCTCGTACGGGAAAGTACCTGCCCGTAAGGGAGGTTACAGCCTTTTCTCACCGATAACCCCCTGCCTTCCTTCAAGTTTGATCCTCTGTCCGAAACAGCAATCTCCGACATGACCTCCCAGCAACTGTGGGCAGATGCAGCCACCTGCAAACTACCTACACACCCCATGTATGCGTCGGAAGGGATCGGATTTGGATATGGACTGGGACAATTCCTCTGCCCCTCAAACACCGAGCGAAATATCTTTGGGTCTGGGGCAGCGAATACCTTTTTCTTTATTAACTATGAAACCGAAGTCTCTGCCTTTTTTGCCACCCAAATGGTGCCATTTGACTGCTATCCTTTTTTCAAAGAATTTCGAGAGCAAGTCAGGATGGTTACATCCTGTTTGTAATGGAAATCCTCTCTCTTCTTTAATTTTTTCCTATTTTTACCGATAGAGGGAAGGAAAATAAATAAGAGGGGATTTTCCATGAAACTATTACATATCGGAATTCTACTCGGGGGCACCTTTGCCTCCCTTCACCAGGCGCAAGCGGATAGTTGCAGCGGCACTAATACTACTTGTAAGATCAACCCACCGCTCATAACAGATCCGTCTTATTTGGAATCAGATGTAATCTGGTCCAGCTCTACCAGCTCAAAATACCAAAATTTCAACCAAGTAGTCATCACCCCAGATGGTCAATTAATTTACCCTCCTACTAACTCATCGAACGGATTCGGCTCGATCAACAATGATGCATCGACAGGGGGCACAGCTGAAAAGTTTACCATTGAGGCGCCTCGCAACGGTACATTTTACTTCTTTGCCCACGCATACTGCGAAGCCTGTGATTTTTCGGGGTCAAATTTGCAAGCATTTTTATATGGAATAGAAGGATTAAACCGTTACTTACACTCTCAAATTAATGGAAATGCAGGGGGAGCGACCAATGCTTTGAAAAGGTTTTATCAAACCTTTTCCCTCAATTTTAGCTACGATAAAACAACAGGGGTGGTTACAAAAACAACTTCTCCAACGAGTCAACTAACAACAGGACCACTGCGAATTCCTGGACCCTCTGGTAATCAACATCCGATGACAGCCGCTGAAGCAGGGGCAGGATGGAATTACAAGGTAGAACTTCGTTCGTTAGACATGGGTCTGTCTGGAGACACTTCGCAGACAGCCTACCATAGCTTTTTAGTCACACCTTGGACATGCACAACCACTGAGGTTTGCTCTGCCTCTACGCAATGCATTGTTTCTGAGATAAATCCAACCTGTGTGAATCCAAACAATACAGCTGAACAAGCTACACTGGTTACCCAGACTGTGGATCAAAGAGACATTCAGTATGTCTTGATCAAAAGTGCAAAAGCCGGCACTCAATTTAGCCATTATGTCAAATATACAGGAGTTACTGGACTCCCATTGACGAGTGCGCAGGAGAATTTTAGACGGCCCCTAAGAACCCTGCCAGATGTGCGGGTTTACAATAACAGCCTCGCTACCTATTCGACAGCGACACCCCCGGTCATGATTGCCCCCTACGTTGCTCCTCTCGGGTGGATTGCCGGTGGAGAACCCGATTTCCATGGCCAAAAATTACCCTTTGAGTCCTATTCGCGTATCCGCACAGGAACAGCGATCGATTCTACGGTTCTGCCTGCAAGCACCACCCCGGGCATCCCCGCTGCCGTCTTGGGCACCGAGTATACGAACACGAAAACTAGGTTTGACCAACGGACCACTGCGGATTGGCAATCGTTTACGATTACCATCGGCGCAACTCCGGCTGTAACGGTGAAGAACTCCTACACGACGTTATGCACAGGATGCGTGAATCCTTAGTTTCCACCCCCTCCTTCAAGTTTTTCCCTTCTTTACCGATAACAGGGGACAACTTTGTAAGGGGGGATTTCCCATGTCTTTTTTATCCAAATGGATGGCGATCGGAAGCGTTTTTTTCTCGTTTTACCAAGCGCAAGTAGCTTTTGGATGGTGCTATAACAACCACTCCTCCTGTCTGCATATTGTGATGCCTATCTTTCCTGGTTCTCCAGAACAATACGAGTTCCATACGATCTGGGCTTCATCTACAGTATCAAAATACGGAGATTTTGATGTCGGAGCGATCACGCCAGATGGGCAATTGATTTGGGCTAACTCTATGAATGCATTTGGCTTCATTAGTCAGAACCAAACATCGGGAGGTAAAGCTGAAGTGTTAAAAATGCAGGTTCCCCGTACAGGAACATTCCATTTTTTCGCTTATGCAAAATGCCCTACCTGTGATTTCGCGGGTTCAAGCTTACAGCAAACTACTTTTGCTTCTATTGGATCCATTGGTTATTTACACACCCAAGCGGATGGAGCCGCTACCCTGGCTGCCAACGCATTGAAAAGGTTTTATCAGACCTTTGATCTTACCCTTGCCTATGACCCAAGCACGCAAAGCGTTACTCCCACCGTGACTAAAGTTAATAAATTCACAACAGGCCCAATTCGAATACCGGGCCCATCTGGGGGCAACCATCCCATGACTGCAGATGAAGCAAGTGCAGGGTGGAACTATAAAGTAGAGCTTCGCTCTCTAGACATGGCTCCCTTTAACAGCGCCGCTTCATCCGCTTATCACTCTTTTCTTATCACACCGTGGAACTGTCCAGCCGGCTCTCCAAATGGAGTTTGCCCAATTTCTTCAAAATGTATTGTTTCTGAAATCACACCACTCTGTGTAAATCCAGCCAATGCCAATGAAAAGGCACAACTGTTGACCACCACTGTGGATCAACGGGATATTCAGTATGTTCTGATCAAAAGTGCGGCCGGCCTATTTTCACATTTTGTTACGTATACAGGAGTGGTGGGGGAGTTAGCCAATAGCAGCAATTCAACAACATTCAATAGGGAAAGAACCCTGCCCGATGTTCGTGTCTACAACAATCTAACCAGCAGCGATACCACTGCCAACCCGGTTAGACCCCTAGGTTGGATTGCCGGTGAAGAGCCTGATTTTCATGGTCAAACCCTACCGATGGAACCCGGCACCTCTCCGCGAATACGGACAGTCGGTACAAAAACAACCCAGTCGGACTCTACTGTAACCCCTGTTGCAGTATTGGGGACGGAGTATACGAACAAGAAGACTACATTTAACCAGCAAACTACCTCTACAGATTGGCAATCCTTTACGATCCAAGCGGGAACTACGCCGGTTGTTACGGTGAAGAACTCTTATACGGTGAAATGTACGGGATGTGTGAATCCGTAAGGGAGGGTAATTTCCGTCATCCCAAGGTCCCGAAGGGGCCGTTCCGTCATCCCAAGGTCCCGAAGGGACCGTATGGGATCCCTCCGTTTTTTATTGAGATCCCATACGGCTGCTACGCAGCCTTGGGATGACGGGGGCGGTGGGCTACCCAGCCTTGGGATGACGGGGGCGGTGGGCTACCCAGCCTTGGGATGACGGGGGCGGTGGGCTACCCAGCCTTGGGATGACGGGGGCGGTGGGCTACCCAGCCTTGGGAATGGGGACACCCGATGCGAGTGTCCCCGAATTCTTCTCGATAGTTATCCACAGGAGACCCTGTGGATAACAAAAAGCAGACGAAACCCGCCCAATTCTCCCTATAATTACAAGAAGATACGGACGAGGTTCGCGCGAAGTATGCTGTGGATAACTCCACGAATAGTTCTTGGATGAAATGTTAGTCTAGCCTACCAGAAATAAAACCACAAGCCCTTGAGGAAAGGCGGGGTTTATTTCCGGAGGTAGAATTAACCGGCTGCGATTGCAGATTTGGCTCGGGCTACTAGGGCCTCGAAAGACTGAGGATCACGTACGGCCATGTCGGCAAGAACACTGCGGTCCAGCTCAACACCAGCCTTCTTCAAACCGAAAATCAACTCGGAGTACTTCATCCCTGCAGCACGCGCGGCAGCATTGATACGTACGATCCATAGCTCACGGAAATCTCTCTTACGTACGCGACGGTCGCGGTATGCAAAACATAGGGCACGGCGAACCACATGGATCGCAGTCTTGAAACAATTGTTACGGGTACCACGGTACCCTTTTGCAAGTTCAAGAACATTATTACGTCTTCTACGGGCTTTAAACCCTCGTTTGGCTCGTGTCATTATTCAATTACCTTCTACTGAAGAATTTATTCAACTAACAAAACATCAACATTCATTCACTACGCGTAAGGCATACAACGTTTGATTGCAGCCGCATTTGTAGAGTGCACATAGCCACCCTTTTTAAGATGGTTCTTGCGATCCCGGGTCTTCTTGGTCGCAATGTGCTGACGGTTGGCTTTGCCGTGCTTCAGTTTGCCAGAAGGCTTCTTGCTAAAGCGCTTTGACGCGGACTTCTTTGTTTTGAGCTTACTCATGTGCGATACCTTCTCTTTTTAATAGTGAGCCACCAGGATCAGGCCCCGAATCCGCGATATAATCCGAACGCAGGGGGAAAGCGCAACCGATCCCAGAATTGGGCTGGAAAGGATAGGGTGTACCACTCTCAGCTAGGAATGGCAACCCTTTCTCGCAGTTGCCCCATACAGAAAACGCCTAATTTTTCCCTTTTATTAGGCGGAAGGCCCTCGGGGGGTCACCACTGCAATCTTCGCATTTTCAAGCAAGGCCTGGCTCTGCCCCAGGGCCTCTCTCCACTTCGCCCCGTTAACCTGAAGTTTGTTTCCAGTAACCGCCTGAATTTCAATGGAAATTGACTTTGCCCCTACTGCGCGGAACAACCCTTCGATGTTACCCGAAGCGGACTTTGTCAGCCAACGACCCATTAGGTTCTTCTGATATGCGTCTTTGGCCACTTGCTTCACCCCAAAGAGCACCTGGCCCCCTTCATCCACTACCTCATAAACGGGCATGGGTGGAATATAGACCGCACTTCTCAACGCGACTCCCGTTGGAGCAATTCCCTTGGTGGAACCAGCTTTTTCAATGGAAAACGAAAAGAGCCCAATAAAAGCAGAGGGCAAGTGGCTCTCCATGGACAACCGCACGCTGCCATCCCCAAAATACTCCGTATGCTGGACATATGCGCCGCGACTCACCCGCTTCGCTGCCTGCACAGCAGACTGGGGCGAGCTAGCCTCCTGAATTTGTGCGGATTTGAGATAGTCTGGGTACTGCCGCTGCATATCTTGCACCATCCCCTCAAGTCCTGCCGCAAAAGCCCGCTTCTCCACCGCAGCAAACCCCTCTTCTGGGGTTTGAGGCCATGCTTTTCCCACAAATCGGATTTTCATAGCCGACCAGCTCCACTCCACGGGGGCTACAGTAACAGCCCCTTGGCGGGTCGATTTTGTTGCTTTAACGGGAAGATCGGCAAAAAGACCGGCACTCCCTACTACACTCATCCAAATCCAAATGTATTTCATCTTGTACCCCCATCTAAGTCAAATGGCAGGGAATTCTAGATCCATCTCGCCATGGAGGCAAGTTTTTGCAGGTTTTTTTTCGGCAATTGTTATAATAACGCTCATAGACCGATCGTATAAATGAAGGGCATCTCCCTTCAAAGGCTGGTTTTCTATTATTTTCGCATGACCCGGAAAGGGTATTTTGTATGTTTTATCTGATCGCCGCAGGCTCTGTGCTGATAGGCTTTATTCTTTTACGCGCTTTACTGGCCTTCGTTTTGTATTTTGAACGCCGCCAAAGCCGACAGCAAAAAGCCGAGATGTTGCAGGAGGCCAAAAAACAGCGCGCCCTCATCCAGCAAGATTTTTTTACCCAAGACCAAGAAACCCAATCCTTGGAACGAGAAGAGCTCGAGCTCACCCTGCAGCAGCGCACCGAGAATGCCTTGCTCATCGAGCAAACCCTCCAAGCCCGCGAAGACTCCTACGAGACGGAAGAAAAGCGCTTGGAGCGGATGGAAAAGAAGCTCGAAGAAAAACAAAACGAAGTGGATGAACTGGAAGTACAAGTCCTCGGACAGCAAGAAGCCCTGGGGCAACTTAAACTTGCCTATATCGGGAAAGTAGAACTCACAGCCCAAACGGATGCTAAGCAGACCCTCACTTCGTTGACACAAAACTTGGTTTCTACCTACTACTTGGAGGAGCAGCGCACCCTCAAGGCCCTCACAGAAGAAATGGAATCTTCCGCGTTTAAAAATGCGACGAAAATGCTCGAGCGCGCCCTCGGTCGTTATGAGCCCGAGTTCATATGGCCCAAGTCTGTCAACACGGTAGAAGTCGTTTCGCCCGCCTATATGGAGCAACTCTCCCAGGAGGATTCTCCCCTCATTCGAGAGCTCATCGAACTTTCAGGGGCCAACATTCAACCTCTGCCCGCAAGAGAAGCCCCACCCCACCGAGAGTCTGGGGATCGCCCTGCCCTCATCGTTAAATTCGCAGGTGGGTTTGGCATGTACCGAGAGTCTGCTCGATTGGCCCTCGGTTCCTATGTGGAACAAAAACAGCAAAAGCACCGAAGCATCGCTGCGTTGTACGAAAAGCACTTAAAACAGCTCGAGTTAGAAGCCGCCCTTCTCGGTAAAAAAGCTGTAACAACGCTCAAACTCCCCGGCATCGCCCCCGAAATCCAACGCCTGGTGGGCGCCTTAAATTGGAGAACCAGCTACCGGCAAAATCAGTGGTACCACACCGTAGAGGTTGCTGTATTGGCAGGAATCCTAGCCAATGAATTGGGAGTAGACCCAGAGGCGGCCAAGCGCGTGGGTCTCTTGCACGATATTGGAAAAGCCCTCGACTACAACATTGAGGGCAGCCACGCTGTCATCAGCGGGGATTATGCGGATCGATATGGAGAATCTCGTCTCATCTGCGATACGGTGATGTCCCACCACGATGACCTAGTTATCGAAACCGACCTGGCCTACGTATTGAAAGCAGCGGATACGCTTTCCGGGGCAAGACCTGGGGCACGGGTGCATTTGGAAGAAGGTTACAATATCCGCCTTGAAGCGATCCATGATGCAGTCTCCCGTTTTCCTGAAGTCGTAGACACCGCGATCATGAACGGAGGACGAGAGGTCCACATTCGCGTAGATCACGGACGCATCAAAGAAAAAGACCTCCAACGCCTCACCTCTGAGATTGCAAGCCGAATTAAGGAAGAGGTTTCCTATCCCGGGCAAATTAAAGTATTGGTGACTCGCATTTTTGAATCTGTGGCTGTCGCCTAAGGAATAGCCCGCATGCAAGAGATTTCTTCCAAAGGCCAGGCCTACCTCCAGTGGCTCCAAGATCGAGGGTTTTATTGGTACACAGCCAAAGCTCCGGCCTTGCGCTTGCTCTTTCTCTGCGAGGGAAGTTCCCTTACAGAAGATCAGGCTCAACTGCTGCAGCGCATGGGGCAAGCCATCGGTCTCTCTCCCAAGCAGTTTCAAAGTTTGTGTATGGAGACACCGAGGAAAAAGACCTTGGCTGAAACCGTGCACCAATTGCAGCCTTCGGCGATTTTGGTACTGGGTACCTGCCCGGCTTTTTTAGCCACCCCTTCGCAGGAAGCGAAAGTCCCGCGGCAAGCCACCTGGTCTTTGCAGGATTTACTTGAATTCCCTCTTCGAAAGAAAGACACTTGGGCCGCATTGCTTGCTTTAAAAGAAAATTGGGGATGAGATCGGGGACAGTTACCGAATTATCGGAGATCGGGGACAGTTGCCGGAGATCGGGGACAGTTGCCGGAGATCGGGGACAGTTGCCGGAGATCGGGGACAGTTACCGAATTATTGGAGGTGGAGGCATATGCCTCCACCTCCAATAATTCGGTAACTGTCCCCGATCTCCGATCCAATAATTCGGTAACTGTCCCCGATCTCATCCTCCCCGCTGAATAGACAATTTTAAAGGAGATTTCATGATCCAGTACCTACGCTACAAAACACCCGTTGCCCTCTTACTCGGCTTCTTTCTCTGGAGTTGCGGAGACTCTGAGAATAAGACTTCGGGTAAAATTCCAGCCTATGAAGTGCACAGCGGCTCCCCTCAAGCAGAGAGCAACAAAAGCCTAACAGGTACCTACAGCTTGGCTTTCACTGAGCCTTTGGCCCCCAGCACCACCTCCAAAAGCAAGGTTTTTCTTCAATTTCAATTGCAGGAAGGCGGAACTCTGATTGCACATACATTCGCAACCAATAAAACGGAAAGAGGGGAGAAAAAACTCCGCATGGGCATCCATCTCTCTTTCACGAGAAAAGGAGATTCTCTACGAGGGGCTTTTGTCACTTGCTGCGGAGCTAAAGTAACAGATCTACCCCCATTGCCAGAGTTTGATGCCAGAAGCCCCATATCGATGTACCTGGTCATCGACAACGAAAAGCCCCAGATAAGGATTTACAAAGATAACCTTACTTCGGCACCCCTCTTGGATACCGAATCCCCTGAAGCTTACCTTGCCGCTTCCATTTATCCAGGGACTGGGACCTACTGGGGGGTTTCTGTGACACAAGGCACTCTACACGAAGCCCGCACAGAGTAGAGAAGTCTCCCCCTTAGAACGTGACCCGAATGCCCACGATTTCTAAGTCAAGAGCATACCCTTTTCGAGCTGCATCCCCACTCGTAGTGGCATCCGTTGTCGCTATTTCCTTAGTCTGCTTAGCACTTAAGTTTCCACTCAAGGTAAGACCGCCTCCGACATAGAGATGATCCATGACAGCTCGATAATAGTTGGCGTGCAACTCCAGATTTAGGACCTTCAGGTTAGTTGTTGTTTCTGAATCTGCATCAGAATTGTAGGTTGAATTATAAGCTCGTCCGTACTGCAACACACCACCCATATCCATGATGCAGGTATCATGTTGGTGGTAGTAACGGGCACCAGCACCCAACGCCCATACGAAATTTTTCGTATCATCGGTAACAACAGAGAATTTTTTATTTCTTGTTCTGTTATGATTCATGCTGAGATCTACTTCAGCATATACATTTGGCATGATCGCAAAAAATCCAGACAGTTGATTGTTAGTGGTGTTGTCTACAAATCTAAAGCCCCATCTGTTATTCATATATTGAAGGGAGAGATTCTGGCCCACTGTGGTCAAAGCCTGGGTCTCCGCAACATCCTCTCGCCCACCCAGAACTAAATCAGAGTCTGCCCAGTTCGTGGTGTACGTTGAATAGGAGTAACCAGCAAGTCCTGTCCCCAATTGCCAATGTCCACCTTCTGCGTAAGCAGCTGCACTACAGCACAATAGCGGCAACCATGCATAAATCTTTCTCATACACATTTCTCCATACGTTGATAATTATGGTGAAATTGTATCAGAAAGGCACAAAAATTTCTTGAGCCATTTTTTTTTCACAAGACGCAGCAGAAGAAGTACTGTGACACTTTCGACGATTATGTAAAATATCTACGCCTACGGGTTGAGTCGCTGCCATATGACGATCCATAGAAGGACTGACATCAGCTCGAGTGCGAGACGGTTGCTCTCGATTAATCATATGAATACGAGGTATGCGATGAGGGGGATGAAATTGTCCTTCTTTAGGTACAAAAGCAGAAGTAACCTCCCATAGCAGTAAGAACCCTAGCACCTGATGGCGCTTCATCCTTGCCTCCTCCATTTTTTTGCTTGATGCTATAAGCAAGCTTACAAAAATATGCCGGCAAATAAAAGCAATAAATTAAGGTGGATATAACTTCTTTACCTACACAGGCAGATGTCTTTTCTTTTTTCTTTTTTTTGTGGAACCAGCTGCGCAGTCCACACCTCCTTGCCTCGCATGGAGAGAACAATGAATCCTCGCTCTCTCCATGCTATCAGATCTTTGCAGCCATGGGAGGAGAGGGGGTCGGATTCCTTAAATGGGATTGGGTCCACCTACCTTTTTAGAATAGGGACACTCGCCGAAGGCGAGTGTCCCTATTCTAAAAAGGTAGGTGGACCCAATCCAGGTGAAAACTGCGCAGCTGGTTTCCCAGGAAAAAGAAAAATTTAAAGAGAATCAACCCGGAACTGACATGACAATGCATCTGCCGTAAGGCTGGTATCTAAAATGTGGGCTTCATACTTTTGAAAAGGCATAGCCTCTTCCCGAGGTTCAAAACGCAGCACCAAGTACGATTGTGCACGCAACAATCCCAAGAGGGCTTCCAGCTCAATGCCCTTCAGCTCTCGGGCCAAAAATATGGCCTGCACCATCCCCTCGGATGTAAGCTCCCCTTTTCCTGCAAAGGTAATGCCTCCAACCAGAGAGGGAATAAATATTCGAACCCACCCCTGCATGTTTCCACCTTATATTAGGAAAAAGAATAATGGGGTTTTCGGATAAAATCATGATGTGCTTCAATAAACCGAACCGTACCGGTTTGAGAACGCATCACCACAGACTGGGTGCGAGCGCCACCGCCCTTAAACTGCACCCCTTTCAACATGGAACCATCCGTCACACCCGTGGCACAAAACATCACGGGCCCACGCGCCAACTCTTCAATGGCATAGATCTTGTCAAAATCCGTGATCCCCATTTTTTTGGCGCGAACTTTCTCCTCCTCCTTGCGAAACACCAGTCTACCCTGAAAATTGCCCCCGATACAGCGTAAAGCCGCTGCCGCGATGACACCTTCGGGTGCTCCGCCGATTCCCATCAGCACATCCACCCCTGTTTGGGGCATAGCAACGGAAATCGCAGCTTGCACATCCCCATCGCCGATCATCCAAATCCGCGCGCCCGCTTCTCGTACTTCTGCAATGAGCTCCGCATGCCGAGGGCGATCGAGGATCACTACGGTGAGATCGCTCACCGCACATTTTTTTGCACTGGCAATGCGGCGCAAATTTTCACTAGGGGAACAGCGCATATCGATGGCATCCACCGCATCGGGGCCCACGGCGATCTTTTCCATGTATGTATCAGGAGCGTGCAAGAAATTGCCCTCTTCCGCTACCGCGATAACACTGAGAGAATTCGGCCCCCCCTTGGCACAAATCGTAGTCCCCTCTAAAGGATCCAAGGCAAGGTCGAAAGAAGGACCTTCGCCGTTCCCTACTTTTTCCCCGATGTACAACATGGGGGCCTCATCTCGCTCCCCCTCGCCGATTTTTACCGTGCCAGAGAAAGAAATCGCATCAAAGGCACTACGCATGGCTTCTACCGCAGCGTGATCCGCAGCAGTTTCATTCCCCCTACCCATCTGGCGGGCGGCGGCAAGAGCGGCAGCTTCTGTGACTCGTGCGAACTCAAGAGCAAAATTGCGATCCATCGGTCCCCCCTACCAAATTTCAATTCGATCCTCTGGCTTGCGATACATGCCATCACCGACTTGCACATCGAAGGCTTCGTAGAACTCGGGCAGATTGGAACAAGTCCCATTCGTCCGGAATTCCCCCGGTGAATGAGGATCTATCTCCGCCAACCGGCGCACTTCTTCATCGCGGGTTTTACCTCTCCACACCTGAGCAAAGCCCAGAAATAAAGCTTGAATTTTTGCCTTCTTCTCGGCTTCAGGCGGTGGAAAAGCGGCAAGATAAGTGCGCAAGGCCAGCTTGAGCCCCCCTAAATCCGCAATGTTTTCACCCTGGGTCAACTCACCATTCACAGAAACATCTGGCAACGGTTTGTACTGATTAAACTGGGTGACCAGACCTGCTGCTTTTTTCTTAAAATGGGCCTCATCCTCTTTCGTCCACCAGTCTTTAAGTTGACCGGTTCCATCATAATGCCGACCTTGATCATCAAACCCATGGGTAATCTCATGACCGATAACGGCACCAATACCCCCATAGTTTTTCGCTTCATCCGCATTGGAATCGAAAAAGGGCGGCTGCAAAATAGCAGCAGGAAATACGATTTCATTTCGTAAGGGATGGTAGTACGCATTTACAGTCTGAGGGGTCATCTCCCATTCTTGGGGGTCCACCGGTCTCTTTAACTTGCGTAGATCTTCTTCAAATCTCCATTGATTCGCTCGCTGTATATTTCCGACCAGATCTCCCGCTTCGATACGTACGGAACCGTAGTCCTTCCATACGGTGGGATACCCAATCTTATAATGAAACTGAGATAGCTTATGTTGGGCTTGTTCTTTTGTTTTTTCTCCCATCCAGGGCAAATCCGGTATCGTATCGCTCAACGTAGCGAGTAGGTTCTTCACCATAGCTTCTACCTGTACCTTGGCAGCAGGATCGAAATGACGCTTCACATAGAGCTGACCCAAATCCTCCCCTATACTACCTTCAATAACATACAAAGCCCGTTGCCACGCAGGTTCCATCTCCGTCGTACCTTGTAAGACGGTTTTATAAAACGCAAAGTGAGCCCGTGCTATCTCCTGACTCAATAACGGCGCCGAGTCTTGCAGACGTTTCCACTTTACATACAGTCGCAAGGTTGGCAACGGTGTCTTGGCAATCAACTGCCCCAGCTTTCTCACGTACGTCGGCTGCTGCACCACCAACACTTGGCTCGGATCACACCCGATTTCTCGATACAAGGTCTTCCAAGACAAGGCAGGACTCAGTCTCTGCAGCTGGCTTGGTTTTTTGGGGTTGTAACTCTTTTCTTCATCTCGATTTTCGACTCGAGACCACTGGATCCGCGCCAGAGCGGCTTCTAGGTTATAGAGGGCTTGCACCTCTTTTTCGGAAACCGACACGTGGGCCAATGCAAAGAGCTTTTGGATAGTTGCCCGATATTGGGATTGGATGGTAAGAAATTTGGCCTCTTTGGAAAGATAGTAATCTCGATCGGGAAGTCCCAGCCCATCTTGAGACAAGTACAATGCATGTTGATCGGGTTTTTTCTTATCCGATTCCACACCTACTTGTAAAAATCCAGTCCACCCATTTCGAATGCTCCTCCCCATTTGTGCAACAAACTGCTCGCGGGTCTTGATGGCATCGATGGCATGTAAATCGGCTTCTATCGGACGAAGCCCCAGCTGGTCTCGAGTGGCTTCATCCAAGTAACTGCGATACAAATCTCGAATCCGTTGGGATGGAGAACCAATAGGGACATCCGGTTGCGTCTCCAATTCGGTCACGATAGCCTTCAAGGAAAGCGCAACACGATCTCGCAACTCGATAAAAGCTCCAAATCGAGCCTTGTCCTTTGGCATTTCCGTACGTGCGATCCAGGTACCGTTGGCATATCGATAAAAATCCTGCCGAGGAGATACCGATAGATCCATGTGCTCGGTCTCAACCCCTGCCCGTTGCCGCATTTGCTGGATCGGATCTTGCACAGCCGGTGTTGGCTGGCAAGCCCCCATCCCCATCACGCCCAAAATGCTACATACTCTCACAATCTGCATATCCATCATCCTTAAAGAGGATTCATTTCGATTGAATTGATTTGGAGTATCGTAGCAGAGGGGAAAAGAAAGAAAAACAGATTATTCAGCGGCAGGCATGACAACGGCATTCCAACATTTCATAAAAGATTTTCGCGCCGGAGGCTGTACTTCAGCCATGCAAGCCCGCGCTTCTGGTTTGGCCTTAGATGCCAATTGACCGCGGATCTGCCTCGCTTGATTGAGCAACTTTTTTGTTGCTGAGCGGGCTTCCGTATCGGAAACCAAACTGGTGGTTGTAGAGGTTTGCTCCAAAGCATTCGTATCCGTATTGAAATTCGTATCCGTATCCGTATCCGTATCCATAACTGCTGCATGCAAGATAAGCACGGATGCCAGATCCTCTTTGCTAATCACAGCACCTGGGTTTTCTGTAAAATAAGTTAGACAAAGGTCTTGCAAGGTCGCTTTGTTCTTTTCTGCATGCGAAACCAAAACACCGAGCGTGGACTTTAACATCAGCCACATGGCATAAGCGGAAGTCCAGCAGCCACCAAGGGACTCACCCGCTTTGTCAATACAAGCAATGCGAGTGTTGATCTGAGTTAACCAACTTTGTGCATGAGAAATCCGTTTGGCCATATGATCCGTAATTTGGGAGCATGTATCTTTTGATAGAACCCGGTCTGTACTAAAGAAGTTGCCGATAAAAGTTTGAATCTCCATCGATTGTGCTTGAGTCGCATCGATTGGATTTGTGGCATCCGTATTGTCCGCCAATGACAGCGTCTCCGTATCTGTATCATTTGAAACAACATTTAACATGCTGGTAACATCCAACGCCTCTACCATCCCCGTTAAAAAGAGTCCAAATTGGGAATTTGTGGTTAAGGCGGCGGCGGCGGCACTTAATTTCTTCGGAGACAATTCAGCGGTGTCCACAGCTGCTTGCCCATTGGGGGAGGTACTCAAAGTAGCAGTCTGATCAGGGTTGTTATTTGTGATGATTTTTCCAATTCCTTTGCTACAAGCACAAAGACCCGCTACGAGGATCAGAATGAATGCCCATACCTTCATGTTGCGACTCCCTGGTAATTCTTTTCACCCATTGTATCAGTAGTCGTTCAACTGTGGAATGAGATACCAAATTCATCCCCCGATTTCAGAAGTGTAAAGCCTACCCATCATTGCCTTCTGGGGCAAAACTGCGTATAGTCTGCCTTTCACCCCATGCTAGAGGCGCTTGTGACCCACGAGAAAGAAATCAACCGAAGGCGCACCTTCGCTATTATTTCCCACCCCGATGCGGGGAAGACCACCATGACGGAAAAGCTCCTCTTGTACGGGGGAGCCATCAACTTGGCGGGAAGTGTAAAAGCCAAAAAGTCTAAAAAATTCGCTACATCCGACTGGATGGAGCTCGAGAAACAACGGGGGATTTCTGTTACGAGTTCGGTGATGAAATTCACCTATCTCGATCATGAAATCAACCTCATCGATACCCCCGGTCACCAGGATTTCTCGGAAGATACCTACCGCACCCTGACCGCGGTAGACAGCGCCCTCATGCTCATCGACGTAGCCAACGGGGTAGAAGCACAGACCAAAAAGTTGTTTGAAGTCTGCCGGTTGCGACATACGCCTATTATGGGATTCATCAACAAGATGGACCGAGATGGCAAAGAGCCCTTTGCCCTACTTGAGGAAATCGAACAGGTGCTGCAGATTGCGACCTATCCCCTCACGTGGCCCATCTACAGCGCGGGCGTATTCAAAGGGGTGTATAACCGCCTCACGAAGCAAGTCCAGGTCTACGAACCCATGCAAGATCGAACCAAAAAACTCGACTGGGACATCTTCCCTCTCGATGCCCCTGAGCTGCATGCCCGTCTTGGGGAAGAAGCCTACAATACCCTTCACGAGGAAATTTCCCTCCTCGAAGGCGCCGGGGATGCCTTTGACCTGCCTCGCTATCTTGCAGGGGACTTGGTACCGGTGTTCTTTGGTAGTGCCTTGCAAACCTTCGGCGTAGATACCCTCCTGCAGTATCTCGTGGAAATGGCCCCATCCCCTCTTTCTCGAGAGGCCGTAGAACGCACTGTAGCCGCAACAGAGACCCCCTTCACCGGGTTTATCTTTAAGATCCAAGCCAACATGGACCCCAATCACCGAGATCGCGTAGCATTCCTACGCATCTGCTCGGGACAATTCCTTCGCGGTATGAAAGCTTTTCATGTACGAGAGAAACGACACCTGCGCCTAGGACGACCGACCCAGTTTATGGCTCAAGATCGCAGCTTGGTGGACGAAGCCTTTGCGGGTGACATCGTGGGGATCCACGACCCCGGTATTTTCAAGATTGGAGATTCCCTGTCCGAAGGAGAGGCTCTGCATTTCAAAGGAATCCCTGTGTTTGCCCCCGAGCATTTTGTGCGGGTGCAACTCCTCGAGCCGTTGAAATCCAAGCAACTCAACAAAGGACTCGATCAGCTCTCCGAAGAGGGTGCTGTACAAGTCTTTCGTCCGCTTCATCGCAACGATCAGTATTTGGGTGTGGTGGGGGTTCTACAAATCGAGGTGGTGGCCTACCGCATTCAGGCAGAGTATGGGGTTGAGGTTAAAATGGTACCACTCCCCTACACAGCAGCTCGATGGGTCTCCTCTACGGAAGAGCTCAAGCTCAAGACCTTTCTCCAAGAGCAGCAGAATAACGTGTGCCTGGATTCCCATGGCCAACCTGCGCTGCTACTCGATCATGAGTGGCGTCTTAAGTTCCATCAGGAACGTTATCCTGATCTTCAGTTTCATGTAACTTCGGAGATGTTGACTGGCGTCACCTAATTTTCTTTTTCTTTTTCTTTTCTGGAAACCAGCTGCGCAGTTTTGGCTTCGCCTTCCCTCGGCGCTACGCTCGATGCCGATGCAAGCATCGCATCTCTCTCCGCTTCTCGGTCTCCAGACCTTCCTTGCCTCGCACTGGGAGAGCTGTGGATAAAGAAAGAAGCCCATCCCCTCCTGCTCCGCACTCGGGCTGAACCCTGCCAAGCGTCCACTGGACGCTTGGCTTAACGGGTCCGATCTTGAAATCGCAGACAAGACCCCCGTCATGGACAGTAAAAACCAGGCTGCGATTTACAACCCGTCGGGACCCTTCTACCCTATCGTATGCCCACATCTCTATGTAATCGTTATTTATCAATAATTTTGATAAATATCCGACCTACAGGTCGGTCGGTTTAATGGGGGCGGTTATTATAAATGTTAGTGTCAAATTTATCTAGTGGATTGAATTTCGGCGGCATGTTTAACGACTTTAGGAACAATGTCCTGGCAAAGAGGCTCTTGTCTCTTGTGTCGAACAAGATGTCGATATGTATTCGAAAAATTAGCCGAAATCGAGCCGAAGAAAAGGCATTTACTCGATTTTTAAGAAATAAAAAGTGCCCAAGTTCAGTAGTGTTGGATGAAGCTTTCAAAAAAACACAAGCCGCTTCACAAGAATGTAATCATGTTTTAGTCATGCAGGATTCAAGTGACTTTGTCTTCGCGAAGAGAGGAGACTCCTTTCGGAGCCATTTTGGCCTTATTGGAAATGAAACCAGCCGAGGATTTAAACTGCACAGCGCTCTGGCGTTTGATGCCTCCTCTTTCCAATGCCTTGGCTTGTCGTACATTGAACGTATTTATCGGTCGCCAAATACTCAACCGCCGCTTCCTTATAATACTCCAATTGAAGAAAAGGAATCCATGCGTTGGTTACGCGCTGGAATTCAAAGTAAGAAGATTTTTGCAAAAGTTCCAATGGTAACAATCATTGCAGACCGTGAAAGTGATATTTATGATGAATGGTACCGAATTCCTGATGAGCAAACTCACCTATTAACTCGTTGTTGCCATGATAGATCTTTGTTTGGTGGGGGTAGATTATTTGCAGATATTGGTCAATCTCAACTTCAAGGTCATTGTTTAGTCCCTCTTCAAGCGATTACGAAAATTCGCCAGCCCCGTACTGCGAAAGTTGAAATTCGTTTTAAAGAACTGAATATAAAAAAAGCAGACAAATGCATAGATAAAAAGGCACCCAAATATGTTGCTCTTACTGTAGTTGAAGTAAAAGAGGTCGATGTTGATCCAGATGTAAAAAAGGAGGAACAACTACACTGGAGATTGCTTACCACGCATATAGTTAAAAATATGGCTGATGCTCTCCAGATCATTGACTGGTATAAAGCGCGGTGGAACATAGAACAATTCTTTAGAACTCTAAAATCTCAAGGTTTTCAAGTGGAGGGTAGCTTGATAGAAAATGAAAACGTACTCGGAAAATTAGCTGATATGGCTTGCATAGCCGCTACTGCTGTCATGCAACTTGTGGCAGCTCGAGATGGATCCGCAAATAACGTGCCATGTACAATCATATTCAAGCCAGAAGAGGTTGAGCTCCTTCAGGCACTTGAGAAAACCCTGAGAGGAAAAACGGAAATACAAAAAAACCCACATAAAAACAAATCATTATCGTGGGCCTCTTGGGTTATTGCTCGTCTTGGGGGATGGAAAAGTTATTCCAAATCGGAACGGCCTCCTGGGCCAATTACTATGAAACGGGGGTTAGATATATTCTATCAAACCAAAGTGGGGTGGTGCTTACGTAGAGATGTGGGCATACGATAG
>CANJLI010000034.1 GCA_947475005.1 Deltaproteobacteria bacterium | reverse complement strand
TTGGCTCAACAGACAACGGCGATTGGTCAGAAATTACGAGAAAAAGGCTCACCATCAGGAATCTATGAATTATATTGGAAATACAAGAATATGTTTAAAAAGGCTTACTGAGTGGGTTAGCTAGATATCAGAGACTTCAGACAGCCTCTTAACGAAAGAATTCATATCAGAGTTGCTATTTAATAAGGATCAAAAAATCTTCCTTGAAGGTCATTTGAGCATACATACTCGTTTAAATCTGGAAAGAGTTAAAGAACTACCTATGCCGAAGCAAATCACAAACAACTGCGGATGGGCTTCCATAGAGGGTTTTTTTTACGGAACCCTCTATATGCTATTTAAGGGGCATGGATATTCCGATGGGGATTCAGAAAAAATAGCTGCCTATTTGTACGATAAATTCCGTTCCTACTATATTGACCATATTCTTCTTGAAATCGTAGAGCATCCCGATGATCGCGTAAGAATTGCTCTGATGGGGAAATTGTTTTTTACACACTATCACCTCGACAATCTTTACACAAAAAAATTATTGGCATTGTTCGAAGCTAATAAAATTTCGGTTGCGGATACGATTAATGTGATTAATGAAATCGAGTTGCTGGCTCAGGAGGTGGGTTATGAAGAAGATGGCAGTGTAAAAGATGAAGTTACAGATAAAAATGAGAAAGCATTAAAGAACTTATATGTTAGCAAAGTCATCAACAAAATCCTGCCCAAGCATGGCCTAAAAAATCAAGAATTCATGTCCGAATTACGGGAATTTCTTGAGAATGTGGGTAAAACTTCGTGTAAAGAAAAAATAGCAGGTGCAGTCATTGCAGACGATGTAAACTCTATGGTTCGCTTTTTGGATTTGGATGAAGAGTGTGTAACTTTTCCAATTAGTGAGTCCATTCATTTTCATTCAATAAGATCACGTACGCTTCTCTATCGAGCTATGAGACACGGTCAATTTCCAATTATAAAAGCGTTACTAGAAAGAGGCGCTGGTCCCTTATTAAAAGTTGTAAAGAGTGGTGAAGAGAACAAAAAGTCGATGCTTGAGGAGTTAGAAGAAATCCTTAAAAAAGATAAAATGACAACTCCACTTGAAGCTAGAGCTAAAAAGGACACTCTCATCCGTGAGTGGGACTTTATAATCGATATGGCTTCCAATGAAAAACCGATCGTTGTTCCTGAAAAGGCTCTCGTGGGAATTATCCGCCGTGGAGACTTTAGCGCATTTAAAAGAATAACAGAGGGAAATCAAAATCCACAGCTCCCCAGCAAATACAAAGTAGATCTTCATCATGTAGATCCCCATACGGGGAGGAATATCCTTCATGAAGCAGCTCTGAGGGGTAATGTGGAATTTCTTGCTACATTACTCTATGATCACAGACTGTATGCAGAGGCTGCGGCCCCAGACTGCAATGGGGAAACCCCAGCAACGATTAATGATAAGGATGCGCGGGTGCATGCTTTCTTCCAAGATGCAGCTGCGAGCATTGAACACTTCAAAGTAGGAGCCCCCACTGTACTTCAAAGTGGCAGCAAGTACCCACCACCTCGGGCTTGCAAAATCACGACGAATGAGAATGATAGCGAGGGGTGATTTATATGACACCCCCTCCGTCATCCCAAGGCTGCGTAGCAGCCGTATGGGATCTCAATAAAGCAGGGATCCCATACGGCTGCTACGCAGCCTTGGGATGACGGAAATTATATCGGGGGACCTAGGGAGGGAGTTTCAGAGAAAAACGGCGGTGAAACTTCTTATAAATGAGGGACGCATCGAGTTTCGGTGATTTCCTGCCAGCGTAGGATCTTCACACAAAGAGCTTCATCCAGGGGCAAGCCCTGGCAGTGCCGCGCCAAACAGAGAAACACCAAGAGCCCCATGAAATCATCAGGCCCTAGTTTGTAGTGCAGCTTGCGCCAATAGTCCACAAGGGGCAGTTCCTTGCCTGAGACATCGAGAGGCATCATGGTGGGTAAATACCGATTGGGTTCTACGTGCATCAAGGTCTCAGCTCGTTCTCCAATCTCTTGAATTTTGCGCCGCCACCCATTGAGCATGGAGCCGCGAGATTGCCACACGGCAAAGACAAAAGGAAGCTCGGTCATTTCCTTCCAGATGCTTCCAAGGTCCAAGGTGCGATAGAAGGTGCTTTTGCGTTGTAAGGCTTCGTCTCCGATGAGGAGCTCGATGGGCTTGCCCCCGTAGGCGGTGGTGGTAGCCAAATGCGGACTGAGTAAGGATTCCCCAAACCAGAGTTTGTATAAAATTTGTGTCATCATGGAACTGGCGGCAGATTGTTTGGTGAGCTTGACTGCAGGGGCTTTAATGCGCTCCTCTGCGGGGATTTCTACCAACTGTTTCCAGACCACGCTAGAAATTTTTCGTACGTCACATCCGAAACTGGCCTGTGCCAATGCGAAGACCTCTTGGATACGTTTTCTGCGTGCCTGCAAGGCCTCGAGCATGGGCTCGTGCTCTCGACTCAGCCCTAAATAGACGCTGCCTACAGATCCATGGCTCGCTACACCAAGAGGCAAGGCCATTTCGTAATCTGCAGTTCCCAAGCAGATGCTGGAACAAGGCGCAATATGTACAAGCCCTTCTCCAAGCCATCGATTGAGCATGCTGGGCACCCCTTCGACTATTTCCAACTCCGTAAATTTTGCCCGCTGTATCTCTCTGCGAAACGGGTGCAAGTTCCAATACGGAATCATGCCAATTCGAATTTTATGGGTGGAGCTAGGAATCACAAAAAGGTCCTTTATATAACGATATGTTTATCCCGCCTTGGCGTGCTCGAGAGCATGCCCCACAGCTGCTCGGGTGGCAGCCAGGTCTTCCGTCGTGTGGGCCAGAGAAACAAACCCAGCTTCGAAGGCAGAGGGGGCGAGATAGATCCCTTGATTCAACATACTATGAAAGAAACGTCGAAAAAAAGGCACATCGCTTGTTTGGGTATCATCCAGATTTTGTACAGGACTCTGCGTAAAAAAGAAACCAAACATTCCCCCCTCGCAATCAGCTTGGATAGAAATACCCGATTTCTCTGCACAATCCTGTAGGTCTGCCACTAGGGTCTTCGTCTGTTTTTCCAACTGTTGCCAGGCATCCAATCCCTCTGAAGACCGATAGGCTTTCAGGGCGGTTAGTGTCGCAATCCCAGCCGCAACGGCCACGGGATTGCCGGACAGGGTGCCAGCTTGGTAAACAGGCCCTACGGGGCTCATCTGGTCCAGAATCTCTCTTCTACCCCCAACAGCTGCCAGAGGCAAGCCCCCCCCAATAATCTTCGCCAAGGTAGTGAGATCAGGCTGAATATCGATCTGATTTTGATATCCGCCCTTCGCGACGCGGAATCCGGTCATCACTTCGTCAAAAATAAGGACAGAGCCATAGTCCCAACACAATTTGCGCAATCCCTGCAGAAAGGCCTTTTCTCCTCGCACAAACCCCATATTGCCCGAAATAGGCTCTACAATGATGCATGCGATCTCGTGGCCCATCTTCTGAAAGAGACTTTCGACATAGGCAAGATCATTGTATGGTGCCAAAACTGTGTCCGCGGTAACCCCGGGGGTAACCCCCGCGCAATCGGGCAGTCCCAAGGTCAGGACTCCAGAGCCGGCTTTGGCCAATAAGCCGTCAAAATGCCCGTGGTAGTTGCCCTGGAACTTTAGTATCTTGTCCCGTTTTGTGTAACCTCGGGCCAGGCGCAGGGCTGTCATGCAGGCCTCGGTACCGGAGGAGACCAGACGGAGTTTTTCAATGGAAGGGAGTGCCTCACAGATCAGATGGGCCAGCACGTTCTCTGCCCGTGTAGGGGCCCCGAAGCTCAGTCCATCTTTGGCAGCACGGCACACAGCCTCTACCACCTCGGGATGGGCGTGTCCGAGGATGGCTGGGCCCCAGGTACCGACGTAGTCGATGTAGCGATTGCCGTCTTCGTCCCAGAGGTGGGCGCCTTTGGCGTTGCGAATAAAGACTGGTGCGGCTCCCCCCACGCCTTTAAATGCACGTACAGAGGAATTGACACCGCCTGGCATGAGGGTGCAAGCTTCTCGATAGAGTTCTTCAGAGCGGCAACGTTCCATACTTGATTCTCCATTTTATGTAGTGTGTGCAGTATAAAAAGAGGCCTCGTTATGCAAGCTGAAATCCTATGTGACCATTTGCAAAATACTGAAGTACCTGTGGTGTTGGTGCTCGCAGGTGGTGGCAGTACGGTACTTCCCCCTCTCCTCGCACGAGGCGGTGGTTCTCGCGTCCTATTGGCCTGCCACATCCCCTACCATCCAAAATCCCTGACTTCGTATTTGCAGCTGAAAAAGCCTCTTGTGAAAACGTGCTCGCAAGAAACAGGATTGGCCTTGAGCATGCGTGCCTTCCTCGAGGGATATGGGTGGACAGCCTCCGAAAAAATGATCGGCCTTTCTCTTACTTGTGTACTACCTCGCAGAGGTACAGAGAGAGAAGGACGAGAGCACCGCATCTTTTGCAGTTATCAAACCGAGAGCTGTACCGTGATCTTCGGTCTTCATCTGGCACCAGGTCACTCGCGAGAGGATGCCGAGCTGCTAACACGCAATCTGGTACTGAATACTTGGAGCGAAGCTTGTGGATTGCCACATCGCTTGCCCCTTCCTCTGAAAGAGAAAGATGTCCTGGATCGCAAGATCGCAGTGGCAGAGCCTGCTTTGCAAGCGGTACTGCTAGGCACCTCGCTTGCACATCCCTTGGTAGGATCTGGTGAGAAACCCACTGTATTGTTCTCCTCTGCTTGCAATCCGTTTCATCAGGGCCACCAGCGCATGATCGAGCTTGCGGCACAACTTACGGGAAAGCCGGTGAGCCTTGAGATCCCCTTGTTGAATGCAGATAAGCCTCCTGTGGATTACCTCTCGTTGCAAGAACGAGTAGAATCCATCCGTCGATTGATGGAACCCAAAAGCCTGTGGGTAACAGGGATGCGCACCTTCGTAGAAAAAGCTCGGCATTGGGGTGGGGATCTGCAATTTATCGTGGGTACAGATACGGCGATGCGCATCTGTGAGCCCCGGTTTTATGGAGGCGAAGCCGGCTTGGCAGCTGCCCTGCAAGAGCTGCGCACACTGCGCTGCCGGTTCTTGTGCTTTGCGAGAGGGGAAGAGGGGAGTTACCCCCCTGCATTTCGAGAGATTGCGGAATTTGTGCCGAAGGCAACGTTTTGGGATCCTGTTTCTTCGACGCAGCTACGGGGGGAAGGGGATTGATTGTACTGAGCAAAAGGATCTCCCAACTTTGAATTACGCCACCCCAAAAAGGGGACACTCGCATCGGGTGTCCCCTTTTTTATTTCCACCTGCCTTCAGAAGAAATAATACAATAATTTCAATCAGTTACAATTATTCAATCAACGAGATAGAAAGGAGGTATATCGCCCAAAAAAATCAGTAGGAGAATGAACGTGGTCAAGTACCTTTCACTCGTTTGTGCAGTCTCAATTTCTGCGCCTTTTATCTTTGCCAAACCAATTAAAAATTCGTTGGCAGCTCCTGAACAAGGAAAACTCACGCCCGCCACTTTGGATAAAATCAGAGACACAGCAGATGCTGGAAAATCCAGCATGACGCAATCAGAATATGAAGATGTCGTCGCAGATCCACAGAAAGCAAAGACAGATGCCCAAAGAGTGGCCGGCCTTTCTGCGCGAGAAATGATTATTCTGGTGGATAAAAGTGGCTCTATGGAGAAACCGGATGAAAACCCCACAGGTGGTTCTGCTGCAAATTGGACCCGATGGGATTCAGCTCGCATTGCTGCAGAAAGCCTTTCTGAATTGATGCTCAGTCTCGATCAAAATGGTTCTGTGGATATGATGTTTTGGGAAGGAGATCAAAACAGAAAATTAAAATCTGTCGAAGAAGAAATGAGGGGCTGTGGGGATATCCAAAAAATGTTTAAAGCACACAAACCTGGAGGAGGAACTCCACTTCATCTTGCCCTCGAACAGATCTATCAGAAAAAACTACAAGGTCTTCTACAACGAGGAGAACCATTTACAGTTGTGGTACTTACCGATGGCGAACCGGATGATCCAGGTGCCGTAAAGAAATTCTTTAAAAAGTTGATAAAGGATAACAATCTTGAATCCGACGGACGAGAAACACTTGCAGCCTTTTCCTTCGTCAGAATGGGTGATGATCCAGGTGCTAAAACATTTTTGCAAGACTTGGATGACAATCTCATCAAAGAACTCGATGTGAAAGTCGATATCGTAGACACCAAAGAAGACAACTTTTTGTTTGGAACCGGCCAATACAAAGGCAAAGAAGGTGTAGGACCTTTTGCCCTACTGTGGGATGCATTGTACGACTAAGAAGCATCGTAGAGAACAGGAGTCACAAGAAGAAATAAAAAATATATAGGAGAATGAACATGATGAATTATCTATCACTCGTCTGCGCAGTTTCAATTTCTGCCCCTCTTGTTTTTGCCAAACCCATTGTGAATACCATAGATGCACCTGTAGGAGGGAAATTAACCACAGGAGCCCTCGAGCAAATCAAAGATGCTGCTAGAACCGGAAAAGCAAGTTTGTCACAATCCGAATATGAAGATGTCGTTGCAGATCCACAAAAAGCCAGAACAGATGGGCAAAAAGTAGCAGCACTTTCTGCGCGAGAGATGATTATTATGGTGGACAAAAGCGGTTCGATGAATCGGTCGGATGACAACCCAACAGGAGGCGCATCTGCAAATTGGACCCGGTGGGATTCGGCCCGAATCGCTGCCGAAAGCCTTTCGGAACTTATGCTCAATCTGGACAAAAGCGGAGCTGTGGATGTGGTGTTTTGGGAAGGGCAACCAGGAACAGGTGAACTTGTGTACGAAGCAGCCGAAATGAGAAGCTGTGAAGACATCACAAAAATGTTTACTACCAAAAAACCACAACGGGGTAGTACGCCTCTCTATTTAGCTCTGGAGCGTGTATATGAAAAGAAATTACACAATCTTCTCCAAAAGGGTGAGCCGTTCACTGTGGTCATTCTGACAGATGGTGAGCCCGATCCAGGTCAGGCACAGCAGACCAAACAATTCTTTAAGAAAGTCATCCGAGACAATGATCTTGAATCCAAAGGCCGCGAAACTTTGGCCGCCTTCTCTTTTGTAAGAATGGGTGATGATCCTACTGCGGCTCAGTTTCTAAAAGATCTGGATGACAATCTTATTAAAGAACTCGATGTAAAAGTTGATATTGTCGATACCGAAGAAGACAACTTTTTGTTTGGAACCGGAAAATACAAAGGAAAAGATGGTGTAGGCCCCTTCGCTCTACTTTGGAATGTTTTGTTCAACTCTTAGAAAATATTTCCTCCTTCTTCCTAGGGGGGCAGGGATTGGGTCCACCTACCTTTTTAGAAGGGGGGCAGGGATTGGGTCCACCTACCTTTTTAGAGATTGGGTCCACCTACCAAAGGTAGGTGGACCCAATCTCTAAAAAGGTAGGTGGACCCAATCCCTTGTTCTTAAAAAGGTAGGTGGACTCAATCCCTTGTTCTTTTTAATCAAATTCCGTTTCGTTCTGGAAACAACCTCTGGTGAAATCAGAGTCGAAACTGGGGCAGAGCGTAATAAAGGAACCTGCTGTATAGGTGGATTGGTTCCCTTCTTCATCTGATACCACTACGTTTACATGGTAGACGGCGGAACTTAATAAACCTGTAAGAACGAGGTGGGTATCCCCTGTGATGAATCCTCCAGAAGTTGCGGTGCTGTCCGGATCTAGTATCGCAGCAAGGGTGGCTACATCGCTGCTGGTCCTGGAATAATACACCTCATATAAGAGAGTGCTTGCGTTAGATCTGTCATCGGTTGCGGCGGTCCACGCCACGGTAGCTCCAGTAGCGGTCTTATTGCTAAAGACTAAAATCCCAGTATTTTGAGGTACGGGTGGTGTTGTGTCTGGTATCTGTGCGGTTGTAGTTGAACCAGCTGTGTATACGGCTTTGTTTTCAAATTCATCGGAGACCACGACGTTCACATAGTACGTGGTGTCTGTTGTGAGTTCTCTAAGTGCGAGGCTACTTTCTCCTACGACCAATCCCTGAAGTACGGCAGTGCTGTCTGTAGCTGTGATAGCAGAAAGGGTTGCTACATCGCTAGCTATGGTGGAGCTATAGACCCTATACAACAGAACGCTGGCGCTGGATACATCATCCGTGGCTTGGGTCCATTCCACCGTAAAACCTGTGGTCGTGGAACCGGTAAAGGTCAGTGCCCCACTCGCTCCGGGTGCTGGAGGAGTTGTGTCTGTAGTTGTGTCGGTTGTCTCCTCGCTTGCAAGTGTAGCTTGAGATCTGACAGGATAAACGGTGGTTTGATTTGCAGGGTTTGTTACCAACACGGTAAAGTAGTAAGTGGTGTTTGCAGACAGATTAGATATCGAAACAGATGTAATAGCCACTTGTGCAGTGCCCACTGCAGTCCAATCAGATTTAACTGTAGCTGCAGTGGGATGCGTATTACCAGGATCTGTCTGCGTATAGAAAGCAAGGTAGCTCAGCTTGCTCGATGCTGTTTCACTGTCCTTGGCTGCAACCCAATTCAATGTAAGAGAGTTTGAAGTTACCTCACTGGCGGTAGGGGTTGATACAGTGACGGTACTTGCAGCTGCATCTTCTGACGTATGATGCTTACCACAGCCGAAGGTTATGAAGGTGGTGAGGAGGAGGAGTTTCATGATCGATCACCAGCACACACAGAGGAGGGGATTTCCGTATCCATAGTTTGCGCTGCAAAAACTCGCGAGTGATAACCAGCTAGAAGTACCTGGATTTTCAGTTCCGTCGATAATAGCCCCTCTATAGGGATCATTTTCTTTATTTGTCCATCCATTGCAGGTATTGGCAGCATCATATGCACCACCAGTACTCGACCCTGACCAAAAATAACCTGCGTAACCACCCCCAGTAGTAAGCCCGAGAGCTGTAAGCAAAGACTGTGCTGGGGAACCTGTTGCATTACAGGTTGCTGCATTTGATCCATTGCAGGGTCCGTTGTTGATCATGTCAGTCCAACTGGATGCAATTTTGTAGCCATTTGTAACATCTACGACGCTAAAGCTGCTGGGCATATGATAGGTTGTGCTCATACCTGCCATTGTATCGGCATTACTTGCGCTAAATACTGCATGCACACTGGTAGAGCTTGGACATGTGCTGGCATAACTCGCTTCTCGCTTGGTGTTGCAAAGCGCATCTACATTCGATCTTACAGTTCCACCCGCTGCTGCAAAATCAGCCTTGACCGCATCGGTTAAAAGCCCTGTTTTGTTAGCAAATAAATATACTTGTGTACTCTCTGAGGTGGTGACGGTATGGGGAGTATATACTATCGTCTCGGTTCCATTTGCGGCGATTATATTTACATAATAAGTAGTATTTGACGATAGCCACGAAATCGAAATGCTGGTGTCAGTGGTAAACCCTTTACTAACGGCAGTGCTGTTTTGTGCAATTATGGCTGCATTGGAAGCTACATCTTGTGCAAGTGTAGACACATATGCGAAGTAAATAGCAGAGTCAGAAGCTACTCCATGCTCGAGGGCAGCGCTCCATGCCAGAGTAAGCCCACTTCGGGTAACATTGCTGATGGTCAAGATCCCGCTATTGCCCGGTGCAAATGTCGGTATTGAAGTGCGTTGAGCTAGGCTGGTATACAGAGTTGAATTGCCAGCAAGATCGCTTATGACCACCATGAAGTAATACGCAGCATCTGCTGTCAATCCGGTGATGTTCAGCGTTTTTAATCCAGCAGCTGCAGTGCCTACTTGCGTAGCTTGGTCGCTGTCTTGCCACTCTGTCAGTGTTGTGAGCTCCGAGGTAGAATAGTAGACTTGATAGCGCAAACTTGCTGTGGAGGTCACATTATCTGTGCCCGCTGTCCAGCTCAACGTTAACCCTGTGGTGGTAACACTCGAGGCTACCAATACAGGATCTGCTAGTACCGGTGGTGTAGTATCTGCATCCGCACCTGCAGGGGCTTCGCTGGTCGTTTGAGATGCGATGGGGTATACGGTGATGTGATTTTCCGTATCTGTACCCAACACTGTGAAGTAGTACTCGGTATTTTCGGAAAGAGAAGGGATGGAAACTGAAAGAAGATTGGCTGTTGACGTACCGACAGCAGTCCAATCTGCTTGCACTGTAGCTGCTGATGGTGTTGTGCTGCCAGGATCCGTCTGTGTATAAAAAGCCTGGTAGCTAATCGTACCTACTGCAGTGGTACTAGCAGAGACTGCTTTCCAGCTCAGTGTGAGAGAATCCGAGGTCACATCGCTGAAAGTGGGTTTCGATACTGATTCGGTAAGAGCGGCTGCTGCATCTGCAGACGTGCTGCTTTTGCTGCATCCGAGGCTCGTAGCCAGGAGGAGGAATAGGGATGTTACTCGTGTATTCATATTCGATATCCTTTACCAGCATACGCAAATGAGATCGGCAGAAAAGTCACATTGATTTGAAATATTAGTAAACATTTGAGCCCCAGTGGTAGCATTGAAAAAATTTCCCTGTGTGCCGACTGGGATTGGGTAACCGAAAGGGGTTTGCCATCCTTCGCAGTTCTCTGTTTCACTTCCAACCCATGGAAAAGGACCGGATCCAATAACCGTTTGCATATGAGAATCGCTACAGGTGGAGTTGCTACTTTGACATCCTCCGTTGGTGAGGAGGTCACTCCAACTAGAAGCAATTTGGTCGGAATTGGTTCCGTTTACAATTGTTGCATTGGATGGAGGTTGTGTGCTTGCTGTTGTAGCGAAATGATCGACAGATAGATAGTCACTCGCAGAAACCGTAAGGAATGCATGTACGTTGCTAGCTGTTGTGCAAGCAGATGGCTTTGTACTGCCTGCACATAATGCATCAGCTCCACTTCTCCCACCGAGTGCTCCATTCGTAGGGCCGTAGGTGTACATGTAGATATATGATGCGATCGTGCTCTCTGACAAACTGTTGTACAAACTCGAATTGCCTGCTTCATCACTCACGATAACCATGAAGTAGTACGTTGTTGCTGGTGTCAGTCCGGTGAGATTCACCGTGGTTAAAGCTGCTGTTGCAGTTCCTACTTGTGTAGCTTGTGTGGTGTCTTGCCACTCGGCTACCGTGGTGAGATCTGAGGAGGCATAGTAGACTTGGTAGGTTAACTCTGCTGCTTCTGTTACTACATCGCTGGCAGCAGTCCATGTTAAGGTTAAACCCGTGGTGGTAATGCTAGAAGCAACCAACACAGGATCTGCCACCACAGGTGAGGTTGTGTCTTTTACAAGAACAAGTGCAGCTGCATCCGTTGGCGTGGTGCTGCTATTGCAGCCGAGGCTTGTAGCGAGGAGGAGGAAACATGTAATTTGATACAGCTTCGTGTTCATGATGGATTACCAGCACACGCAGAGGAGAGGGTAGGTATAGAAGCCACAGTTATTGATACCAATATGGAGAGAGGCTTTCTCATTTTTAGGCCTTATATGGTGAATGTCGAAATTCATTTTGCATACAAGGATAGGCTTCGGTAGAAGTGGGAGTTTCTTTACGAGTTGAGATTGGTATTTTTGTATAATTTAATTTGTTTACTTGTGATTACAAAATACTACCAACATACACAGAGGAGAGATCTAAGGTTGGAGCAGCTAGCCGCAGCACCTCCTAGCCAAACTGTGGTGGATGAACCTGTATAATGAGCATCCAATAGATCTCCAAGCTCAGTTATTGTCGTGCTCCACCCTGAACAACTATAGACAGCACGATAGGCACCCCCTGTGTTTGAGCCTGACCAGTAGTAATCAGAAGATGGAGTCAGAAGCGTTTTTAAAGCCCCACCGCCGTTACAGGTTGCACCAGTATGACACGGCCCATTGGTCATGAGATCGCTCCAATTTGTTGCAACTGTGTAGCTATATACAGCATCGACGATGGTTGCGGAGCTGGACATTGTAGGAAATGTGGTGGTCATACCCGCCATAGTATCGCTGCTGCTTGCACTAAGTACGGCATGTACGTTATCTGAGCTTCCACATGTACTTGCATAACTTGCAACTCGTGCTGTGCTGCAGATTGCATCTGCAGCAGTTCTTGCGGAGCCGGAAGCCCAAAATTCCTGGTTGTTGTAGCTGAGGCAAACAGATTGAGCTACGGGCTACTTGTACGTTGTGTCTTCGGGGTATATGTGGTGTTATTTCCAACTTCATCTCGAACCACAACTTGGAAGATATACGTTGTCGCCGGAGTCAACCCTGTAATATTCAGGGAGGTATTGTTCCCTGCGTCTATTGAAACCGCAGGCGGTGCAGTATCCATATCCTGGTAGATCACCATATAATGCAAGGCAGAGGCAGGTGTGACGTCATCTGTGGCTCCAACCCAGCTCAATGTAAGACCTGTGGTGGTAATGCTTGAAGCGGTCAGTGTACCCGAAGATACAGTGGGAGCAGCACTATCTAGGGTGATTGCCGTTGCAGAAGAACCTGCTGTATAGGCAGCTGCATTTGCTGCTTCATCGGAAACTACGATGTTCATATAGTACGTGGTATCTGATGCGAGTCCAGTGAGAGCCAAACTTCCTCCACCAGTTACAGATCCAGCATAAACAGCATCACTATCTGCATCCGTCATGGAGTCAAGAGTGGCTACATCGCCTGCGGTGGTAGAATAATACACCTTGTACACGAGAGTGCTTGCACTGGAAACAGCATCCGTTGCAGCTGTCCATTCTACTGTGAGTCCTGAAGTTGTAGCTCCGGTAAAGACCAAGGTTCCACTTGCTCCCGGTGTGGGTGGTGTGGTGTCAGTGGTGTCAGTGGTGTCAGTTGTCGTGGTTATCGTATCAGTCGAATCTGCTGCTAACGTAGTTTGGGAAGCAACCGGGTATACCGTAATGTTATTCGCGCTATCTGTAGCCAACACGGTAAAGTAGTACTTGGTCTCTGCGGTTAAATTCGGAATAGAAACAGAGGTGATGCCAGGTGCTGCTGTACCCACTGCGGTCCATTCGGCTTTGATGGTAGCAGCTGTTTGATCTGTGCTGCCTGGATCTGTTTCTATATAGAAGGCAAGATATTTCAGCGTGCCCACTGCAAGGAGGCTGTCTGCAGCGGTCCAGTGTAGCGTAAGAGAGTTTGAGGTTGCGTCGCTGAAGGTGAGAGATTTTTGCAATAGAGCGGCAGAGGTAGCGGGGGTAATTGTGCTGCTATTGCAACCCGAGCCTGAGAGTGTAGCGAGGAGTAACAACGCTCCCCATGTGGATTGCGAGGGTCTCATCTTTTTTTCCTTATAGGATGAATATCAGATTCATTTTGCATACAAGGATAAGCTTCGGCAGAAGTGAGGGTTTCTTTAGGGTGAGATCGGGGACATGAGATCGGGGACACCCACCGAATTATGGAGCGGGGAATCCCCGCTCCATAATTCGGTGGGTGTCCCCGATCTCACGGTGGGTGTCCCCGATCTCAAATTTATTCATGAAGTCACTGTGCGACATCCATATTACTTTGTTATCTTTCTACGTATTATGCCAAGACAACCACGCATCGTTATTCCCAATGTACCTCACCATGTCACACAACGTGGTAATAGAAGGCAACTCACCTTCTTTTGTGAGGATGATTATCAGCTGTATTGCGATATTATGAAGAAATCTTGCAAAAAATATGAGGTTACAATTTTAGCGTATTGCTTGATGCCCAACCATGTTCATCTTGTTGCAGTGCCTACCTCTGAAAGCGCTCTTCGCTTCGCCATTGGGGAAGCTCATGAACGTTATACCAAGCAAATAAATTTACGTATGGACTGGAAAGGTCACCTTTGGCAGGGACGTTTTTTTTCCGTGCCTATGGATGATGATTATTTGAATAAATGTGTACGATATATAGAGCAAAATCCGGTGAGAGCAGATTTATGTAAGTACCCGGAGGATTATAAATGGAGCAGTGCACAAGCGCATCTCTTTCAAAAATCAGATCCCTTAATTGAGAGGGGATCTATGGTAGAACGACATCCGAATTGGCGAGATTTTCTAAATAAAACTTTAGATTCGGCTGAGATTGATCTGATTCGAAAAAATTCACAGGTAGGTAGACCGTTGGGGAGTCAAAGCTTTATTCAAAAGATTGAGCAAAGCACAGGCTTTGATTTCACACTCCGAAAGCCAGGTCCAAAATCGGGGACACGGAGTGAGATCGGGGCTTGAGATCGGGGACACCCGCCTAATTATAGGAGGGGGGATTCCCCCCTCCTATAATTAGGCGGGTGTCCCCGATCTCAAGCAGGTACATCAAACATATAGCCATGGCCACGTACTGTCTTAATCAACGACATGCCAGCCGCTTTGTCGATCTTGTTTCGTAAGTATCCGACGTAGACGTCCACCACATTGGAGGCAGGTTCAAAGTTCAAATCCCACACATGCTCAGAGAGCTGGGTCCTTGAAATCACACTGCCGCTGTTGCGAATAAAATACTCGAGTAGGCCGTATTCTTTTGCTGTCAGCGTAATGCCCACTTCGTTTACGGTCACTTCTTTGCGAGCGGGATTGATTTTTACAGGGCCGGCTTCGAGGATCGATGGAGCAACGGACTCTTTACGGCGTAACAATGCGCGTATGCGAGCGAGGAGCACTTCGAGGCTGAAGGGTTTGATCAGATAGTCATCGGCCCCATTGTCGAGGCCATGCACGAGGTCTTCTTTGGTATCTTTTGCTGTGAGAAGCAACACAGGAACGCTGAGGCTCCCGTTTCGCAAACTCTTCAACACGGCCATCCCGTCTTTACGTGGCAACATGATGTCGAGCAGAATGAGATCATATGGATTTTCAAAGGCCATCCACTCCGCTTCGTGGCCGTCTGCAGCATGGTCGACGGCATAAGACTCTTCGCGCAGCGTGCGTATGAGGATACTTGCTAACGGTAGGTCATCCTCCACTACCAAAATCCGCATTTTCTTACCTCTGGGATCACTTCTTAATTCGATAGCTTTGCAATACAGAGAGATTGTTCTTTGAACGAATCTCGCTACGTTCTTCTTCGCGCTTGGCATTGTCTTCCATCGTGCGCAAGATTGGGCGAAGAGAAGTCTCTGATTCTAGCCTAGGAGCCAGCTTTTGCTTTCTCCGTGCAGAAAGGTCAACCACATTATCGGGAGTCTCGTAAATATGCAACCCCATCTTTCTGGCCTCCAGTGGGAAAATCTTCTGCTTGTGCAATAAAGGCGGATGGTACCCGTTTTTCCTGCAGGTGTAAAGAAATGCGATCCACTCAATATGAAACCACCCGAAAAAATAGGGAAAAGGAGGGCGAACTTATCTCTTCAAAAAAGGCAAAATTTCGCGAAAAATGTCTGAACCCCTTTCTGCAGGCTGGGTATGATTACTCACGACAGTTGGTCGAAATGTGAGAATCATTATCGGGATAAAATAGCGGATTGGATCAAAAAACTCAGTTTTACTTCAGGGTGTTATTGAGCTTATTGGCAGTTGTACCCAAAATTGGTTGATTTGTTCATTTTATTTCCCTACTAATTGGCTAGTTTTACGATCTAAGTTGGAGGTTCCTATGTTGCAAAGAGCGCTTCGTGCGGCTGTTTTTTGTTTGATAACGTGGGGTATGCATACAAGTGGTTCGATATTTGCCTCTGTTAGTGAGGTGAGAGAGGAAGCCGCTTGTCCGAAATTAACCCTTCAGCAAATAGATCCTCCTGCTCCAGGTGCTTTGAATCTTTTTGACTGTATTTATGCTGATAACGGGCGAGTATTCTATACACGAGAATATGCGTTGCTTCCTCGCAACCTGAAAAAAGCTTGGGCTTTAGATCGTTCTGATTTTTCTCCCACTGGCCTCCCACATCCTTATGATATGTATCTCGTTACGGTACTGCATGAAATGGATTCATGGTATGTAGTGAGCCCTGAGAACATCGGTATGCTAAAAGACTGTAAATTGATTCGTATGGACAACGCTCCGAGTTCATGTGTACTGCCTTCAGAACATTGGTTACCTACCTATAAATCTAGCGATTTTCGCGCGGATCTTTTTTATGAGAAGGCATATAGTAGAGCCATTTCCTTTCTTTCAGAGGTCTTCAAACCCTGTGATTCGAAAATCACAGTCCTTGAAGTTGGGGGGGGGAGCGGAGAATTAGCTGAAATGCTCCTCAAAGAGTACGGTGATTCCATATCTTGTTATTACTTCTTAGAGAAAAATCAAGATGCATGTGATGCAGCAAAAGCTCGTCTGTTAAAGTTTGGCGATAAAGTAATATTTTGGAATGAAGATATTGTTGAGCTTCGGCAGCTAGCGGGTGCTAGTAAATTCAATCTAGTCATTGGCATGGGTGTTTTAACTTCCCAAGTTTTGGATCAAACTGTTTCTCAACAGGCCTTGGAGACCATGCATTCTATAGTAGATATTGATGGATACGTCTATCTGGATGGTTATGCACATTTCAATTTTTCAAAACCAGGTGAAAACCCTTTTGGTAAACTTCGTAAGAATTGGCATATTGTAAGGGCTGAGGTGGTACGTGTACTGCTTAGAAAAAGAGAACTCTAACCTTGCTTTCGATTCGTGAGGATGCGCACGACCAAAGTTGTGTGGTGAAATTTTTCAAGGTTGAGCATCTGTCAATCAAAAGCGCAATGTGGACAAGGTGTTGGCGAAAATGTACCGAATTTCGCCTGATTGTCGACTTTACGGATCGCGTCCACCTAAAAAATTCGATATAGAAGGTGTTTGATTCCCAGCTGAGATGGACCGGATATGTTGACACCGAACCTCCCCTTGCAGCAGCCCTCCTCCCCCCGTTGGGCGGAGATGGTATGCGGCGAATTTGATCGTTTTCTCCTGGACCACGCGGCCTGTGAGCGCAAGGCTGCGGCTCACGCTATGTCCTTGATCTGCCAGTACCCCCACCGCACGACTCTGATCGAGCCCATGGTAAGCCTCGCCCGCGAGGAGCTGGAACATTTCGGCCAAGTCTATCGCATCCTGCGTAAGCGAAAAGTTCCCTTTGTGCCCCACGACGAAAAAGACCCGTATGTGCGCAGTATCATATCCAATTTGCGTACAGGCAAAGAGGAGCGGTTTCTCGATCAACTCGTATTCAGTGCATTTATTGAGGCGCGAAGCTATGAGCGGTTTCAGCTCCTCTCCGAGCACCTCACAGAACCGGAGCTGCAAACGTTCTACCGAGACTTGGCCCGCCGAGAAGCAGGCCACTACCGTATCTTTATTCAAATCGCTGAGAGATACTTTCCTTCTATCGCCGTAGAGGAAGCCATCGCGCGGATTAGCCGTCTCGAGCAAGAAGCCCTTGATGCGGCGCCTGTTCAGCCCACTGTACACGGAGGAACCCCGATTTGACTGAGATCGCGACCCTGACGCAGTTTAAAAAAGCCCGGCATGGAGCCATCGTTGTCACCGTCTCCCTGCAGGATGCCCCCGATCCCGATGCCACCGAGGGCACGGAAGAGATCGCGGCCCTCCTGCGGACCCTTGGTATTCCCGTTGTGGCAGAGGTGGTGCAGCGCCGGCTGCAACCCAACCCTCGTACGTTCTTGGGTTCTGGAAAAGTAGCCGAAATTAGGCAGATGGCCCAGCGACATGATGTGGAACTGCTTATCATCGATCATCCCCTCTCGGGGCCTCAGGTGAGAAACCTAGAGTCAGACACGGGATGCCAGGTCCTCGATCGCGCGGGGATCATCATCGATATCTTCTCGCGTCATGCCAAGAGCAATCAAGCCAAAACCCAGGTGGAAATCGCACGGCTCGAGTACCTCCTCCCCCGCCTCACCGGCGCGTGGACCCACTTTCAGCGTCAGCGCGGAGGCGTCAATGCGCGAGGGATGGGCGAAAAGCAGATCGAGGTGGATCGCCGATTGGTGCGTCACCGGATTGCACGGTTGCAGCGAGACTTGGAGCAGATTCAAAAAGACCATCATACACAGAAAAAAGCCCGGCAAAATGAGCTCAAAGTTTGTCTTGTGGGCTATACCAACAGCGGCAAGACCACCCTCATGAGCGCCTTGACCCATGCGGAAACCATCGGCCGCGATGCTCTTTTTGCCACCCTGGATTCCCAAACCAAAGTCATCGATCCTCATACGCGCCCTCGGATCCTGTTAAGCGATACAGTGGGATTTATCCGACAGTTGCCTGTGAGCTTGATCGCATCTTTCAAATCTACCCTGGAGCAGGTGCAAGACGCAGATCTCCTGATCCATGTGGTGAATTTGGCCCACGATTACTACGTCCAACAGATGGAGAGCACCACCCAGGTCCTTCGAGAAATTGGGGCTGGTGAGATTCCCGTGATCACGGTATTTAACAAAGTCGACTGTGTACGAGAGCCCTATCTCGTACGGGTCTTGCGAAAAAGTTATCCCGACAGCGTGGCGCTGTCGGCCTTTGTGCGAGAGGATGTGCTGCGGTTGCGGCAATTTGTTTACGAATTTTTTGATCGAGAATTTGAAACCAAATGGGTAGAAGTGGATGCAACAGAGGATGCTCGTACGGTTTCATTTTTGTATCGCAACTGTATGATTCTCGACTCTCAGTGTGATCCTGACAATGGGCATCTGCAATATTTGGTACGAGCCCCTCGTCCCGTTCTTTCCCAAGTAGAGCGTTACATCCGCTCCACAGAACCTCAGAAAGGCCTCTTATTATGATCGAGTCCACCCGTCGTCAATTTTCCGACGCCTTGGAGACCGCTTATCGCAGTTGGCAGCCCAAGGCCCATCATGTGGCCAAGAGCTTAGAAGAAGGTACACACGCCTATCTTGAATATACCGGTTGGTGGGATTATCCTCGCACCCAAGGTTTTGCTCTCGCAGCTGACATTCGAGCTGCAGTAGAGCGTTTGCCTGTGTACTACGATACGGTGATCGTGGTGGGGATCGGAGGATCTTACCTGGGGACCCGTGCGGTGGTGGATGCACAAAATGCCCTGTATCCGGAGCACCGCACCCATCGTCCTTCTCCTTACAAACCCGTGCTCTACGCGGGACACAATTGGTCTACTACAGAGCTTCTCGAAGTCTTGGAAGTGATCAAAGAAAAAAATCCCGTGGTGAATGTCATCAGCAAATCGGGGGCTACTAGCGAAACTGCTGCTGCCTTCCAATGGATCAGGCAGGCCATGGAGACTCGCTTTGGGCCTGAGGAAACCAAGTCGCGCATCTGGGTCACCACTGATGCGCACAAAGGACCGTTGAAAGCACAAGCGGATCATTTTGGGTATCCGCTCTTTACCGTGCCCGATGACATCGGGGGTCGGTTTTCTGTCTTGACCGCTGTGGGTTTGATTCCGCTATGCCTTGCTGGTTATGATATCGATGCCTTGTTGCGAGGTGCCAACGATGCATTTACGGAGATGAAACAACGGCCGGCGGCTGTTTGTGACTATGCTGTGTATCGACGAGCTGCCTGGGAAACCGGTCTGCGCATGGAAGTCTTGGCCTATGCAGATCCTCGATTTCGTACCTTTGTGGAATGGTGGAAACAATTATTTGGAGAATCTGAGGGCAAAGAAGACAAGGGACTCTTTCCTGTGGGTGTGCAGTATCCGACTGAGCTTCATTCTCTCGGGCAATACCTGCAAGAAGGATGTCCTTCGTTTATCGAAACTTTCTTTCGTATCGAACCAGAAGGGACGCACGTTCTAAAGGTGCCTGCATTTCCAGCGACCCAGCATGGAAACCTCCAAAAGCTTTGCGGCAGGTCCTTTGCCGAACTTAACGACATTGCATGGTCTGCTACCTATGAGGCACATAGTCACCGAGGCATCTCTTGTATGGAGCTGACCTTGCCTCGCATGGATCTCGTCGGCTTGGGGGCTGCCTTTGCTTTTTTTGAAACCGCTTGTGCCATCAGCGCCATTCTGTTAGATGTTCATCCCTTTACCCAACCTGGGGTTGAGGACTATAAGCAACGCATGTTTGCAAAATTATAATGAAGAAGTGTGCTATGAATTTACGACGCCTGCGACAAAACTCTCATATTCTGGATTTGACCTCGTCGGTCACTCTTACACCTAAGAAATTTATCCAACCCCTATTTGTAGTCGAAGGGTTGCGAGAGAAAAAACAAGTTGCAGGACTTCCTTCTGTATTTCAAGAAACGCCCGAGTCTTTGTTAAAGCAAGTGGAGAAAGATCTCGAGACTGGAATTTCAAAATTCATTTTATTCGGAGTTCCAGGGCAGAAGACCGAACAACGAAACTTTGATGTGAGCTTTGCGACACAACAGATCACAGCTCTCAAAAAAACATTCGGCTCCGACATCTGGCTCGCAACGGATGTGTGTTTATGCTCGTATACTCACCATGGGCATTGTGGGATTTTGAATGAAGATGGAGATCATCTTGAGAATGGATTTTCTGTGCAGGCTCTCGCTGAAGTGGCCCTCGCCTATGCACAAGCGGGTGCAGATTGTGTAGCGCCGAGTGATATGATGGATTCTCGTGTACATGCAATTCGCTCGCTGCTGCAAGAGAACGGATTTGATCGCACCGTGCTCATGAGTTACTCGTCGAAGTTTAGTTCCTCATTTTACGGACCTTTTCGGGAGGCTGCTGATTCTACCCCTCGGGCCCAGGGACTCAAAGATCGTTCTAGCTACCAGGTGAGTCCTTCAAACTATGCCGATGCCTTGCGATCTTGTCTGCGAGATCGAGACGAGGGTGCTGATATCCTCATGGTAAAACCGGGGCTGCCGTATCTGGATGTGCTATATCGACTCTCGCAAGAAATTCCAGATCTGCCGTGGGCTGCGTACGAAGTGAGTGGGGAATATGCAGGGATAGAAGCGCTGGCAGAGAAGGGACTCATGAACGCTCAACGTGCTCATCTTGAAGCATGGACTGGATTCTTTCGAGCAGGGGCTTCGATGTTGATTAGCTATGGCGCTCGTTTTGCCGGAGAGTGGATTCGCTAGGGCGGCGCAACTGCTGTCGAAGCGATGGTAGCTGTCCCCGATCTCATCCAACTGGGTTATTATCTATAACACACATTTTCCTCGGGAATGGATTCGGTGGAAAGGTAGTGGCGTAGACGTAATCTCTTTCGTAGCACGTCAGCTGCGGCCAGTTCGTGTGTAGATGGTCTCCTCCGTGCCTGTGCTGTCATCATGAGTGTCCTTGTCGGGAGTACATATTTGTCATCTGCTTCCTCCACTTGTACTCTCGTCCCTACTGCTTTAGTAGTGCTACGGACAAAGTCCAATTTTTGTAATATCCCGTTCTTCCAAAACCATGACTGGTAGCCTTCTACAATCTCCATTTTATTTAGCTGGAGCATAATCGGGGGCACCCCTTTCATGAGTTGGCCTACGGTTTGAAAATAACGCTCCGCCCCCTCTGCTTGGCCTGCGAGGAAAAGAAATGAAGCTGCAAGGGAAACTAGAACTCGTATCATTTGATTCTCTACATGAAGGGAGGATGGGAATTTGGTGGGTGTCCTCAATTCCCATCCCTATAGCACAGGAGAGAGGCAACAGTAGATACGAAATTGAGAGATTATTTATAAACAATTGTAGTGACAATAATTATGCATGGTTGTTATGGCTATTTTTCTTAAAATCGAAAAAATAGGGGAATATTTGGATCATAATCGAAAAATTCGTACAAATTTTTCGATTATGATCCAAAATTTTGGAAGATCGCGCTCAGAATAATCAGTATTTAGATCAAAAAAACGATGACCCCGAACAAATGAGGGCTATTGGATTTGTAGAAGGCAAGCTGGTCACGCTCATTTACGAAGTCAGAGAGGACAACGAAGGTGAGTATTATCATCTTGTAACATATTGGCCTTCTACAAAAACAGAAAGGAAATTATATGAAGAAGGCTAAAAGCCCAATCACCAAAAAAAAATGAGCCTTAAAAAGATTGAAGATCTTGCTTTAGAAGGTAAAGATGTGAATCAATTTTTTTCTAACGGAAAAATGATGCCGCCTTTATCTGAACAAATACATCGAGTCAATGTAGATTTTGGGACGCAAGCATTGCAAGAGCTTGACCTAATTTCAACCGAACTAAATGTAAGTCGTCAAGCTGTTATCAAGCTTTTTATTCAACGCGAATTAGACCAGCATTTTTTAGCAAAGAAGGCGAGAAGATAAGTCGGGGAGGAGAAAGGGGACACTCGCATCGGGTGTCCCCAAGTCAGTACTACCAACGAATCAAATTTGCACCCCAGGTAAAGCCGGCTCCGAAGGTGACGGTGGCTACGAGTTTGCCCGGTACCAAGCGTCCATCATTTTGCGCATCGTTCATGCACAGAGGTAATGTAGCTGCAGTGGTGTTTCCGTAGAGATGGATGTTGCTCACTACTTTTTCCTCGGGCAGCTCAAATTTCTTGCGGAGCATTTCGGTGATGCGCAAATTGGCTTGATGAGGAATCAACAGATCGAGGTCTGCTGCAGTCAGTCCGTTGCGTGTGAGAAGCTCGGTGAGTACCTCGCTCATGCGTGTCACTGCGTTTTTAAATACAGCCTGTCCTTCCATGTGGGGCAAGGAAGCCATGCTGCGCTCTTCTCCCATATCTTGGAAGGTCGGCTCTCCTGCGTTGCCTGGACGGCGTAGAATCAACATCTCTGCGCCACTGCCATCGCTGCCCATTTCATGGTCAATCATTCCGCGGATATTATTCTTCGCCGAAGGCGCTTCTGAACCTGAGTGGGTTTCCAAAATGACAGCTCCCGCTCCATCTCCAAAGAGGACGGAGAAATTGCGGTTACGGTTGCTCAGCTCCATAATGCGAGAATGAATTTCCGCCCCGACTAAAAGCAGCCGTTTGTACTTCCCGGTTCGCATGAAAGCGTCAGCTGTGGCGAGTCCCCAGGAGAAGCCACTGCACTGGACCCGAATGTCCATGGCAGGAATGGTGCGGCAGCCCAGTCCATGCTGGATCTGTACGCCCAGTCCAGGAAAAAAGTAGTCGGGGCTTAGGGTTGCAGCTAAAATAAAATCCAAATCTTCACCCTTGAGGCCCGCTTGCTTCAGGGCATTTTGGGAGGCTTCGATGGCCAAATGGGAGGTGGCAATGCCGTCTGTCACATGGTGGCGCTGAATAATCCCGGAGCGCTCGCGGATCCAAGTGTCGCTTGTATCCATATGGGTGGCTAGTTCGTCATTGGTCACAATATGAGGGGGTAGGGCACAGCCCACGCCGCGGATTTGGGAAAAAAACATGAAACACTCCTTGGTGCAAAAGTACCTCTGCTTGTACCATAGTGCTTTCATGACACAAGGACGGATCGCTGCTATGTATGAAGAATTTATAGACCCTGAAAATAACTGGGATGCTACTACCCCAGCTCCCCTCGACCCCGGCGCATTGCCTATGGTGGTATGGCTTACGGGAAATGAGCCCTACTTCAATGACTTTTGCCTCGATGCCGATGCGGTCATGGAACGCTTGGGGCTCAAGCGCTCCCGTCTCACTCAACTGTCGGGCAAAGAGCTGCGCGTGGGGCGTGCTAAAATGGGGCGTTATATTCGGCCCATGTACCGAGACTGCGATGTGGAAGCCTATATGGCTTGGGTGAAACCTACCGCGAGCCATAAGAAATCCTCCTCGGTGATCGAAGAAGCCGTGCAGCATCTCGAGACCCAGACGGAAGTTTCCATCCGCAGCCTCCATACCTTGTTGGGGGATTTTTCCTCCCAGACCCGCTCGATTTTTGGCCATGAGCTTGCGCAACAAACCCGACAATTGCAAACGGCATTGCACCATCAACGGCAAGAAATCGTGCTCCCACTTGCAGCTCAACTGGCTCACGATACTCGTGTGAACCTTCGGGTAGAGGCTGCACTTACAGCCTTGCACAATCGGATGGAAACTCTGGCTGCACAACAGCACGAGTTTTTGGCTATGCAAGAAGCCCTCTCGCGGGTGCTGTCTCTGCAGCAGATGCAACAAGCAGAGTCCACTGCCCATTGGCGTGCGGTGCAAGAAGAGCTGCAGAACCTGCAAGCTCGCAATGCAGAACCCCCCGTGCTGCGACTCGTGGCAAAAACGCCTGTCTCTCGTTGGTACAAAGGGAATGGGGGGGGGCAGGGCAAGGCTCTTGAGCCTTTATTATTGAACAGGAAGTTTAAGAGGCAAACTGGAAAAGAATGCTGCTTTTTCGGGTAATTTATTTGTATCCGTCATCCCCAGCGCCTGAAGGGCGCGTCGGGGATCCCCCTCGATCGTGGGAGATGCCCATACGGCCGAGGCGGCCTGGGCATGACGGATCTTTTA
>CANJLI010000033.1 GCA_947475005.1 Deltaproteobacteria bacterium | reverse complement strand
ACTGTCCACGGCGAAAGTCTTGTCTGCGATTGAGAGAGGGTGGGAGGCCCCGAGCGAGCGCCGGCCTTGACGTGTCATCTTGGAAATGGATCCCCGTTCTCCCATTGCGTGGCAAGGAGGGTTTGGGCAACTGCGCAGCTGGTGCCCAAGAAAAGAAAAGAAAAGAAAAGAAAAGAAAAAACAACTACCTGGGTAGTTACTTATTTTTTTTATATTCAACGGGCACCCGTAGGCGCACCCTTCACTGCTACAGAGCCAGGCTCAACCTCCTTACCCCCACAATGATACACCGCTCGATTCATGATGCCTTCTACCCGATTTTGCCACCAATCCGAGTGATGAGCCGCCCATGCCAATGGGGCAGGCCATGCACGATACTGATCCGTTAAAAGCGAGCAACCTTTTTTCTCCAGCATCCGATCAAAAGAATCTTCTCGCATGGTGTATTTGTTGCGCAGCACAAACACATCTGAAGTGGTTTTGGGTAAATCTCCCAAATTGAAAATACGAGTTTTTTTGATATCCCAATCCAAAAACGGCATCCCATAAAGCCCATATTTACTTGGTGCCAAGGTATACAATTCGATATTTTTTCCTGCCTCTCGAAAAGACTGCAATTCATTGAGGATATACACATTTCCAGGCCCAATGGGAAAAAAAACACTGCCTGCAAGATAGTACACATTCATTCCTGCCCAAGCCAAACCCACTACATGCAAGAGTTTCTTGCGAGAGAGCCACTGGACCCAAGTCGCACCTACTGCGGCAAATTCAAAAACAAAAATAGGAAAAAAATACAGCAACGGAAACAACAAAAATCGGAGCTCTTTATGAGGAACCAAACAGTGGACCACAACAAAAGGCACAAACATCCACGTCAACAGATGGCTTGGAAACCACAAGAGGAAACCAATCGTCACCCCAAGTACAATCGCACCCAGAGGATAAAAGTTCTCTGCAAATAACTGTAAATACCCCCACACAGGACTCACACCAAAGAGGGAAGCCTTGCCCTGTAAGATATTGGTAGAGAAATATCTCCAAGGGCTAAGCACCCATTCCCCATACCCCCAGCGATCACAGAGCAAGCAAAGCCCAATCGTGACAAGCATACTTCCCGCACAAGCCCACAACCGAGGTGATAAAATATTTCGTTTTTCATGAAAGACAAAAAGCCACGCAGCAAAACCAAAAACCCAAAGCCCTGATTGAAACCGTGCCACAAAGGAAAACCCACACAACAAACCATACACAAGATAAGGCCACATCCGATTGCGATACTGAGCCGATGCATACCAATGGAAAGCCACCAAGGCCATACATCCAATCGCAGCAAGATTGTCCGAGGAGGTACGCACCAGAAAACGAGGCAACAATCCAAAGAACAAAGCAAACAGCAGAAAATAAAAGCGAGTGTACTCTGATTTTATTTTCTGCATGTACTGATAACAGAGGAAGAGATAGGCACATCCTCCAAGAAAACCGGTCAAAAATCGAAAACTACGGATATAACCCGCAGCTGTATGCACACCTAGAATTTCTAAGGGGAAACTGAAAAGCCAGTAGACAAAAGGTTGAAACCAAGGACGAATTTGCTCGCGAAATTCCCACTTGAGAAGGGAGCTGGGCAGCATCCCTTTTTTATACGCAAAAAAATCGATAATTTGACAGTGCTCATCCAGCTGGAAGACACCCACACTGTACCACGCCGCAACAGAGAGGAGCACAAAGAAACCCAAGACCCACCCAGATCGAAGTGCCTGCCCCACACGTCCCCCTCTAATACGCCTATTTCATATAGTGTACCACGAGGTTTGCTAGCTCTTGAGGATCCTCGAGAGGCAACTCATGCCCACCGCCATCGATGGCTAACAAATGGGAATTTGGCAATATTTTTGCCATTTGTAGAGAATTTGCAGGGGATACAAACTGGTCTTCGGTCCCATAGAGAATATAGCTGGGAATTCGTAGATGTTTCATGGCCACAGAAGCCTGAAACTGAGTCGCCGCATAGAAATGTCGGAATATGACCCACGAGGAGGGGGGGCCAATTTGGGATTCAATCTCTTGCCACTCTTGTTGAATCTCACGCCTACGCGCCAAAGACACCCGATGCCCGACAGAAACCGGTAGGATCTTCTCGATCCATTGCTTCTTCCAAACCGCACTCTTCAACATGGCTTTCCAGGCTTCCGGCTCAAGTCTGCGCTGACCGATTCCCCCGAGAGAACTGTTGATAATGAACTGGGAAGCTACGCACAGGGGATGCTCCGAACTCAACCACAAGGCCACCATACCGCCCAAGGAAAGCCCCAGAACATGTGCGTGTTCGAGATGCAACGCCTGCAAGAGGGCGTACACTTCTTCCCCTAGCTCTGGCACAGTGGTCGCACCCTTGCCTTTCGAAAGGCCCGTGCCCATGAAATCCAGGCTAATAACGCGAAACTTTGCAGCCAGCAGCCGATCGAGCCCATTCCAGTGGCGAAGATTTCGCCCCAAACCTGGGAGCAATAAGAGTGGGGGGCCTTCCCCCCGATCTTCATAGAACAAGGAACCACGAGGTAGTTGAATCTGGGGCATAAAACACGGCCTCCTATCCAATCGGTAGGAAAGGATTTACCCTATTATACTGCTTCGTCGAAGACTTCTTCTCCATTCATTACGGCGCGAAAGCGTTCGGAGGGATGAAATACCACAACTTTGCGGGCGGTGATTTCAATTTTCTGACCAGTATGGGGGTTGCGGCCGGGACGTGCTCGCTTGCTTTTTACCATCCACTTGCCAAAACCAGAAACTTTAACGGATTCTCCGTTTTCCAGCTCGACTTTCATTTCTTCCAACAGGGTCTCGAGCAATTCCTTGGCCTCTCGCTGCGAGCAATCGAGGTGCACCTGGATATCGTCTGCCACTTTTTCTTTCGTTAGGGTGGGAACTTTCATCATGGGCCTCTTCTCTTTTTATATGGAATTGCGATCTCTAAGGATCCACAGGAGTTACGTGTAGAACAAGTGCGTGGATAAGTCAAATCTGTGTATGGTTGTCATTTTTTAGACATAAAAACGGATGATTACATGGATTTCCTCAAAGAAAGAAGCACCAAAGTTTCCACATGATACGTATGTGGAAAAAAATCAAACGCAATCACAGACTCGGTTTCATAGATTTCAAGTAGCTGACCCAAGTCTCGAGCCAAAGTGGCAGGATTACAGCTCACATAAGCGAGAGACGGAATTCGAAGCTGCAATAGAAAAGGAATGAGTTCCTTCATTCCACTGCGGGGAGGATCCACAATGAGGTATTCAAAGCGCGCGGACTGTTGCACCTGCCTCTGCAGGTACCGAGTGGCATCCTGAGCCACGTACGTCATCTTGGGCCAGCCATGGACCGCTACCGTGTGCATAGCCGCTCGAATGGAGTCTGCATTGAACTCCACCCCTGTCACTTCGATGCCAGTCTCCGCAAACTGCAGGGAGAGGTTTCCGGCCCCACAATAGAGGTCCAGCAAAGAGCGTGGCTTCTTTTGTTGCACGTGATCCCAAATCTGGGCTCGCAACGTGAGATTTTGCTTCGTATTGATCTGCTGAAAAATGCCAGGCAGCGTAAATGTCGTGGCAGTATTGAGCTTTTCAAAGACAAAGAACGGCGGTTTTTCTCCCTGCATACCCACCCAAGCCACACGCGGATGAGCTGCCACCTGGGCGCGCAAGGGGAGGGTCCAAGTATACGGCTTTTCGATAGGCTCCAAGAGAACCAGCAAAGCAGGGCCGCTTTCCCCCGCCACTTCCTGGATCTGGCAGCGAAACTTTTTATTCCCGCTTGGCAAGCGCATCTTCGCCAAGGTAGCTACCAGCTCATTGATGGGCTCGCTTGCCACTTGACACCGAGAGATGGGGACCAAAGCATGGGAATTAGAGGCAAAGAAACCGACTTGGATCTGCCCCGCAGCATCCACATGCCCTCGCAGCAAAATCCGATTGCGATACAGCAAAGGCTCTGGGCTTGCCACGAATTGCACCGGTGGTAATGCGGTAATTTTTCCGATGCGGCGAAGTGAATCCTCCACAAAGGATTTTTTCCACTCCACCTGGTCTGCATAGGGGGCTTCGAGCCACTGGCAGCCGCCGCAAGTATCTGAATATACGCATACAGAAGGCTCTCGCAGAGGAGAAGGCGTGACAATACGCACCAAAGTCGCCTCTAAAAAGCGACCTTTGTCCTTGAGGATCTCGACCTCGCACTGATCTCCAGGTAGGCCGCCCTCCCAGAGCACCACGCGCCCATCCTCGCCTTTTGCCAGGCTTTTTCCAGGAAAAATCATTTTTTCAACAACGAGGATCATGGCAACCGCCTTCCGTACAAAAGAGGAGGGATTGTAGCGAGAATCCAGTGGTATGGCGAGGGGAAACCATCGATATTGCAGGAAACCCCTTGCATGGAGCAGCAGGATCCGGAAAGATCACGTCGGTGCCCAGAAGCTGTCTCTATTTTACCCAGAGCTTTGCAGTATGAAAAAATCATCGAACCAAGACCCCTTAGAAAAGATAAAATCCAGTGGCATTTCTCGAGGCCTCTCTCTGTTGCAACTCACCCTTTCGAGTGGCAGCAGCTTGATGGGACTCAAAGTTGGAGATCTCTTCGTTGCAAAAGACAAACGAAAAAAACGATTCGATACCTTTCTGAGCAAGCAAGTCCTCCAACTGGTGCAAGAACTGGGGGCTTTAAAAGGCAGCATTATGAAGGCTGGGCAGATGCTCTCTGTGTATGGAGAGCATTTCCTGCCCCCCGAGATCAATGAAATTCTGCGATCACTCCAATCTAAGGGACGTCCTGTGGTGTGGAGTGAGATGTATCGAGTGCTCGAGCAGCAACTGGGGGACGAGAAATTGCAAGAGTTGGAAATCGATCCCGTTCCCATCGGGGCCGCTTCCTTGGGGCAGGTCTATCGAGCCACGTGGAAGAAAAACGGGGCACAGCTGGCCTTGAAGGTCCAATACCCCGGTGTAGATCAATCCATTGACAGCGATCTGCAAGCCCTCAAAAAAATCCTATCTCTCTCGCAGCTACTTCCCACTCATGCAGGTTTTGATGCCTTGTTTCAAGAAGTGCGCATGTTGCTTCACTATGAAGTGGACTACAAACGAGAGCTGCAAACCATCTGCACCTATCGAGATTGGTTGGCTGATGACCCTCGATTCATTGTGCCCCAAGTGTACCCGGAATTTTCAAGTGCACGGGTCCTTGCCATGAGTTATGAAGAGGGGATTGAAGTCGAGGATCCTTCCATACAAACCCTCTCGCAAGAACGCAGAAATCGATTGGCAATTTCTGCAATGGATTTGATGTTTCGCGAAATGTTTGTATGGAAAACTGTGCAAACCGATCCCCATTTTGGCAACTTTCGCATCCGGCTCCAAGAGGATGGAACGGATCGATGGGTGTTACTTGATTTCGGCGCAGTGCGTAAATTTCCAGCTCGCTATATCGAACCTTTTTCTCAACTCATTCGAGGCTCTCTCCATACGGATGTAGAGGAAATTATCAAAGCGGGTATGACGCTGGGATTTCTGCAAGCAGAAGACTCTGAAGCGGTGATGCAATTGTTTTGTGAAATCTGTCTGACTGCGGTGGAAGCATTTGAACCTTGCTATGAAAGCCCCAGTCTCGATGGCAGCGATGCAGGAAAAAATCCCTATCGATGGGAAAAAAATGATCTACTGCCTCGATTGACGAAATTGGCAAAAGATGCGATTTTTGCTTTTCGTCTGCGACCTCCGCCCAGGGAGGCGTTGTTCTTGGATCGCAAAATGATGGGTACCTATACGTTACTGGTAAAACTAGGACTCAAATTCGGACCTCGAAAGCTCTTGCTTTCTTATGTAGAAAGAGAGAAATGAAAAAAACTATTAAAAATGCAGGGATCCCATACGGTCCCTTCGGGACCTTGGGATGACGGACATTGAATGGTCGCCACCCCTGTCATCCCAAGGCTGCGCAGCAGCCGTATGGGATCTCGATAAAAACCCAGGGATCCCATACGGTCCCGGCGGGACCTTGGGATGACGGACATTGAATGGTCGCCACCCCTGTCATCCCAAGGCTGCGCAGCAGCCGTATGGGATCTCGATAAAAACCCAGGGATCCCATACGGTCCCGGCGGGACCTTGGGATGACGGAAATAAACCAGGGATCCCATACGGTCCCGGCGGGACCTTGGGATGACGAACATTACATACGGAGTTTTCACATGCATATCGGAAAAATTGCCATTATCGGTGCCACAGGAAACGTTGGGCGCAGCATTGTGGAAATGGTATTGACCCGTAAACTTGCAACCGCATCCCAGTTAAAGCTATATGCATCAGATCGTTCCGAGGGACAGACCCTCCAGCTAGCAGGATCTGAATTTACAGTAGAAACGACCACAGAGGCCAGCTTTCAGGATGCTCATCTGTGCATTTTTGCCACCGAGAGTCCCGTTTCCAAAACTTGGATTCCAACTGCATTGCAAAACGGAGCCTATGTCATCGACTCAAGCTCTGAGTATCGACTCAATCCCGATGTACCGTTGATCATCCCCCCCGTGAACCTCTCCTTGGTACGCAAGAACCAAAAGCTCTACGCCCATGCAAATTGTCTCGCATCTCCTATTGCAACAGTAAGTGCACCGTTGCATCGCAAGTTTGGAATTTCCCACATCGAGGCTGTCACCTACCAATCCACAGCAGGAGCTGGAAAAGCTGCCATGGATGAGTGTCGAGAGGAAACTCACGCGATCTTGGAGCACAGACCCTATGTACGTACAGTATTTTCTCGGCAGATCGCTTTTAATGTAATTCCTCAGGTGGGAGAGATGCGTGCCGATGGTCTTACCTTTGAAGAGTATAAGATTATCCAAGAGATCAAGAAAGTTGTCGATCCTCAACTATCTGTTACAGCTACCGCAGTGCGTGTACCGGTTTTAATCGGACACTCCATTGCCCTTCGATTGGAATTTGTGAAGCCAATTTTGGTAGCCGATGTACTGGCTGCGTTACAAAATTCGCCTTCTGTAAAACTGAGCCCCGATCTGTATTCAACACCTGTAGAAGTGGTGGGATCGGATGATGTCTGGGTGGGACGTGTACGACATGATTCATCCCGACCTCGGGATGTCCATCTGTGGTTGTGTTCCGACAATTTGCGTCGAGGGGCTGCCACAGATGCAGTGGAGATTGCTGACGCCATTTTGGGTTTTTAATTTTTCTTTTTCTTTTTCTTTTTCTTGGAACCAGCTGCGCAGTTTCCAAACCTCCTTGCTTCGCAAGGGGAGAACGGGGATATATTTCCAGGATGACACGTCAAGGCCGGCGCTCGCTCGGGGCCTCCCACCCTCTCAAAATCGCAGACAGTATTTTAGTCATGGAAGTAAGCTCTCGGCTGCGATTTGTGACCCGGGTAGGTCCTCCCAAGCGGCTGCCCTTGACGCGGCATCCTGGAAATGGATCTCCGTTCTCTCGCTGCTACCAGATCTTTTGCAGCTACGGGAGAAAGCGGTCGAATTCCTTTCAGTTAACATGAAAAGGGCCAAGGGCAGCCAGGTAGAGGGATCCCGGCGGGTCGAAAGCGCAGCGGACGTTCTAGCTTCCATGACGAGGGTTAGCTCTGCGATTGAGAGAGTCGGGAAGAATCTGCCTGAGCGCCGGCCTTGGCATCTAACATGGTAACTGAAATGAATTCGACTGCTCTCCAAGTGCGAAGCAAGGAGGTTTGGAAACTGCGCAGCTGGTTCCAAGAAAAAGAAAAAGAAAAAGAAAAAGAAAAAGAAAAAGAAAAAGAAAAAGAAACACATTAGAAAAAAACAGCGATCTCTTTCAAAATAATCTGCTGAGCCTTATCCACAAACACAGGTTTGTGCAACTCCCGCAAAGGTAATCCAGTAACCGCCTTCTCAAAAGAAGGATAAGTTAAAGCAGCCTGTCGAATCATCTGCGCCTTACCAGCTTGCATCATCAACTTAGCATTCTCGACTTGATCCCCTCGAGAGCCACTCTCCAGAGGCACCAGTATCATGGGAATACCCAAGGCCTCGAGTTCAAACAAACTATTGGCACCAGCACGAGACAAAGCCAATTGGGTGATGGCATACAGATCCGGCAACTCTTGATGCACATAAGAAAAAGCACAATAGCCGTCTCGCATGAGGGTGCGGTTTTTTTGCTGCCCCGTAATATGGATCACACGAAACCGTTGTAGCAACACATCAAGATTGTGGTACACAAAGTGATTAAGTGCCAACGCCCCTAGACTTCCTCCCATCACCAACAGAATCGGAAGTCCGGTTTGCGAGAACCCACAGACTTGTAATCCTCTCTCCAGATTTCCCTCTCCAATTTCTTTTCGTACCGGATTTCCCGTATAGAGCCCTTTTCCTGCCGCAAAAAAACGCTTGCTCTCTGGAAACGAGTAGAAGACCCGATGTGCCACCCGTGCGATGAGTTGGGTCGCGAGTCCGGGAGAAAAATCAGATTCATGGGTCACCACCGGAATTCGCAACAGCCAGCCTGCAAAACAAACAGGCACACTGACGTAGCCCCCTTTGCTAAATATGGCACGAGGGCGTCGACGCAGCAAAATCCACAAGGCTTGTAGGAAACCTACAAATACACGAAATACGTCCCGCATATTTTGCCAGCTAAAATACCGACGCAATTTTCCTGAAGAGATGGAAACAAATTCCACCTCGTGGGTAGCCATCAGATCACGCTCCATAGCATGGGAGCCGATGTAGAGCAGGTCCCAACCTTTCTCGCGAAAATAAGGCAACAAGGCCACATGGGGCATCACATGCCCAGCTGTGCCACCACCGGTCAACACCAATAAATTATGAGGCTTCATGGCAGGCTACATAGTGAGGGGTTTCAGGGGTACCCAAATTCCGCAACTCGGGCACTTTCTCGAGACAATGAGGTTTCACCTTGCTACACCGGGCTGCAAAGGGACACCCAGGTGGCAATCTCACAGGATCGGGCAATTCTGCCTCGATACTATGATGTCGTTTTCTCCGATCTGGGCGAAACACCGGAATTGGAATAGCTTCCAATAACAACTGGGTATACGGATGAAACGGATTTGCAAACAATTGCGAGGCTGATGTCCATTCTACAATTTGCCCCAGATACATAACAGCTACAAAATCACTTACCGTTTCAATCACAGCGAGATCATGAGAAATAAATAGATAGGTGAGTTGATACTTTTTCTTCAACTCCAGAAATAACTGTAGAATTTGACCCCGAATGGAGACATCCAAGGCGCTCACAGATTCATCTGCCACAATAAAATCAGGGCGCAAACTCACCGCTCGTGCAATACAAATACGCTGACACTGTCCCCCAGAAAGCTCGTGAGGATACCCATCTAAAAGATCAGGATCCAAACCAACATCCGACATCAGTTCTCGAATTTTCTCCTGCATCTGATCGGTTTCGTTATGGATGATAAACGGTTCCTGCAAATTCTGCCGCAACGTACGCTTTGGATGAAGAGAAGAATAGGGATCTTGAAAAATCATCTGCATGTGGCGTCGCAAGCCACGCATTTGACGAGAAGACAAGGAACCGATATCCTCGCCTCGAAACAAAACAGATCCGGTGGAATGAGGGGTTAAGCGAAGCAATACCTTTCCCAATGTAGATTTCCCACACCCTGACTCTCCCACCAACCCCACTGTGGACCCCTTCGGGATTTGGAGGTTAACCTCTCGAAGGGCATACAGAGGCTTTGCTTTTCCGATCCAGGGTTTTTCCACCCAGAAAATTTTGCTCACCTGTCGCAACTCAGCTAAGAAAGGTACCGTCATCGAGAACCTCCCAATTTGAGCACAGAGGCCAGCAACTTTTTCGTATACGGGTGTTGTGGATTTTCAAAAAGATCTTGAACGGGGGCTCGCTCCACAATGCGACCTGCATACATCACCAATACCTCATCAGCAAATTCTGCTACTACTCCCAAATCGTGAGTGACCAGCAAAATACCCAGGTTCATCTTTTGCTGCAGCTCTACCAACAGGGATAAAATTTGAGCCTGAATGGTAACATCCAACGCAGTGGTCGGTTCATCGGCAATCAACAACCGAGGTTCCCCTAAGAGAGCCATCGCAATCATCACACGTTGACGCATACCGCCGGATAACTGATAAGGATATTCCGTAAATCGAATATCCGGTCGAGACACACGCACGCACTCCAACATCTGGATGGCTTTTTCTTTTGCCTGTGCATAGGAAACCGAATGGTGATTTTGGACCGCTTCCACCAACTGGGAGCCGATGGAAAAGACTGGATTTAAACTGGTCAATGGATCTTGAAATACCATGCCAATGGCATTGCCTCGAATCTGACGCAACTCATTTTGGCTCAGAGTAAGGAGATCTTTACCTTCGAAAAGAATACTACCCCTATCGATTCGAATCGATTCTGGATCCAAAAGCTGTAGAATCGACAAACAGGTAATGCTTTTGCCACATCCGGATTCCCCCACCAAGGCCACAGTCTTGCCTTTTTCAACGGTGAAGTTCACATCCTCCACAAAGGGCGAAAAACCGTTCCCCTCTCGCAGAGAAAGATGCAAGCCCTTCACCTCAAGTCGACTCATGGTGTAACACCTTTTTCAAAAAAGAATGGAACCTGCTCTGAAAATGGATAGTAAGTTTCAATGGCTTGTAAAATGCGAGTCTTCTCTCCAATGAGAATCTGTTTTTTCCAAGTGGGGAATCGATTCAAAATCAACTCTCTCCCCTCGCGATCACTTGGATCGGCAAAGACGAAGGTTGCCATCTCTTCTTTGGAGTCAAAGGCAACCGGCAAACAGATCTGTTGAATGGCTTGTGAAAATGGAATTTTCTCCATCACAGGTAATGCACTTTCTTCCCAACTGATTCGAGAGCGGAAAGGAACCTCACAGATCACAGCCAATGCCTTTGCCAAGGCAGATTCTGTGAAGGCATGGGTTTCGAGAAGCGCTTGAAAAGGAGTCACGTCCCAACGGGTACAAAAACCTTCTACGACCGCTTGCATATCCGAAGCCAAATACCCATGTTTGCGTAATTGTGCAAAAAGCGCCATATCCTGCCTCATGATTGGGGAGCTAAAACTTCCCAAGATACTGCATTGTCACCAGGGAGCAGAACGTGTCCTCTGTAGGCATCAAATTCGATCTGCACATGATGCTTGCGCAATCCCAACCAGATCGACCATGATACATTCACACGGGTACGTCCCTCTTGCAGAGTTTGCACCACAATCTCTCGATTGCGATCTTGCACCTTCACCATATCATATTTTTGTGAGGCAGTAAGTTGTACATCTCGCATCTGCCACTCGTGAGGCAATTTCCCCTCTAAAAATGCAGAGAGCTCCCATGCAAAAAAACCTAAAAAATGCCCATTCCACTGCAAAGCCCCTTTTTCATCCACGGTCAAAGAAGGCGAGAGATCTTTGGAAAAACCTCCCCTCATGGAAAGCCCGGTTTGTGGGCCCCAAGAAAAAAAGAGCAAACTTCTACCGAGAGGATCTGTTACCTCTGCTTTCAGTGTATGCCACTCCTGTAGCCAATCCAGTACCGCTTCTCCCACCTGATCGGTCGCGCCCTTTTGGATATGCAAGGAAACGCTTCCATTTCCGTTTGCCAGGGCAAATCGAGAATGCCACGATACTGGGGGAATCGCAGTGGGGGGCTGCCAAGAAACCGTTTGGCAAGAGATCAAAAGGAAAAGAAAGCCCCACTCAAATCGCACCCGTTGGAGGAGATACGAGATACATTTTTTGTAACAAACGCTGTTTTTCATTTTCTTCCGTTAGGTACTGATTGGCTTGTTGATAGGCTTTGAGCGCTTCGGAAAGCTGGTGCAACTCTCGGTATGCATCTCCCAAATGCTCGTACATCAGGCTCTCTTCGGGTTCCGCTTTGACAGCGGCTTGCAAATACTCAAGGGCCTTCGCAAAATCCTGTCGTTTATAATAGATCCATCCCAAAGAATCCAGGTAGTACCCATCGCTTGGCTTAAGTTCCAACGCCCGACGTACATACTGCTCGGCTCGATCGAGATCACGCCCACTTTCTGCTAAGCTATACCCGATAAAATTCCAAGCTCGACTCTCGAGGGGATCGACCTGAAGCAGCTCTTCCATACACGCAATGCTGGCTGATTGGTCTCCCTTTTTGTCTTCATACACACCTTGTAAAAAAAGAAGTTCCGTCTTGCTTGGATAGCGCTGATACCCCGTTTTCAAGAGGGTGATGCTTCGATCATACTGCTTTTGATCCGCATAGACACTGGCCACATAGGGGTAGATTTCCCAATTAACGAACGGATATTGAAGCAGGGCCTCTGCAAGCAAAATCGCTTGCTCAAATTTTTTCTGGCGCACGCACAACTGGATCCACTGTTGCCGAGCAAATAGGAAATACTTGGTGTTTTTCTCCACTCGTTGATAGGCTGCCTCTGCAGCCTCCAGTTGACCCGCTTTTTCATGCGCCAATCCCAGTAAGAATAACGTTCGATCGGATTCATACCGAGGCAGCAACGATTGTACCAATGTCAATGCAGCCCCAGCATTCCCCTTCTCCCACAACAAGAAAACCTGTTGCAGTTGTAGCTCCACATAGCCTTTTTCAGAAGGGGCGAGTAACCCAGTAAACCGTTTTAATATGGGATCGACATTGCGATACAGCTTAAAAAAAGCCAAGGTTCGATCCCCAAAGGCCTCGATGGGTATTTCCTCGGCATACAAAGATTGAATCACCTCCTTGTATCGAGCTGGATATCCATATTGATCCAGTAAGTAGGCGTAGAATGCAGTTGTATCGAGTTGTTGGGGCTGCAAGACGTAGAACTTTTCTAGAGCTGCAATGGCAGCTTTGGGTTGCTGCGCCAGCAAGTACAACTGAGTGAGGGTTAACCAAGCAAGCTCCGAATGGGGCATTTTTTTCGAAAACGTGACAGCCAAGGCAAGAGCCTTTTTGTCTTCCTTTCGTTTTTGATGCAAGACGATGAGCCGCTTGTATGCCTCCAGGGACTGAGAATCCATCTTTAGTACTTTTTCGTAGGCCCCGATCGCAGCGTCCTCTTTGCTGAGGCTATCCCATATCTGGGCCAACAGGAGATGCAAAGGAACAGAGTTGGGGTAGAGAAGCGTTAGCTTTTGTGCTTGTTGCACAAAAGGCTCACCCCATTTTCCCAGGGCAAACTCTGCTTGCATCTGTTTTGTAGATAAATATTCATCGGAATCCAGAGCGGCTGCTACTTGGTACTGCGCAGAAGCTCCCACCGGATCCCCAGCAAACTCCAGGTAAGCGCCTGTAAGAAATGCTCCACCGGCCTCCATTTGAGGGGGGGGAGTGGATGCAACGGACTGACGCTGACGGGCAAGGGTTTCAAGGGGTGTGGTTCCCCCGGGACTTTGACAGCCCACCCATGCGAGTAGGAAAAGGGCGCTCGCAGCGAGGCTATGACAACGCAAGGGTAAACCCTGAATCTGATTTTTGGATGGTTGTGGATAAAGAAGGGGCTGCATCATAAAAAATTTCCACCAAGGAAAGGCCTTTCGCCGCGGCTGTAACGCCAGCACGCGTGCGATCTTTTTCCGCCAAGAGAGCGGGTAACTGACCGGGGGGGCGTTTTCCACTTGCAGCCTCGATCCAGGTACCCACCAAAATACGCACCATTTGCTTTAAAAATCCGTCCCCTTGCACCCAAATGTTGATGAGCGAGCCGCGTTTCTCTACTTTAACCGCCAGCAGCGTACGCTCTTTGGTTTTGGCAGAAGAATCCTGGTTACAAAAGGCACTGAAGTCGTGAAAACCCACCACCGATTCAGCTTCTGCTCGCAGGCAGTCCACATCAATGGGGCCCTGTACTTGCCAGACATAGGGAATCACCATTGGATTATAGCATCTCCCCTCCCAAACTCGGTACCGATAGACCTTAGAGGTTGCTGCCATGGGGGAAAAATGGGGCTCTGCCACGCCCAAGGAAAGAACTCGAATGTCCAGGGGTAATATGCCATTGAGCTGTACGTGGAGACGGTACAGGTCCAGGCCCGGCAGGTGGGTAAAGGAAGCCACTTGCCGCTCCGCATGGACGCCTCGGTCGGTACGAGAAGCCGAGCGAATGCGAATCTTTGGGATCCGCATTGCGGTCTGCATGGCGCGCTCAATATGGTCTTGGACGGCATTTCCATCCGGCTGGGATTGGAATCCGCTGAATTTAGTACCTAAATAGGCCAATTCCATTCGATATTTTTGTGTTTTCACTGTCTCTCCAGAGGATGGCCCTTGATGGCCAGCACGAGGAGGATCTATATCACCGCGCTCCCGCCGCCGCAACTGGGTAGCTATAGGGGGGGGTAGAGATCGGGGACAGTTACCGATCTCCAATAATTCGGTAACTGTCCCCGATCTCTACCCGATCTCATCGGTTCCACGAAGCGAACTTGAGAGTCTACCTCCTTGCAATCGGGCGCCCCTTCCTTACCTTTTAATTTCTACACTTAACCACCTGATTATAAAGCGGTTTTATGCTGTAGCTTGAAGGTTCTCGATTATTCATAGATATTCGTTGTTAACTATCCATATCCAGCAAGAGGAGATCGAAAATGCCGAAAGCACCCATACTTGCAATCTATTGTTTTTTAAGTAGCCTACAAGGCTATAGCGCAGAATCCGCAGTAAGAAAGGAAGCTGAACTTACACTTGAGGAAGAGATAGCTAATTTACAGACAGAAATTAGCACATGGGGAGAACATTATAAATGTGTTGAAATTTCTCCATCAAAACATCTTCATATCCTAGGAGAGAACCATATAACTGATGCGGACAAATCAGCGAAAGTGACAGACGCTATTCTTATGCTACTCCGCAGGGAGGCTTCAGTTTTCCTTCTTGTAGAAGGGCTGAACCGAGAAGGGATGAATAGAGGAATAGCTGGGGTTGAATCACTTCTTCCACGAGTCGTTACAAACACACTATTAGCTGAGTACGCCCTCGCAGGTAAATATTTTCTTAAGTTCGAGAAGGAACTTGCTGCTGCGATAGAAGAACTGGAAGCCCAGAATGATCCCTCACAACTCGAAGAGTTTCTAACATCACAAGTACCACAAGTAAGGGCGCAAATAACCAAAGAACAAAACCATCAGGTGATGGACTTCCTATCACTCGTGCAACAGTGGGATCCTACCTACCTTGACGTTCCATCGGACTCTGACAAACAAGAATTCTATGAGACTCTTGTCCAATTCATCCCTAGCGAAAGGACAGAGTTTTTCACTACTCTACTCTCGCGCCTCGCAAATGAGAAAAAGATCCCAATAACCTATCAAAGAGCTCTTACAGAAATAGTAAAGAATCCTAGCAAGCGCGATGAGTTAAAGTATGACGACAACGGTGATCTGCCACAGGGTTCCCGCTTTCATTCACTTATCGTCAAATGGCGAGATTTCGATATGAGTCAAAATGCTATGGATGTTATAAACACACAAGATGCCACAAACTTTTATTTAGTGGTGGGAGCAGGACACTTAGAGGGAATTACAACTACCATCTCCGGCCTCTTGCGAGGCGAGGCCCTTTAAACATACACCCGAGGGACTCGTGCCGTAAAGGCACAGATGATCTCATACGGATGGGTACCCAGCAGATCGGCTAGCTCAAAAGCAGAGATTTCTTCGCTCCCCTGCCTACCAAGCAGCACCGCTTCCTCGCCCACATAGGCAGGCTCATCACCCATATCCACCATGAACTGGTCCATACAGATCGTGCCCACGATGGGAAACCGTTTGCCTCGGATCAACACAGAGCCCCGATTGGAAAGCCCCCGTCGATACCCATCTCCATATCCGATGGGAACAGTGGCAATTCGAATTTCTCGAGAAGCAGTATATGTATGTCCGTAACTTACCCCCGCACCTTTGGGGATGGTCTTCACAAACGAAACTCGACTTTTTAGCGTCACGATAGGACGAATGGTGCGCAAAGATTTCGCAACTGCAACCGCAGTATCCATCAACCCAAAGGCAAGCCCTCCGGGACGAGCCATCTGACAGAAGGTAGAAGAAGACCCCCGTACCAAGGCCCCCGAATTCGCAATATGAAAAATAATCGACTTTTTTTCTTTGTCTGGAATTCGACGTCGAATTTCGTCAAAAATAGCCACCTGGTTTTTCATCACAACCGAATCCGGCTCTTCTGACATCGCAAAGTGAGAGGAAATTCCAGTCAGTACAAAACAAGGTTCTTTTTGCACATAGTTGTAAAGGTCCCAGAATGTATCCGGTTGCATACCGGTGCGTTGCATACCGGTATCAACTTCCAGGTGCACAGCACAGGACTTTCCCATCTGTTGCAAATGGGACTGCACCTGTTTGGCCTTGAATACCGAACTGATGGTAAATTCCAGGTTATAGGCAAGCATGGCTTCGATTTCAGGTTCGTGTAATGCGCCAAAAACCAGAATGGGAATGCGAATGCCATGCTCCCGCAGCAAGACCCCCTCCTGGCAACTGGAAACGCCTAGGTAATCCACCCCGTTTTTTTCAGCGGCCTGACTGATCGGCACCAGCCCCATGCCATAAGCATTGGCTTTTACCGGCAGGCAAAACAGAGTCGATCCCAAACACGCCTTAATCGTACGCAAGTTTTCAGAAAACTGCCGGAGGTCGACCTCCATCCACGTTGGATAATACATTCGGGTCCTTATTCTCTTTGTCTGTGTCATCCCAAGGGCATGCCTTAGCCTTCTTAGAAGGAAGATTTTCTAAAATCAAGTCCTTCTTTTCCCGGGTCGCTACTAAGATAGACGGATACCCTTCTACATAATACCCGATACGGCCCATTGCATACCGCAATTCTCCGCCAGCCTTCTGTAGCACCTTACGTTGAAAGCATTTGTTACTACGTGAATGTCCAGTTCCATTTGAGGGATATACACTGTGCAAATCCCGTTCCACGAGTGAGCGATCCACACCCTTCGCATCCACATTAGGACGGGGATCCCAACGTCGAGTCATGGCAACACCCAGCTCCAATATACCATCTTGTAGCTGCGCGTTCACATACACGCTCTGGTATTTACCATGGGTAGAAAAAGGAAGCCCCGGTTGATCCTCTGGAACTTGAAGCTGCACACAGTCTCCCACATGGTCCTTCAGCGTCGCAATGGATAGATCCTCGAGGTTGAGGATTTCATCGACCCCATCCTTACAGAGCGGTACTTTGTCAAATCGCAATTTGGTCGGGGCAACAAGCGTCCGTCTGCTCTTCTCATAGTTTTGTGCTTCACGGGAAGCTACCACAAGTAAGTCCATCACAAGAGGCAAATGGTCCGAATATCCTTCTCCCACAAACTCAACATGTTCTTTTTCATGCTGGGCTTGCCATGCATAGGGAATCCCATCTCCTGCCAACAGCCCATTTTCTTTTGGTTTAAATTCTTGCCCGATCACCTGAAACGAATGATCTACATATCGCAAACTGCCACTAAAAAAGTGCTTGGAAATCAACATTTGAGACAGAGTGCCCCCCACTCCATTAAAACTAAACTCCCATCTGTTTTCAATGGGCAGCTGCATCCATAGGTTATAGAGCAAGGGAGTATCACCTTTTAGCATAGTGGGGATATCACCTGAGGTTCCCAAGGTAATCATAGGCTCTTCATAATAATCGGAATTGAAATCCCCCACGGCAAGGATCCCGAGGTTTGGATTCTTTGCCTCCTCGGCATCGATACGAGCACGCATGGCCAAGGCTGTCTTACGACGCATATCCTCCCCACCGCCATTTTTTGATTTCCAGTGACCGTTGAAAATCAAAAACTCTGCATCTGCCACCTTGGCACGCATCACTTGAATATCTCGAGAAGAAGAAAGAGACTCCGGAAAATAAACCCGGACAGTTTTTTCTTCTGTAAGGGGAAACTTACTCCAAATCGCTTGCGTAACTGACACAGGTTTGCCTGATTCTTGCTGCCCCAAATAAAAATAGGCGTACCCCAGCTTCTTCATTTCCTTGCCAAGGGTAGATTTGACTCCCCCCTCCAGATAGGGAAGAGACAGTACTTCAGAAGCGTTGCCCGCACTTTCAATCTCCTGGGCTGCCAAAATATCGGGAACTCCCATCCACCGAACTGATTGCAGCATGTGGTCCACTTTTTTATTTAAAATCTCGGGGGTATACCAATTGGAAAAGGCAGGGTCAAACTCCCGATACAGAAGCGAACGAGAAGAGAAAGAGGCTGTCTCGAAAGAGGGTGTTGAGGCCCTCTCTGCTCCTCCCCCTGAGTTGGTGGGATTTCCATCCCAGAGATTGTCCAAGTTGGCACTTGCAACTCGGATACGAGTCCCGATGGCTACCCCCTGTGGGGAATTTGCCCAAAGAGCGCTCCAACACGGCACTAATACTGCCACTGCAAAGAGCCCACTTACACTTCGAGAGAACCTCATGTTGACCCCAACCTAGGTAAAAGGGAGAACGCCTCCTGCCGACTTGGCAAAAGGAAAATATATAAATGGAGGAGATAGAGAAAAGCCGATGGCCTGAGAGATAAAATGGGCAAGAAAATAAGGCATTTGGTTTTAATCCGTGATGATTACTTTCTTCTTATCAAATCCTTGAAAAAGGGAAAAGAAGATTATTGATAAATCATTGGCCAAGACCGACGGCTTGCTATTCTCTGTAAATCAGGGTGATTACACAGCATTTATTTTTTTACTCATATTAGGCGGCCTATATAACCGACCCATAGACTGTTCTCAAGATTGATAACCGAAGGGGGTTTTATGAAAGCGCGCTATGTGAGAAGTTTTATGAAAGCACGATACCTCTTACTCGCTCTCTTCCTCTTTGATGGATGCGGCGATCTCCTCTTTGATTTAAACCATGCAATTAAGAAATTTGGATATATTCCCTACACCACCCCGTTGCAATATGCAGGCACAGGTACATTGATTTCAGGAGATGCAGCTCACTTAGAAGTTCTTTCTGCTCCTGAAACTTGCTTTCCAACTACCGTGGATTTAAATGGAGTCCCTACTCTTCTTCGAAGGGTGGATGACACCAGCCTGCCCAGCCAAACCAAAACGATCTCGATTGAAGCAAATGCCATGGCCAGATTCTTTAATGTCTTGTCAGTGGGAACCCCGAGTATTAAAGCAAGTGCCCATACTCAAAATTTAAAAAGTTTCACCTTTTCCTTCGGCGGGGCTCATATGGAATTTATTGATGCAGTCGCCTTAAAAAGCTATTACCCCTTCATGAATGAATCTTGCAAAACCTACCTGAATCTAGTTGGATTTATTATCCAAGCTATCCGCATCGAGAAAATGTCATTTACTTTCTATGAAAAAAATGACGGCAACGTAGCAGCAGAGGTAGACCATATCCAAGCGTTCCTTGATGTGGCCGCAGATGTAACCTGGCATGTGGAAAATAAAGTGAACCTGGTCATCGATACTCCTAAATACATTGGGTATCAAATCGGTTCCCTTCGGTCCGTAGACAATGGGGTTTCCTTGTATCGAGCCACGTCTACGATATTTAATAAATTTATCTTTAAAAAGATTACAGACATTCCGACCGACGACAATGACGGCCTTGGGCTTGAAGATCATGGGATTACCCACTCATTTCCAGTACCCAAAAACAAACTTGGTGGATTTTACTGGAAATAAGTCGGAGAGATCCCATACGGCCCCTTTCGGGACCTTGGGATGACGCAGAGGGCTAGATGGGAGTAGGTATCGGAGCTGGAGTCGCAGAGGATGTACAACGTGCATCCTCTTTTGCCAATCCATGTCTCACAAAAATAGGGTTCAAGAGGCACAAATTGGGTGTCTCCTCTAGAAGGTTAGGCGTTTGTGCATCTATGACCAACAAAGCCGCATAGACGTCCAAGTAAGTTCTGCAGGTAAAGATCATCTTAAATGCATAGTTCTTCAGCATTTCAGCTGCTTTGTCTTCCCCGTATTTGGCACTCAATGCGACAAATACTTCCCAAAAGGTAGAGCCGATAATCATACCCTCTGCATGGACTTCCCCACGATCGCGAGGATAGACTTTCATCTCTTCCAAGTTACGAACCGGCTTTCCGGACTGTGCAAAGAAGCCAATCCCCAATTGAGAAGAATGGGTCATCGCCATGGAGACGATATCCCCAAATCCTTCGGAGAAAGCATAGTCTTGAATCCCACCCGCATTGGCATGCAACCCATGTCCCCACTCATGATAGACAACGTCAGAAATCAAGCCTGTGTTGGCACAACGCTCATCTCCCGAATAGAGATTGATGGAGCTGCCATCCCAGTGTGCATTACAGGTTCTGGTCAAATTGATATTGGCTGGCAAAGGCTTTGTCAACCAAGCCGCCGTTACAAATCGCTTGGCTTCTTGGATAATGGCATTGGCATGGTAGTACACCATGGGCTGCGCCATGGCTTTGTCTTTCCAAGTAGATGCCGTTGGCTTTGCCTCAAGATACAGCTTCCAGCCTGCATCTGTCTCTACAGCTGTTTGCGAAATGGCAGGCCCTGAAACCAAACGGTTGCTCACAAACAGGCCTGAAAATCCCTGCAGAGAGGGCAGATCTCCTCGTAACTCCGTCGAGAAGGTCCCCTTGTGATCCGTTTGCAATGCAGCACGATCGGATTGTTTTAACTTCGCAAAGGGGATCCCAAACGGAATCGGCTTATCTTGGTACCAACGAGGATAAATTTCAGCCTCAGCAGTTCCCGTAAAATAGAGCTGTGCTTCTTTCCACTCAAAAATACGACCGGTTTCTTGCTCCATCTCTACAAGGAAATCACCTTGAAGTGAGGCTAACGCATAACTAGATACGGCAACCAACTCATAGCCAGCCTCCGTTTCTTGTACACGAAAGTACTCTCCTGTGGCGTCAACTTTGCTCAGTGGAAATTGAGTATTCAAGAGTGTACGAAGTTCAGCGTTATCCTTCTTCACCCCAGAGGCGGCCTCAAGCGCTTCTGAGAAAGAAGCATTAATCACCTGTACCAATGTGTTGCCTTTAAAGTGGAAATCCACAGCAGCATCACGGACCAATCGGTCATTTCGATAGACATGAAATTTAACGAAAGTGACGTCATCGGTCAAAAGAAAGGCTTGTGGTACCAATCGAAGATCTTGGGAAGTTACGCCAAAAAGATCTTCATGCACCTCTACATAGGCACGGCACCACACATCAAAACTCGCTTGATCTCGGTGGGCCATGGAGTAGGTTCCCAGTTGGCCCCGTAGGCTGCGCATGGCACCGGAACGGGAATCTCGGGAAAGAATGGAAGTGGGGTGATCTTTGGAAGAGGGGGTTTCGAGAATCAGCGAGGGTCGGATCACTTTCTCTTGAAGGGGGGTTCCATCCTTCATCAAGCCTCGGTTCGGGGTGGGTGCAAATCCATAACTCAATAAAGACATAAGACACAAAACTTTCCTTCCCTCCATACTCCCTCCTTCTTATTAAGGTAGCCAAAGAGCTCTACCTTTATTTTACATGAGAGTATTGGGAGAAAGAAAAATCTGGTTTTGTGAAATCTACATCATTTTGGAAAAATCGAATCTAATGAATACCATAGGAAGTAAAAGAAATTCTTTGTTCAGGGTCTTTTTGCTTCTCAAAGTAGGAAATCCACGCCTCCAGCTTAGGTAAAAGTGCAGGATTTTGAATCGCACCTTTTGCCTGTAGATATTTGCCCACAATCTCTGTTACCAACTTCTCGTACGCCGCCTCGTCCATATTTCTCCCTAAAAAAAATAACCTAGCCGTACCACAAATTATTATATTCGTGATTTGATTTATACTTTTTTCGTATACAAATGTCTTAACTGAAGGATTAACTCTGAAGAGGCGATGATGACCACCTTACTGAAGAATTTTCTACTACTCTCTTACGAAGAACTAGAGAAACTTAACCTTGAAGCAAAAAAAAGACAACAAAATCATGCACTGACAGATGCGGAGCATCAAAGTCACTATGCAAGCTATCTACAGCAAGAAGATCGCATCAAAGCGGTTTCCCTTTGTTTTTCGGATCTTGAAGGCAGATTCCATGTGCTCGACTACGACAAAAAATTTCTTCTTCAAGCCTATGACAACCTCACCTTTGATGGTTCTTCGATCCGCGGATTTAGCCAAGTGCAACAATCGGATCTCCGACTCCTTCCAGATTGGGCTTCCTTTCGATGGTTACCAGGCGATATTTTTGGCCCTGGTAAAGTAATTATGTTTGGGCTTATTCAAGATCGCGATGGCAAATTCTACCAATCCGATATGCGCGCCCAACTCAAAAAATACACGGATGATCTCTATAAAAAAGACAAGACCATCACTAATGTTTCTGTAGAGTGTGAAGGCTTTCTCTTCAAAGGCATCAATGCCGAGCAAACCTATACCGATCACTTTGAATTGGTTTCCAGTGGGGGCTACTTTCACTCTCTGCCTCAAGATCCTTTGAAGCAGTTTATTGATACCTTTGCAGAAGCCCAACGAGCCATGGCCTTTGAAAATGAAAAGGACCACCCAGAAGTGGCTCCTTCTCAATTTGAGCTGAACTACACCTACTCAGAAGCGGTGATCGCAGGGGATCTTCTTCAACTCTATAAACTGCTCGCGAGACAAGTGGCAGCCAATATGGGCATGACTGCAAGCTTTTTGCCCAAACCGGTGGCTGGTATTAACGGAAATGGGATGCACTGCAACATTTCCATTTCTAAAAACAAGGTCAATACCTTCCATGGCAAGAAAGAAGGCGGACTCTCCGCCAGTGCCATCGATTTTATCGAGCGCCTGCTACACAATGCCAACGACATGTGTCTTGTGCTGAACCCCAGCGTGAACGCCTATCGCAGATTGGACCCGGCCTATGAGGCCCCGAATCAAATTAAATACTCCGATATCGATCGTACCTCTATGGTGCGCATTCCCCTGGGCAATGAAAAATCAGCCCGTATCGAAGTGCGAACCGTAGCTCCCGATGCGAATCCTTATTTGGTATTTCTCACCTTGTTGCGCACTGGACTGGAAGGCCCTCTTTCTGCAGTAGAAGAGCAAAAACGAAATCGCACCCGCATCTTGCCTGACAATATGTATGATGCGCTACGGCACTTTAAAGGCAGTGAGTTCATGGCACAGATTTTAGGAGCGGAGACAAAGGAGAAGTATGCAGGCTTGAAGAAAGTAGCGGCCAATCGATGCCCCAAAGAACTAGGCGATTTGGTGAAGCCGGGAGAAATTCACTTCCACCACGAAGTTACCAACCAGTACATCTGGTCTAAGTTTTAACGACAGCAGGAGAAAGGAGACAGTATACGCCTCCACCTGCGGGTAGGGATCCTTACCTCTTCAGTCGTTACCCCCATCTTCACAAATTCCCTCACCTTATTCACCTGAAGCAACTGTGCAAACGCAACCTCTGCAGGAAGATTGCCACATCGAATGTAATTGCTCATGCTATCCGTAAAAAATTGAACGACTTCAGTACGGAATTCCACAAAAAATTTATTGTAGGGATTGCCAGGTGTAATCCTTGTGAAGTACCAATTGCCTTGAAGAGCTGTTTTGAAGAGGGTTTTTGCTTCCTCTGGATCTGAAGGGAGTTCACCCGGCTTAACCTCATGACCTTGGAAATCGAATACCCGAACATACACGGTGACCTGCCCACATTCTTGCGCCTGTGTGAGTAAAGTAGCGAGGGCCTGGGTTTTGGCAGGATTGTCTTCTATGACTTTTACAGAAAGGAGGGCTTTTTTCTTGGAGAGGTCGAGAAAGATGAGATCTTTTGCTACGTGCACATCTGGATCCGGTGTATTCGCAAATCCGGCTGGCTTTCCGAAGGCAGATTGCACCAGATGAAGATATATGAAATCGGATTCGATTAAAGTTGGTTTTTCGTTTTCAGCGGCAGAAAGAAAAAAGGGAAAGCAGCACAGAAACAACCAGCAGAGACACTTCTTCATCGTAACTACCTTTTTTCGCTTGGTAAAAAACCAAAACTCACGCTAAGGCAGGCGGTTAGAATAGTCAAAGTAGAATGTAGGGAATCGTAGAGGCGAGACAGGGAGTAACGTAGTAAAAACGCAGGGATCCCATACGGTCCCTTCGGGACCTTGGGATGACGGAGCTAAACTGCTTTGTCCGTCATCCCAAGGCTGCGTAGCAGCCGTATGGGATCCCTCGTTTTTTAGAGGAATTGGGTCCACCTACCTTTTTTTGGGAGACCCGTATCGGGTCTCCCAAAAAAAGGTAGGTGGACCCAATTCCCAATTCATTTGAAAAGAGGTAACTCTTGAGCCAAGCGGGGACACCCGATGCGAGTGTCCCCTAATCTCGGATGTCCCCTTCGTAAAGTGGACACAAAAAAAGCCCCCAGTGTTTTCACACTGAGGGCTTTTTCGTTAGTTTTAAGGCTGCATCGAGCTACTCTCCCACAAATAACTTTGCAGTACCATTGCCGCTGAAGAGCTTAACTTCCGTGTTCGGGATGGGAACGGGTGTT
>CANJLI010000032.1 GCA_947475005.1 Deltaproteobacteria bacterium | reverse complement strand
TCTGAAGTCTCCAGAGGGGGACCTCCCAGCAGCTCCTAAAGGGGACACCCGATGCGAGTGTCCCCGACGAAAGCCCGGAAAAGGGGACACTCGCATCGGGTGTCCCCTGCATCCAAAGACTCCAACTGGAGACTTCAGACAGCTTCTTATTCATGTAGAGGTAGAATCACCTGAAAAGTAGACCCACCCTCGGTGGTATAACGAATCTCCCCGCCCAGGCTGGCACAGATAGTGGCACAGACAAACAAACCAAGGCCCGTACCTTCTGATGGTGTTTTGGTAGAAAACAGAGGGGAGAAAAGATGGGCCTGCTGCGCTGGGGAAACCCCAGACCCATTGTCACGCACGGAGATGACAACATTCCCCCCTTCTGCTTTTGCAGACAAGGATACGTGGCCTCCCTCCGGTAAAGCCTCGCATGCGTTTTGCAACAGATTGCTGAGCAGTTGTACGAGTAACGTATGACTCCCTTTTACAAAGACAGGCGGTTCTGCTAGATGCATAGAAAATCCCATGGGCACAGGTCGTGGATGGAGTTGCACCCATCGCATAGCCATTTCCATGGGCCCTGCCAAATCCACTGTGCGTACTTCATCTTCGCGCAGAAACGAAAGCCGCTCGTGCAGCATCTCCCTTGCACGAAGGGTAGCTGCAGCGAGCGCCTCCCATTCTGGAGTCGACTCGGAGGTTCGCTGCTCGATCCGTTGGGTGAGCAGCAAAATCCCCGTGAACAGATTGTGCAGCTCATGCATCAAACCGCTGGTATGGGCCCCCACTTGCGCCAAACGCTCCAACCGCACGATAGTGGTGGCATCCATCTCCATCAGTGTGCCACCACGGTTTGTGCACTGCGCTCCTGCTCATCCTTCATCTTGGTCAACTTTGTAAAAAGCTCATCCTTTACCCGATTATTCTTCTCTTTCCAGGTCAAGGAGTGCAGCAGAACTTCATCCATATGGTCCACTGCGATAAACTCGATGTCTTTACGCACTGACTTCGGAATGTCGCTCAAATCCTTCATGTTGTCCGAAGGAATCAGCACGCGTTTGATGCCAGCTCGATGAGCAGCCAAGGCTTTTTCCTTCAGTCCCCCGATAGGAAGTGCACGTCCACGCAAGGTGATTTCCCCTGTCATGGCTACATGACGATTCACAGGTCGGCCCGTTAACGCACTAGTAAGTGCAGTCGCCATACACAATCCTGCAGAGGGCCCATCCTTAGGAATGGCGCCTTCTGGCACGTGAATATGGATGTCAACTTTCTGATAAAAATCATCTTCCAAGCCCAAGAATTCAGACCGAGACCGTACGTAGCTCAGTGCAGCTTGTGCAGACTCTTGCATCACGTCGCCCAGTTTTCCGGTAATCGTGAGCTTGCCTTTTCCGGGCAGAATGGTGACTTCGGTGATTAGCAGCTCTCCTCCGACAGAAGTCCAAGCAAGTCCCGTGCAAATCCCAATCTCATTGATGTCGTTTTGCAGCCCAATACGAAAGCGTTGAGGCCCCAGGTATTGCTCGATGCCTTTGGGGGTGATTTGCTCTGTTACTGTAATCAATTCTGCAGCAAGTCCATCTCCCTTTTGCTGATGCTTCATGTGCTTGCGAGCCACTTTTCGCAAGACCGATCCGATTTCTCTCTCCAAATTTCGTACCCCCGCCTCTCGGGTGTAATAGCGAATAAGCTCCTTGATGGAGGATTTATGGAAGGAGACCGCATGCTTTTCGAGGCCGTTTTCTTGTATCTGCTTGCTAATAAGGTAGCGTTGGGCGATCTCGACCTTTTCAAACTCGGTATAGCCAGCAATGGAAATAATCTCCATCCGATCTGCCAACGGCAAGGGGATGCCATCCAAATAGTTAGCAGTAGCGATGAAGAGGACTTGGGAGAGGTCATAGTCGAGGTCCAGATAATGGTCATTAAAAGTGGTATTTTGCTCGGGATCCAAAACTTCCAACAAAGCTGCCGCTGGATCTCCCCGTTGGTCCGAGCTCATCTTGTCGATCTCATCGAGCAACATGACGGGGTTGGAAGAACCGGCTTTTTTCAGTGCATGGATAATTTTGCCAGGCATAGAGCCGATATATGTTTTTCGATGGCCCCGTATTTCGGCTTGGTCCCGCACTCCACCCAGGGAGATGCGTACGAATTTCCGATTCAGTGCTTCTGCAATGCTGCGAGCAAGCGAGGTCTTTCCCACTCCAGGGGGGCCTGCCAAACAAAGGATGGGGCCTCTTAGTTGGTTGCTCAAGTTCTTGACGGTGAGATACTCAAGGATCCTCTCTTTAATCTTATCGAGACCAAAATGATCCCGATCGAGAATCCCTTCTGCATACACAATGTCCTTCTTATCCTTGGTGTATTCCCCCCAAGGCAGAGACAAGACTGTTTCCACGTAATTGCGTACCACGGTGGCTTCTGCAGACATGGGTGACATTTGGCGCAGCTTCTTGATTTCCTTCGTCAGCTTCTCTTGGGCTTCTGCAGATAGGGGCTTGTCCTTGATGCTTTTCTCAAGCTCTGCAATCTCCGAGCGCCCATCATCCTTGTCACCCAATTCTTTTTGAATCGCAGCCATTTGCTCGGTAAGGTAATATTCCTTTTGGGTTTTTTCCATTTGACGCTTGACGCGTGCCCGAATTCTCTTCTCTACCCGCAGAATTTCAATCTCCGATTGAATAAACCCGTAGATATCTTCGAGTCGTTTTCTTGGGTTGGTTTCTTCCAGTAAAGCCTGTTTTTCCTTGAGCTTTAAATTGGATAGATGGGCCACCAGGGTATCAGCCAGTTTGGATTCAGAATGAATCTGGGAAATGGAGAGCAACATCTCGGGAGGAATGCGTTTGTTGAGCCGTACGTAATTGTCGAAAGACATTTTGACGGTACGCAACAGGGCTTCGTTCTCGACTCCTTCGGAGGCTTCTTCAACCAAGGCAGAGGCTTCTACATAAAAGAATTCTTCGGTAGGGAGAAAGCGCTCGATCTTGCCCCGCTGCACACCTTCCACCAAGACCTTCAACGTGCCATCTGGCAAGCGTAAAAGCTGTAAGATCGTGGATAAGGTACCTACGGTGTAGATCTCTTCGGGTTCGGGTTCATTGGTTTTCGCTTTGATTTGTGCGGCAAGTAAAATCTCCTTATTTGTGGCCATTGCGTGTTCCAAGGCCTGGATGGATTTTTCTCTACCAACAAAGAGAGGGACAACCGTGGAAGGAAAGACAATGATATCCCGTAGCGGCAAAAGAGGAATTTTGATGGGTGTCATAAATTCTTTTTTTGCACTTTGACCGTCAACCATGAAGACTCCTTACGTGGATGGGCCTTCTTTTATTCTACCCTATCTCCCGTAACCAAGAAGAGTCGGTCACCCCTTCTTGGATTTCTTGTCTCCTTTAGCTACGCTTTTTGCTGTACTTTCAGAAGGCTGGGGTCTTCCGTTTTTTCTGAATGGAAAACCAGAATGGGGTCACTCTTGGTCGAAATACACTCTTCGGTGATGATTACTTCTTTTAATCCCTTGTGACTTGGCATCTCATACATGATGTCGAGCATGGACTCTTCGAGGATCGCACGTAACCCGCGGGCCCCAGTTTTTCGTTGAATCGCTTCTTGTACGATCATCCGCAAGGACCCTTCGGAGAATTTTAGGTCCACATTTTCCATCTCAAACAGTTTCTTGAATTGTTTAACAATGGCGTTGCGAGGTCGAGTCAAGATCTGCAGCAAGCTTTCTTCCGTAAGCTCAGAAAGAGCGCACACCACAGGAACCCGTCCAATAAACTCAGGGATGAGACCAAATTTCAGAAGATCTTCCGTACGCACTTTAAGCAAGAGATCCTTGCTGCGAGCATCCGTCCCCTTCTTGGAGCGTACCTCGGCACCAAAGCCCATGGAAGTGACTTCAATCCGTTGAGAGATAATGGAGTCCAATCCCGCAAATGCTCCCCCACAGATGAAGAGGATGTTCGTGGTGTCGACCTGCAAGAACTCTTGCTGCGGATGTTTGCGCCCTCCACGAGGCGGTACATTGGCAATCGTACCTTCAATGATCTTTAAGAGGGCCTGCTGAACACCTTCTCCCGATACATCTCGGGTGATAGAAGGATTTTCACCCTTCTTTGCAATTTTGTCGATTTCATCGATGTAGGCGATACCCCGTTGGGCCAGCTCTACATCATAATCTGCATTCTGCAAGAGATTGAGAATGATGTTCTCAACGTCCTCTCCCACATAACCGGCTTCGGTCAGGTTCGTTGCATCCGAGATCGTAAAGGGTACATGCAGAATACGAGCCAGTGTCTGGGCCAGCAACGTTTTTCCACTACCTGTAGGTCCGATAAGGAGGATGTTGGACTTGGTCAACTCAACAGCATCATCTCCAACAGTGGTTTTTTTCCCTTTGTTGTCGATACGCTTGTAGTGATTGTGCACAGCAACAGCCAAGGTTTTCTTGGCCTGTTCTTGTCCAATGATATATTCGTCGAGGATATGCTTAATATCCTTGGGCTTTGGGATCTTCTTACTGGGTTCTAAGAGGTCTTCTTTTTCCACTTCTTCTGCAATGATGTCGTTGCAAAGTTGAATGCATTCATCACAAATATACACATTGGGGCCTGCGATCAGTTTTTTAACTTCTCGCTGCCCTTTTCCACAGAAGCTACAGTGGAGCCCGCCTTCTCTTGTTGCCATTTCTTTCCTCCCCGCTTTGCCTTCAAATAATGGGCATCCCTACCTCGGGATTAACTTGCGGACTTGCCTTTGGCCGTTCTCACTACTTCGTCCACGATACCATATTCCAAGGCCTCTTCCGCAGTCATAAAGTAATCGCGATCAATGTCCGTCATGATCTTTTCGGCACTCTGTCCTGTGTGATGAGACAAGAGACTGCACATGGTTTTTCGGATTCTCACAAGTTCTTTCGCTTGTATATGAATATCCGTAGCTTGCCCACCTGCACCCCCGAAGGGCTGGTGCAGCATAACCCGGCTATTGGGCAAGGCAAACCGCTTCTTTGGGCTGCCGGAGGCCAGCAACCAAGCCCCCATATTGGCGCATTGTCCGATGCAGTAGGTACGAACTTCGCACCGAATGGCTTGCATAGCATCATAAATCGCTAGGGAGGCTGTAACGGAACCCCCCGGAGAATTGATATAGAGATGAATATCCTTGTCCGGATCCTCACTCTCAAGGAACAGCAACTGGGCCACAATCACATTGGCCACATCATCATTGATGGGAGTACCCAACAATACGATACGGTCCTTGAGCAATCGCGAGTAAATGTCCCAAGAGCGTTCTCCACGATTCGTATTCTCTACCACCACAGGTACTAGGGTCATACGGGCTCCTTTGAAGCCATCCCATAAGCACGATAACTGCGTTGCTCAGTCGTTGCGGTCCTCATGTACCATAAAAGTACACTGCGGTCCTCACTTCCTTCGCGCCTTGTTCTCCTACTTATGAAATCGCTTCTTTTTGCATTTAGTCTTCTACTCGTTATACGATTTGTACCGTCTTTGTTACAGTGGCATGCTGCAACAACATATCCATCAACTTGCCGGTCATCAATTGTTCGCGAACACGGTCTTTTTGACCATCGAGATACTTTTGTACTTTTTCGCTCTCTTCTGGGTGTTTTTCCAGCAAGGAGGCAAACTTTTGTTGGAAGTGAACCTGCAATTCTTCGTCAGTCACTTGGATATTTTCTTTTTTCACAAGCTCTTGTAAGACCAAAGAAAGACGAATCTGAGAGGTGGCACCAGCGCGCAACTCCTTTCTCAACTCTTTGTCTTTCAATGCAGTTTTCTTTTCTTTGTCTGACAACCGACTGTCTTGGATCTGTTGGTCGATCATGCGATCTACCATGGTCGGAGGCACTTCAAAGGTAAATTTCTTTTCGAGGGCTTGGGTTACACCGCTCTGGACGGCCTCCATCGTCAATTTTTTGACGTTGGTGTCGATCTGGTCTGCCAGGTCCTTACGTAGCGCGTCCAAGGAAGGCATGTCCAAATCTTTGGCCCACTCCTCATCGATAGTCGGTACTTCGAGAGTCTCGATGGTATGGAGGTTCACATGGAACTGAACCGTCTTGCCTGCCAATTCTGTATCTTGGAAATCAGCTGCAAGTGTAACGTCGAGGGTCTTTTGCTCTCCCTTTTTCATTCCCTGAATGGCAGTAGCTATTTCAGTCGGATGAATGGGATCTACACCCAATTCAAATGAAAATGGCTTGGATTCCCAGTGGGGCAAGAGTTGGCTATCCAGTACCCCAAAACGGGATACGGTTACCCAATGATGGGCTTCGGCCGCCTGCTCTTCTGGCAAGGAGGCTTTCTTAGCAGAGCGCTTCGCTAGGGCTTGCAGCTCTCTGTCCACTGATTTTTCATCAGCTTGGTATTCTGTAAAGGCTACAGCCATACGCTTTACGGAATCGTCGAGGTGGACAGATGGCATTAGATCTACCACTGCACTAAACTCATATTCGGTGCCTTCATTGGGCATAGAAAGGCTGTCGACATAGGGAGGGGAAATGGGGTTAATCCCTTCCGCTGCCAAGGCTGCGAGCAAGGAGTCGCGAATCAGTACGTCACTTACTTCGTAATCGATGCTCTCCTTATAGGCTTTTCGGATCAAAGCAAGGGGGGCTTTCCCAGGGCGAAACCCGTCCATCTTGGCTTTTTTCTGAAGCTTTTCAGCTACTTTAACAAACGTGCGGTTGACTTGTTCCACGGGAACTTTCACGGTAACACGACTCTGCACGGTATTGATTGATTCTACTTTTGCTGCTGCGCTCATGGGTTTTCTCACTCCTCGTCGCCATCTGATTCAGGATGGGGAGTCTACCCTTTTCAAGGCGCGGTGAAAAGGACGAAATGGGATGGTTATTGTAGATCCCCTCTTATATAAAGGATGATCTGTATTTGAGGGAGGTAAGGTTCCATGCTGTATTTAACGCTTAAGTGGGCACATATCGTTGCGGTGATCTCCTGGATGGCAGGTATTCTCTATTTATTCCGGCTATTTATCTATCATAAAGAGCGCGGACAGGATGAAGCGTCTATCCATAGCCTTCTATCTACCATGGAGGCGAAGCTCTATCGCATTATCGTGATGCCAGCCATGGGGGTAACGTGGCTCGCTGGCCTGGCGCTGCTGGTAATGCAGCCGGCTTTTCTCAAGGGGGGCTGGATGCACGGCAAGTTCCTGCTGGTGATCCTGCTCACGGTGGTGAGCGTATACGCGGGCCGGCTTAAACGGGCTTTAGAGGCGGGGGCTTTTCAGCTAGTGCCCTCAGGGCGGGCGCTGCGGATCTGGAACGAGGTTCCGGCCCTTCTTATGGTGTTGATAGTTGGGTTGGTGGTTTTTAAACCTTTTTGATCTCTTGTAACTACCCAAATAATTTCTTTTTTTTATTTTTCTTGAGAGAAACCAGCTGCGCAGCTTTCTCTCAAACTCTCTTCCTTGCTTGGCAAAGGGAGAGCTCGCTCCAAAGTTCCCGCAGCTACCAACTCTTTGCAGCTACGGGAGAGAGCGGTTGATTCCTTTCGGTTACCATTTGAGGGGCCAAGGGCAGCCGCTTGGGAGGACCTACCCGGGTCACAAATCGCAGCAGAGAGATTGCTGTCCATGACTCAAATATTGTCTGCGATTTTGAGAGGGTGGGAGGCCCCGAGCGAGCGCCGGCCTTGGCATCTGATATGGTAACCGAAAGGAATCCAACCGCTCTCTCCTTGCGAGGCAAGGAGGGGCTTGGGGAAACTGCGCAGCTGGTTCCACAAAAAAGAAAGAAAGAAAAATGAAAAAACTAGTCAGCGAAATATTGCGGCACCGCCGCTTATACACAGCAGGAAAGCCCGAAATCTCCGATGCGGAGTACGATGCTCTCGAACGAGAGCTCGAAAGGGTAGCCCCCAATCACCCCATCTTGCAAAAGGTGGGTAGTGACCTCTTATCTCCCCAAGTCGGTAAAGTTGCCCACCAGATCCCCATGCTTTCCCTAGGCAAAACCTATGAAGTCGAAGACCTGCTAGAGTGGGCCCAGGATCGCCCTGTAGTAGGGACCTGGAAAATCGATGGCGTCTGTCTCAGCCTCATCTACCGAGGCGGCGCCCTCATTCAAGCCAAGACCCGAGGGGATGGGCTCTGGGGGGAAGAGGTCAGCGACAAAGTCGCATGGATCCTGGATTGTCATCCCCAACTGCCAGCCAAGGCAGGGGCTGGAGAAATTGAAATCCGCGGAGAGCTTTATTGCTCCGAAGAATCCTTCTCCCATCTACTCACAGAGATGGAACAGATGGGCCTCGAGCCGCCTAGTAATCCGCGCAACATCGTAGCGGGGATTTTGGGCCGCAAGCAGCACATCTCCCTGGCGCGGTTCTTTTCCTTTTTTACTTTCGATGCGTTATTTCCGACTGGCAAAGCCCCATTCACTACGGAAACCCAGAAGTACACGTGGCTACAAGACTGTGGATTTTCCACCCCCTTTCACGAAACCTTGCAGAACAAGGCTGAGATCGAGGGATTTCTTCAACAGGTACGCGAGCAATCTTCGGAGTTGGACGTCGGTATCGACGGTGCGGTGTTTGCCTTTGATGAGCTCTCGCTGCAAGCAAGTCTAGGCAATACGTCTCATCACCCTCGCTATAAGCTTGCCTTCAAGTGGCAAGGCGAGTCGGCAATCTCTACCATTCGTGAGATTCTCTGGGCCACCTCGCGCCTTGGGATCGTCACCCCTGTGGCCCGTATTGAGCCGGTGGTACTGAGCGGGGCCAAGATCTCCAATGTAACCTTGCACAATGCAGCCCACGTAAAGGGATTTCACCTTAAAGCCGGGGATCAAATCGAACTTGTCCGCTCTGGCGAGGTGATCCCCAAATTCTTACGCGTGGTGGCGACACAACCTGGGGAATGCCACTTGCCCTCCCAGTGCCCCAGCTGCCACGGGCCTCTTTTCTTCGATGAGGTGCGACTCCTTTGCGAGAACGGAACGTGTCTAGCCCAGCAGTTTGGTTTGATCCTCAATTGGATTCAATGTGTAGGGATCGACGATTTAAGTGAGAAGCGTCTGCAACCCCTCATTGACTTAGGACTCGTACGGATCATTGCAGATCTCTATCGATTGCGGATGGAGGACATGTTGCAACTGCCTCTCACCAAAGAGAAGATGGCAGCCAAGATTCTTGCCAACATTGAAAAAACCAAGACCCTATCCTATGCCAAATTCTTGAGTGGACTGGGGATCGGGGGCATGGGGATCGTATCCTGGGAAAAAGTCTTGGAGCACTATCCTACTTTGTCTGATTTGCAACGAGCCTCGGCTACCGATCTTGTTGCCATCAAAGGATTTGCTGAAAAAACGGCACATCAAATTGTTTCCGGCCTTCATCAACGACACCAAGATATCGAAGCTCTCCTCGCTGTAGGTATCCGCTTAGAAGCCACCAAACCTCGACCTACAATGGGTGTGTTGCTTGGCAAAAGTTTCGTCATCACCGGATCTCTCACTCGCCCAAGACAAGAAATCGAAGCTGCAATCCTCGCAGTGGGTGGTAAAGTAGGCAGCAAAGTCACCGCAAAGACCACTGCGTTGATTATTGCAGATCCACAATCCACCTCGAGCAAAGCCGAAGATGCGCGCAATCTCGGGATTGCCTTGTGGAGCGAGACAGAATTGTGGGACATGCTACATCCAGAGGAGAACCAAAATGAACAAGGGACAAAAATGTAATCAAAAGCTGCAATGGCGAGGGCTCTGGAAGATGCGGTGCCCCTACTGTTGCAAAACTCCCCTCCTGTCCTCTTGGTTTTCTTTCCAGCATGGATGTCCGAGCTGTGACTTTCGCTATGAACGAGAGATCGGATATTTTACCGGGGCCTCTTGGATGGTGATGTTTCCCATTGTGGCTTTGATCGGATTTGCCATGGCAGCAACGCTGTTGATACTCATGCCTCATCTCGACGCCCTTGTGGTAGCTGCCATTTGTTCCATCGCTATGGTGGGAGTGGGGATTTTGGTGATGCCCTTCAGTATGGCACTGTGGCTCTATGCCGATCATGCAATTCATCCCCTGAACGAGGATGATACCTATGACAAAGAACTGGTGAATTAGGGGCCGCCCCCCTGTGTCATCCCAAGGCTGCGTAGCAGCCGTATGGGATCTCCTTCCCATCAGCTCGCCTACAATTTGTGACTTTAAATCGACAGGAACTTGTTTATAAGTCATCAGCTTCCACTATAAAATTGACTATAAATGCGCAATATGTTATTTTCAAGTCAATATATTGCAGGGGTGGCAACATGTTTATTGGCCGCGAAGAAGAACTGATTCAGCTAAAAGAATTTAAAAAACGAAAGGTTGCAGGCATCATCGTATGCTGTGGGCGCCGTCGTATTGGAAAAAGCACGTTAATCGAACACTTTGGCGAACGTACTCGCTTTCTCGAGTTTTATGGACTCGCACCGAGGGAAAATCTCACGAACCGGGATCAACTGGATCACTTCGGCGAACTTATGGGGCTGAGATTCAATATCCCTGCAATGAAGTTTGATAATTGGAATCAAGCGCTTATGGCCTTAGCTGGGTTAACCTCACAAGGGCGTGTGATTATTTTTCTGGATGAGATCTCTTGGATGGCAGGTCGGGACCAAGATTTCGCTGCAAAACTAAAAGGGGTCTGGGATACAAAATTCAAGAAGAACAACGAACTAATTCTGGTTCTCTGTGGCTCCGTCTCCTCCTGGATACAGGAAAACATCCTTACTGATAAAGGATTTATGGGGAGGGTCTCCTTAACCATAAATCTAGAGGAAATGCCGCTTTATGATGCCAATAAATTCTGGGGGAATCGAACGATCTCCTCTTACGAAAAATTCAAAATATTGTGTGTAACAGGCGGTGTTCCCAGGTACTTGGAAGAAATCCAACCGGAAGAAACAGCTGAACAGAACATTAAGAGAATGTGTTTTAGCAAAGGTGGCATTTTAGTAGAAGAGTTTGATAAAATCTTTGGAGATATTTTTGGCCGGCGCGCAGATGATTATAAAAAGATTGTTCAAGTGCTCTCACACGGAAATCTTGATCAAATAGAACTCTGCAAAAGGCTTGGCATCGGTCAAACCGGTGGATTCAGTAAAATGCTGACTGTGTTGCTGCAATCCGGTTTTCTAGCTCGGGATTATGTCTGGAATGGAAATCTCAAAAGAGTCAAACTTTATACGTATCGTCTCAAGGACAATTATCTCCGCTTTTACCTCAACTATATTGAACCAAAGAAGCAGTTGATCGAGCAAGGTGTTTATCGCGATCTACATCTAGAAGAACTGTCTGAATGGCTACCCATTATGGGATTGCAATTTGAGAACCTCGTCCTGAACAATCTGAGTGCCATCCAACGCATCCTGCAAATTTCACCCACTTCTGTACTCAGTATATCTCCCTACTTTCAACGCAAAACTCAAAGAACGGAGGCATGCCAAATTGATCTTCTAATCCAAACACGCCACACGTTGTATGTCTGTGAAATTAAATTTCGCAAGCAAATTTCATTGAGTGTGATCGAGGAGGTTAAAGAGAAAATTCGTAAGATAAAAGTTTCCAAAACAACATCCGTACGCCCTGTTTTGATATATGAGGGCGAATTATCCGGCAATATCAGATCCGAAAACTTCTTTAGCCATCTGATTCCTTTCGAGGATTTACTTTCAAATTTATCCTAGCCCACCCCTGAGGCTCAACTCCCTACCCCCCATCCCACTTTCCTTGGTATTTCAGAGAGCTGATTGCGAATGTAGGAAAATTTTCCCGTTTGACGGGGACCGAATAAAAAGAGAGATCTTTCCTGTAATAACACTGAAAAATCCAAGACTCATTGTATATAGATCATACCCCCGCCATGATAATTGTTACTATATGGCAACATATATCATGATAATTGGTAGGCCTTAGTGGCAGGTATTTCCGCTGTGGTAATCTCCCCCGGAGTGCCTTCTGGATCTTGCCGGTTGATCTTCCTGTTTTTTTGTATTTGATCTGACCCATGTTGTCAGCAATTTTGGCAACACGCTTATCTGTAAGTAACAGCCTGAACAAATTGCGAGATTCTGTAGAAGAGAGTTTGGTAAATTCGCATAAAGATTTTAGACTTACAAAGTCACCCTCCTTGTACTGCCCTAAAAAACGATTCACGAGACTTGTATTTACCGTTTTCTCCACAAACACATCATTAGACCTTGGGAGATCCCCAGCCATAGCAAACGAAGTACAAGCAAGAGCCACTGCAACGACCAGACTGAATAAAGTGCGCATCATCTCTCTTTTCTCTTTCAGACAAGTGGGAATAAAATAAGCGTCCGTTTTCTATTGTTTTTTATGGGAAAGATCAATCCCATAAAGATTGGGGACACCCCAACGGGGTGTCCCCTTGAGAAGCTACTCAGAGCCCCTTGCCAGAATCGAAAAATCCGCCTATCTTGTGGGTCTTTACCGTACACGACCCTTTGCCAAGTTCCGATATGGAGTTTCTCGACATGCAGCACCGCACCAGCAGCGAAATTCGCAGTGATTTCATCCAGTTCTTCCAACAAAAGGGGCACTCTTTCGTGCCTTCCTCCAACCTTGCCCCCATGGATGATCCCACGCTTCTCTTCATCAACGCAGGGATGAACCAGTTCAAAGGTATTTTTCTAGGTGACAATCCCAAGGGACTGAAACGTGCGGTGAACAGCCAAAAGTGTCTGCGAGTATCGGGAAAACATAACGATCTTGAGGAAGTAGGCAAAGACGGTACCCACCACACCTTCTTTGAAATGTTGGGCAACTGGTCCTTCGGGGATTACTACAAAAAAGACGCTATTGTATGGGCCTGGGAGATTCTCACCCAAGTGTGGAAGCTCCCGAAGGAACGCCTCTTCGTCACCATCTATCAAACCGACGATGAAACTGAAAAAGTCTGGCGAGAAAATACAGATATTGAAGCCCATCGCATCCTGCGATTTACCAAGGAAAATTTTTGGGAAATGGGCGCAGTGGGGCCGTGCGGTCCTTGCACCGAGATCCATTTTGACAAGGGAGACCTAGCCACCCAAGGTTCTACCTACGCGGATCTTGTAGAGGGCGTGAACGGCCCCAACACCCGCTATATGGAAGTTTGGAACCTGGTTTTCATCCAAAACGAACGCATGGCCGATGGCAGCTTGCGCCCGCTGAAAGAAACCCATGTCGATACAGGCTGCGGCCTCGAGCGGATCACTGCCGTGATGCAAGGCGTGGATTCCAACTACGACACCGACTTGTTTCGCCCCATTTTGGATACCATAGCCGCCCTATCTGGGGTGCCGTATTCCCCTGAATTGGCAGGCATGCCCCATCGCGTGATCGCCGATCACTTGCGTGCGCTTACCTTCGTAATCACCGATGGCGTCACCCCTGGCAACGAAGGGCGTGGATACGTGATGCGCCGGATTTTGCGCCGCGCTTGTCGCTATGCTCACAAGTTGGGACAGAAGGAACCGTTTGTATTTAAGTTGGTCCCAACGTTGATCGAAATTATGGGCGAGGCGTTTCCCGAGCTACGCCAACGAGCCGCCTATGTGGCCCAGGTAATTGAACTGGAAGAAAAACGGTTTATGCGCACCTTGGACCTGGGTCTCTCTCGTCTCCAAGACAAGCTACAAACTTTGACCCAGCAGAAAAAGACTGAGCTCCCGGGAGAAGAGGCCTTCTTGCTCCACGACACCTTCGGCTTTCCCGTGGATCTCACCATGCTGCTGGCAGAAGAACAAGGGTTCACCCTCGATCTGCCTGCGTATACCCAGTGCATGCAAGCCCAGCAGGAACGGGCGCGGCAAGCAGCTAAGTTTGATGCCACTCTGAGCAGCGACGAAGCGTGGGTCTCGCTTCTCCCTCAAACCCAGACCGTGTTTACGGGATATGAACGGGAGTTGGAGCCCGAGGTACGCGTTTGTCGCTATGCGGAAGCCCAAGATTTTCTCTACGTGGTTCTCGAAAAAACCCCGTTCTATGCCCAATCCGGTGGACAAGCCGGAGATCAGGGTGAGCTGTTCTCCTCCGAGGTGCGCTTGCGCGTGGTGGATACCTTTACCCAGCTGCAAACCCACATCCACAAATGTGAGTTGGTACAAGGGCTGGTAACTCCCGCAACCATGGCTGTGCTTACCGCGCAGGTGGATCATGAAAAACGCACCGCTACACGAAAAAATCACTCTGCGACTCACTTGCTGCATGCCAGCTTGCAACAGGTCCTCGGCCCACAAGCCGAGCAAAAAGGATCCTATGTGGGTCCTGATCGATTGCGCTTTGACTTTCATCATGGCCAAGCTTTGACGCCTGCGCAGTTGAAAGCCATCGAACAAATTGTGAATGAGGAAATCCAAAAGGGGCACTCCGTTGGCACCCAGGTCTGTGACATCGAGACAGCAAAAGCCTCCGGGGCTCAAGCTCTCTTTGGGGAAAAATACGGCGATCAGGTGCGTGTTCTGACCATGGGGCCCTTCAGCAAGGAACTCTGCGGTGGTACCCATGTCTCCAATACAGGCGAGATTGGCCTGTTCCAAATTGTAAGCGAGAGCTCCATCGCTGCCGGCGTGCGCCGCATCGAAGCCCTTACGGGAACCGCTGCCCTAACCTTGGCTCTTCGCTATCGCGATGAGGCGGTGGAACTGGCCCAAGGTCTTAAAGTGACGCCTGAGCAATTGGCGGAGAAGGTGCATCAGCTGGCCAAGCAGGTGAAGGAGCTGGAGCGAGAGCTTGCAGACCGAAAATCCGCTGAGCTTCAACACATACTCATGCGTATATTGGACACCGCGGATGCGCAGGCTCCCTATATTATCCAATCGCTTCCAGCCGCACAGATCAGCCAAGCGAATTTGCAGCAGGTGCTAGATTTCTTTGCAACGAAGTATAAGTCTGGCATCGCGGTGTTGACCCATGTGGAAGATGGCCAGCTTTCTTTGCTGATTTCCGTAGGGGCTGATGCGCCCGGCGATAAATCCGCTACCGTGTTGCTTCAAGAGATTGGCAAAGTCGCTGAAATGCGCGGCGGCGGACGCAAAGATCGCGCTAGAGCTGGCTCCAAGCTGGTCTCTAAGGAGACAGATTTGTTAGCTGCCGCCCTGCTGTTTCTGCGAATGGGGTGATGCACCGCCGTCAATTAACTTTCAGAGATGAGATCGGGTCCACCTAGGGATGAGATCGGGGACAGTTACCGAATTATTGGGGCGGTGAGATCGGGGACAGTTACCGATCTCATCCGTCATCCCAAGGCTGCATAGCAGCCGTATGGGATCTCGATAGAAATGCAGGGATCCCATACGGTCCCTTCGGGACCTTGGGATGACGGATGTGCTATGGAACCGCTCGGGGGAGTAGTGAGGGATTTCCCAACTTTAGTGCGAAGAATTTGCGGAGGCCTTTATATCCATCGGGAAACTAGAGTCAAAGCTAAAATGATCCACTACGTGGTTGGGTCCCCAGTAGATCTTCAACTCTTTGTGGGTACTTTTCCCAAACAATTCATACCGATAGTACCCGTAGGTCCAGGTGGGTGTTCCACCAGAATTACCCACAGAGTAAGGCTCCCCCATTACCGAAACTACGTCTTTTTGCCGAGTTTGATTCTTTTTAATCCAATCGGTTTGAGACGGGAACTCCTTACCGGAGGTGGCGCAATGCAGCCCACCAAAAAGCAAAAATCCGAATGTACCCATTTTTTTCATATACTTGCAAACTGACATAGAATCTCTCGCGAAGAAGTGTACTTACCTTTAGACGCATTCTATAGTATAGAATGACACGTGTTTTCAAAAGAAAAAAAATGCATTTCTCCCTCCATCGATTCTCAAGTTAAGAGGCCGTATATGAACTCAAAATCATGGATGCTAGTCGCATGGAGCGGCATTTTTGCACTCGGCTGTGTTTCCAAATGGACCCACTCCTCTACAGAAAGGAATCTTGTGATTGATCTCGACAAACGAGCCCATGGGAGCCAAAGAAAAACCCGTCGACTCACCCTTTCCAATCAACTGGAAGTCCTCTTGGTTTCGGACCCGAACTTTAACAAAGCTGCAGCAGCCCTAGACGTACGCGTCGGCAGCTTGCAAAATCCCATCGAGCACCAAGGCCTTGCCCACTTCTTAGAGCACATGCTGTTTCTTGGTACAGAAAAATACCCCGAAGTCGGCGAGTATGATGCGTACCTACAAGAGTACCAAGGCTACTCGAATGCCTTTACCTCGGATCGAAATACCAACTATTACTTTGAGGTCAATCCCCAGGGATTTCAAGGTGCCGTAGATCGATTTTCCCAATTCTTTATCTCCCCTCGATTTGACCCCAAGTTTGTAGAGCGAGAGCTCAATGCCATTAATTCTGAACACCAAAAGAATATCCAAAGCGACAGCTGGCGTTCCATGATGGTGCTCCATTTGCTGGCTCGTAAGGGACACCCCACCCAGATGTTCTCCACCGGAAGTTCCGAGACATTGGCGCATACCTCTCGAGATACCTTGATCGATTTTTACAAAAAATATTATTCTGCTAACCAAATGAAATTGGTGTTGCTCGCTCCTGAATCTTTGGATGAATTGGAAAAAACAGCGCGGGAAAAATTTTCTCCCATCTCCAATTCCAAGGCTCCTGCTTTGCACTACGAAGCACCTATGTTTGATCCTCAAGATCTACCGCGCTTAATCAGCATTAAACCTGTCAAAAACCTAAAGCGCTTGTCCTTGGTTTTTGAAATGCCAAGTGCCACCTCCTATCTGCACAGCAAACCTTTAGAGATCATCAGTCATCTCTTGGGGCACGAAGGAAAAGGGTCTCTTCTTTCCTTGTTGAAAAAACAAAATTTGGCCACCGGACTTTCTACAGGATTTGAGTCTGAGTCCGATTGGTCGACATTTTATGTGGATGTCTCTCTCACACCAGCGGGTCTCGACAAGCCATTTGAAGTTGCAAGTGCCTTTTTCTCTTATGTCCAACTGCTCAAGCAGAATGGGTATGCGGACTATATTTTCCAAGAAAAAAAGAACATGAGCGAAATCGATTATGTGTATCGAGATGAGACCGAAGGTGGCTCTCTTGCCTCTCATTACGCCCATGAAATGCATACCTTCAAATCTGACAACATTGACAAAGAAGAATTTCTTCTGACCGAGTACAGTCCCAAAGATTTCAACTTGTTCTTAGACTACATCCGTGTCGACAACGTAAACCTCATGTGGATGAATCAAAAAGCCAAGACTAACCAAAAAGATGCACACTTCGAAGCTGAATATGCAGTGCGTCCCCTCACATCTGAGGAAAAGACACAGTTGACGTCCGTTTCCGTGAATCCAGCTCTGCACTTTCCCGCTCCTAACGAGTTCATCCCAAAAAGGTTGCTACAGTTTCCTCTTTCTACTCAACAAACCCCTACGATCTTACTCGATGAAAAATGGGGCACCTTTTGGTTCCAACCGGATCATCGCTACGAATTGCCGAAAGCAATGCTACAGATCCTGTTTGTAGCCAACAAAAAGTACAATACGGCCTTGGATAATTTGTTAGGGGTTTTGTATGCAAAGGCATTCAATGAAACCCTTAACGAGTGGAATTACCAAATCACCATGGCGGGTCTTCACTATGACCTTTATCGATCTGACCGTGGATTTCAGCTTAGCGTGGAAGGATACTCCGAGAATCTCTTGGCCTTGGTTGAGTCTGTGGTGCAAAAACTAAAAACCATCGATATCGACGAAAAAACGTTTGAAGTTATCAAAGATGATATCAAGCGAGGTATTCTTAACCAAGCCTTTGATCCTGCCTATAAGCAGACAATGGCTGAAATTCGCTATCTCCTGCAACCTTACGCGAAACATCGATTGGAATACTATAACCCAGACAAAAAGGTAGACTTGATCTCTGGGATCACCCTTGCACAGGTTAAAGAATATGCCAAAGGCGCCTACTCTGAATTGGCTATAGAAGGTCTGGGCTTTGGCAACTTAGAACCAGCACAGGTGAAGGCTACCCTCGAGAAAATTCCCGTTCTGCTACAAGCCACTGCAATGGCACCTGAAGCCCGTATTCCCGTGCAAATTACCCAGATTCCCGTTGGCAAGGCCTATGCCAAAAAAATCGAGAGCAAAACAGATAACTCCGCCTATGCCATGGTGGTACAGATGGGCTCTCTCGATCCAAAAACGGAAGCCTTGCTGCGAATTGGAAGCACGAAACTGTCCAATGATTTTTACACGGAGCTTCGTACGAAACAACAGTTGGGTTATATTGTAACCACTCAATTACAACGCCTTGAAAATACGCAACAGCTTGTCTTTTTAATCCAATCCGGTGACTATGATCCTTATGTATTGTCACAACGGACGCATACTTGGCTTTCTGGTGGTGTCGACCTTCTAAAAGCGATGTCTGACAAGGATTTTGAGCGTGTGAAACGATCTGTTGCTATAAAAAAACGCGAGAAGGAAAAAACCATGGAGGCCTATTTTGCAAAAGTCTCCTACTTGGCTCTTACCTTACCCGGTCAATTTGATTACGAAGAGTCTGTAGCGCAGGCAGCAGAAAAATCCACAAAGGCAGAGATGATCGCTCTATTTGAGAAAGTATTTCATGCCAAAACATCCGCACGTGTAGCAGGGTATTTACCGACCGGGGTAGCAAAAGAAGGCAAAATTCCGGAAGAATGGATCAAAAATGAAGTTGAATTTCGAAAAGTAAAACCGTAGGAGGTTATCACAATGAAATATTTTTTCTGGATCTGGAGTTTAGGGCTCTGTCTACCAGTTTTTTCAAAACCGATTCCTGAAAAGCCTGTTGTCGCAGCCCCAGCAAATCCTGCAGTAGCCACTACTTCTAAGGCTTCTTTGTCGGTAAACATCGATGATCCTCAATTTCATCGATTGAAAGCCACACTGATCCCCTTTCTGGTCGAAGCTCCTCAAGGGAGTTCTTTGGCCTTAGATAGTTTGGCTGAACTTGAGAGATTGCTAATTTTTACGGGATTTTTCTCTCTACAAATTCAGAATCAATCCATACTTGCTTCGAACCAGGCTCAAATTGATGCCTGGAAAAAAATCGGGATGGAGGTCGCTGTTTTCGGAAAGTTGACCCAAAATCGACCGGGACGTCTTCTTCTCTCTTTGACGACCCTCGATATGATCAGCGGTCAGCATGCTGTGGCACGAGAGTATGAAATTGCAGACAAAGGGGCTGATTTCCACAGTGAGATGAAGGACTACGTAGATCGTATCTTGATGCATTTCACAAAACGACCGGGGATTTTTTCCAGCAAAATCGTATTTGTGGGCAGAAGACACAGTGGTTCTCAAAAACAAATTTTCACGGCAGATCCAGACGGTAAGAATGTGGAGCAAATTACCGACCATCCTTCCCTTCATTTGTCCCCATCCCTAAGTCCAGATGGCAGAAAAATTGTATTCACTTCCTATCGTGCTAAGAACCCAGATCTCTACCTCTATGATCGTGATAGCGGAAAGACCACCTCATTGTCTCATCAACCAGGCGTCAACAGCGGAGGAACTTTTTCTCCCAATGGCAAGCTGATTGTCTTTACGGGTTCCGTAAATGGAAATTCGAATCTCTACGTGACGACGCCACAAGGAAAACCTCGAAAACTGTTTATGCCTGGTTCTGGTTTGGAAGTGGATCCTAGCTTTTCTCCCAATGGAAAATGGATCACATTTGTATCCGGTCGCTTTCGAAATCCCCATATTTTCCGAGGGACTTTGAATTGGAATGCGGATCAAAGCGCAGTACTGCAAGTAACCGAAGAGCTACGAATCACCTATGCAGGTTGGTTCAACGCAACTCCTGTTTGGTCACCAGATTCTGAGAAGTTTGCTTTTGCTTCCTTTGATCGAGAGGTGGGACGTTTTGATTTGTTTGTTATCGACAGCGATGGATCGATGAAATCAATGGCACGATTGACGTTGAGCTTAGCAGACAATCTAAGCCCGACTTGGGCACCGAACGGGCAGATGATGATCTTTCACTCCAATCGCATTGGAAATTCCAACGTGAAGGGACGCAATCAGCTCTACTTCATGAACCGAGATGGTACCCGACAGACCCGAATTGAAACCGGTTTGTTTGAAGCTGAAACCCCAAAATGGGGCCCGTTCCACTTAAAATCCCCATGAAAATTACTGCGATTTCCACCCCGATTTTCCACAGGAAAGAGCCGCTCGTTGATTTTGTACAGCGAGTGGTTCCGTCTCTGCGAGATGGGGATATTCTTGCCATTACTAGCAAATTATTTAGTGTAGCAGAGGGTCGTTGGGTACCTGCTGATACACAGGAAAAAGAGTCTCTGATTCGCGAGGAAGCCGATCATGACCTCGGGGAAATCGGGTTTGGGGTTCGGCTTACCATCGCCCGTGGGTTGTTCTTGCCCTCTGCAGGGATCGACGCTTCTAACGTAGAAGGGGGTGGTTATCTGCTCTACCCTGTGGATCCGTTTGCAAGTGCACAGGTACTCTGGAAAGCCTTGCGACAGGTCTATGGGATCTCTCAATTGGGTATCCTGGTTACAGACTCTCATACCAGCCCCTTGCGACGAGGGGTTACAGGAATTGCATTGGCACACTGGGGATTTTCGGGTCTCTGCAACCGAGTGGGGGAGAAAGATTTATTCGGGCGCCCCCTGCAGGCGACCCAAAGTAACCTTGCAGATGGGTTGGCTGCTGCCGCAGTGCTACTCATGGGAGAGGCAGCGGAGCAGACCCCTCTGGCCCTGATTGAGGGAGCTCCTGTTGTATTTCAAGATGAGACTTCATCTCGTGAAATGATCCTCTCTCCGGAAGAAGACCTGTATTATCAGCTATATAAAGATCGAATGTAAGAGCCCCCCCCTCATCCAATTTAGTTTTTCCACATATAGCCGAGAAGAATTGAGCTTATAGGAGAGCTACCTATGCGTTCATTTCAATTGCAGCTAAAATTTTTTTGTGTGTGCCTCTTTCTCTATACGGGGGCATGTAAAAAAGATCCCTTTAAAGAATTTCTTGGGAAAAATGAGGATGAGAAGGAATATCCGGAGGGCCACGTGGGGCCTCGCACGGTGAATTATCGAAATCTTACAGTTGTTGAATATCCCGTTACCTGCACCAAAGAAAATGCCCTCTCGGATATAGGTGAGGTTACACTAACCGTACGAATGCGCACCAAAGAAGAGCCTACGAGGTTTGTTTTTTCGAAGGTACCTGGAAATCCACTATCTCTTGCAGGTCTCGGAAAGTTTTTTCATTCTCGACATATCGTACACGCCTACAAAGATTGCAACAGACTAGGCCCAGGGCAATTCAATTGCAATAGCTCCGATGTAAAAACGGTGGATGAAGGAAAACCGATTTATATCTGTGACCGAAATCCAAAACCAAACACCATGGAACATGAGGTATTAGCTGCATTCCTGGGTCTCTATCAACTCAAGGTTGATTTCCCTGCAGATTTTGATTTGAACGAGGTCATTTTCTTTCCCCGTATCGAGGATACCATCGAGATACCCGGATCTGCGCCTCTCGTAACACCCTCTATCGATAATGCCTTTTGGAGTCGTGATAGTAGGGGGATACAGAGAATTACCTTTTTGCCTACCAGTAAAGAAACGGAAAGAAATTACCCCATTCGATTACCAAGACAGCCCCCATTGGCAGCTCATGAAGGCGGGCATAGAATATTTTCAAAGCTTGGAGAGCCTCTATTGCTTGCACAAAACGCGTTGAGAGAGACTCTAGAGGGAGAGGCAGGAGAATTTGATGATACAGATCAATCTTGGACGACCTTCAATGCATCTGCTCAACAAAATGCCACCGAAGTTTCAAGAGGAGCCGTCACGATGAGTGCGGTCATTTCTTCCATTAATGAAGGGATTGCAGATATCGTTGCTGCCATCGTAGCAGGTCTTAATCTCTACTTGTTATCTGCAGGATTTGAATATGGAAATATGAAACTCGCCCGAGATCCGTATTCCAAGATCACCGATGATGGGAAAATCAAAGCCTTGACCGCCTCCGTAATCAAACATTTTTTTAGAGCTGTCGATAAGTCTCGCAATCTTGGGTTAACACCCAATCACAAAGATGTGCACACCCTCGGTGCCATCTTTGCTTTTACTTTTTTAGATTTATTTCGAGAGAAAATGGAGCGAGAGAATCTTTCAAAGGAGGCAGCTATCCCTACTGCACGGGAAAAATTAAAAACCTTTATCGCGAGACTTAATAAGGCCTATGCCAATTTCCCCCCGCGAGATGCACCTGAGGCAGATCGAGCTCGCAGCACAGACCCAAAAATGTTGCTCTCGTATCTCTTACGGGAGATGATCTCACTGTACATGCCTGCAAATGGGACTCTAACAAATGAGCAATGCAACATTACATTTACTCATTTTCCTGCCTTGATAGATGAGTGGAGAGCCAATGTGTTACGATCCTGCAATTTTTAAAAACCATTTAACATTTTTTTTCTAACCACCGATAGCATCTGAAATGATGCTTTTTAACTTGGAAGGTTTCAATGCGAAATATTTTATCAGTACCATTTTTATGCTGCATGTTTCTACTTGGCGCTGGAGGATGTGGACCCAATGCCGCAACCACCCCTGTTGCAGCCTCAGCCCTGCAAGAAAGTCAAACCGAATCCTCGCAAGAGACAGAAACCACTACAGCCTCCGAAACTACTACGAATACGACTTCAGATACGTCCACAACGGGCCCCAGTCTGACGTTGGGAACTCCCTCCTCCATATTACTTGGTTCCACAGGGACATCGACAATTCAATTCACGTATGAAGCATCAAATTCGGCTACAGTTGAGCTTACTGGCACGTTAACTGAAGGCGGAGGAGGGATTACTCTGACTGCTGTAACTGGCACTCCATCTTGTACAATTGCGGTAAGTTCTATAACAACAGCTGGAGCAACAATTACGCTCAGCGCATGCACAGGAAATGGGTCATTCACCGTGCATGTGGATGCGGGTGCTGTAACTGACTCTCTTGGAAATGCCTCCACTATTTCAGCAGAAAGCAGTGAAATTTCCGTTGATACCACTGCACCGACTCTTGTTAGTTTAACCCCTGCAACAGCTCTTGTGAATCCAACGCCAACCACTGTACTCACTTCCTTTAGCGAAGAAATGAACCCGTTAACGGCTGCTGATTTTACACTGGGAGGAAGCTGCAATTCGAATCCTACAAAGGGAACTGTACAAATGAGTACGGACGGACAAGTAGCCACGCTCTCTCTTTCCGGAGGATCTTGTATTGCAGGCCAAATATTGACTGTTTTGGTGAACCCAGCTGGAATAAGAGATCTTGCGGGAAATATAGGTTCTGGCGCAGCTGTAACTCGATATTATACGGTCAGCGCAACAGGACCTAGCGCTAGCTTAGGCACCCCCTCAAGCACGACACTTAACTTATATGGGACTTCAACGATTGCATTGTCTTATACGGCTTCTCCTTCAGGGGGTACGAGCATAAGCGGGTCCCTCACTGCAGGTGGAGGTGGGGTTACGGTAACCACGGCAAGTGGAACCCCTTCTTGTGTGGTTTCGGTGAGTGGGTTTACAGCATCGAGTGCAACCATCACATTGAGCAGTTGTTCTGGAAATGGCACGTTAACGGTGCATGCCAATGCAGGGACTGCAACCGATGCATTGGGGAATAATTCTACCGTATCCGGGGAAAGTGCTCTCATTACAGTTGACAATACAGGGCCTACAATCTCCAGCATCAGTCCATCATCGGGTAGCTTCGTATTCACCATTCCAAGCAGTGTTGTCGTAACATTCTCTGAAGCTGCAACTGCGGTTGCGGGTAATTTTAGTTTAACTACCAGCACGTGTACCACCCCTCCTACTGTTTCTTCCGTGAGCGGGTCTGGCACTACTGCAATTACTGTGAACCTGTCCGGGGGTTCTTGTACAGGATCACAAATGATTGTAATGGTCACCACCCTATCGGCAATTACGGATGCTGCAGGAAATGCCGGGAGCAGCACCAACACATGGTCAATTACCTATGGGAATACAAAGAAATTTTTCATGACAGCCAGTACGCACAATGGAAATTTTGGTGGAATTTCAGGTGCAGATTCTTTTTGTATGAGTGATTCCAACAAACCTGTGGCAGGTACTTATAAAGCGATGATCACAGACGGAAGTACACGGGTTGCTTGTACATCGAGCTTTTGTGCCGCTGGTGGTGCAAGTGAACATGTAGACTGGGTGTTGGCAGCGAATACACAGTATACATATACAGACGGAACTACGGTAATTGGTGCAACCACGAGTAATGGGATTTTTACTTTCAATTTGACACACTCATTGGGTACGGTTGGTTTCCCAGGTGGTATCACTTGGACTGGGTTTGACTATGATACAAAAAACTGGGTATATCTCAGCGGCTGTACATGCTCTGGATGGGCCTCGTCCTCAAGTGGTGTAAGTGGTTGCTACGGTTCTGGCGCAAGTTCGGATACGGACGGCAACAGCATTACGTATTATTCTCAAGGATGTAACAATTCAGCGAGAGTCTACTGTGCTGAACAGTAGATCTACGGGCTTTTGTCACGTCTAAGTAGAAGCCATTCTATTTTGATTTCTACTCCAAGAGACTCTTATGATATTGCTTGATACGGATTTAAAATCTGTACAAAAGAGGCAATGAGTATGCGAATAAAGAATGGTGTTGTAGGCGCAATCGTTATAACTGGTTTTTTCACCACTTCATCTATCTTTGCTAAAGCTCCTAGCCAATGGAGTAGAATAGATTGCCCAAAATTAAAGATAATCGATCTACTACAAGATGAAGAAATGAGCGATGGGTTCTCAGCTACCACCTCAGCTTTTTATAGCAGTATCTTTTATCATAAGGGAGAAACACAGGAAAGGAAGGTTACTTCTACTTGGTCAGCCTATACACCAACGTCAAATTGGTTCACATCAAATCCAAATCCAACCCGCATACTTCTGAAAAAAATCCACACGCTATGGAAAATTTCAGGCATGGAGGCGGAACAAATTTCCGAAGCCTTTACAATTAAGCTTCAACCATCAAAGAGTGGCGAAGAAAACGCCGCTACTCATATAGTACGCCCGGGTATTTTTCTTCACAGCCTTCATGAAGTATGTACGTACAGTTATACAGTCTCAGATATCTCTGGGATTGACTTCGCAGAATTGCCAACTTCAGGGGAGTTGATTTTCGCAACTCCCCACGAGTCTGCTTTTTCTTGGGGCCAGTATTCTGAGGATGGGAATTGAAGCTGAGAACGGACGGAATTCTAGGACATAAAAAGGGGGGGATTATTAGAGGCAAACTGGAAAAGAATACTGATTTTTCGAGCAATCTATCTGTATCCGTCATCCCCAGCGCCTGAAGGGCGCGTCGGGGATCCCCCTCGATCGTGGGAGATGCCCATACGGCCGAGGCGGCCTGGGCATGACAGAAATTATGC
>CANJLI010000031.1 GCA_947475005.1 Deltaproteobacteria bacterium | reverse complement strand
AACGCAACCAAGAGCGATTGTCCATGACGAGAATTGTGTTTGCGTTTTGAGAGAGACGGGGGGATCCGACCGTCGCGCCGGCCTTCCCGCTGCCATCTTTGCCTTCATGCACCGTTCTCCCATTGCGAGGCAAGGAGGGTTTGGGCAACTGCGCAGCTGGTGCCCAAGAAAAGAAAAGAAAAGAAAAGAAAAGAAAAGAAAAGAAAAGAAAAGAAAAGAAAAGAAAAGAAAAGAAAAAGAAACGACCTAGGGAGTTATCTTTTTTCTTTTCTTGGGATGAACCGCAATCTCTTTTTCCCTCTGCAAATGAGGCAAAACATGTGGCTCGATCACCAATAAAGGTTCTCGAGTGGCGCGTGGTATTGGAACGGCTTCCAACCGCACAGTTTCCTCCGTCGCTGCAGGAGCCACAACAGGCGCTGCAGGCACAGCAGTTGGTTTGTGAATAGAAGACGCCATCGGTTGAACGGTTGCCGCAGGGACTGCTGCCACAGGGGCTACGGATGCAATAGCAGGGGTAGATACCTGTTGCACCTTAGGCATGGCATAGAGGGTTACTGTAAGCAGGATTTCAGGCTGAGTTTGAGGGGTAATTTCGACTCGCTCCGTATAAGGGGCATAGGACGCGTGAGACGCCTCTTTTCCCGCTGTAATCTTGGGCTGGGCCCCCAAAGCCAAAGGCTGGGTTGCAACAAAAAACCCATTTTCATCGGTTTTACCGACCGGTTTGTCATCCATGCGAATCCAAGCATTGGAAATCTTATTTCCTTGATTGTCTTGGACAAAAAATTGGAACTGGTACGATGTACGCGGGGAACAGCCCAAGCATACGAAAAAAAGAAGAGAGATTCGTTTCATCTTTTGTCCTAAAGGAAGCTGACTGCCCGGTCCTTGCCTCACCTCCGCGGAGGATTGTGTCACTTGGCTGAAGGATAACAGAGAGTTCGGTATTTGTAATAGTGTAGATGAACTTTGATTTTCCGCAGTCATCTGGGTGGGCCCAAAGATGAAAATCCAACGCATACGCAGGGCGCCTCCTTTTTTTCTCTTACAAAAGCTGATTTTATCACTATTATACGAGACGTTTTCGTTTTCCGGGAGAGGCCTCTCTCTTCTAAAGTCTTCCAAAGTGGATACTCTATGTTGGTTGCTGCAAATCAAGGCGCGGTTCTACGAGTGGGCATTCTTCGCACCAGTAGTATCGGCGATGTCGTATTGGCGAGTGCATGCCTTACCCTGCTGTCTCAATTGGACTTCCCCGTGGAGGTGGTTTGGCTAGGGCGAAACCCTGCCCTCCAATTGTTGCGCGATGCATATCCGGGCCTGCCCGTCATCGAAGTGGCCAAGGACCCCTCTATACCCGATTTGGTACAGCAGCTCCATGGCACCAGCTTTTTAGTAGACTTACAGGGAAATTGGCGATCGCGACTCCTGGCCCGCGCCTTTAAAAAAGCCTATGGAAAACCCACTTATCACGCTCCAAAAGCACAGTTTCAGCGAAACCGCATGATCCTGGAAGGGCGCATGCTCGGACGCCGACGCCCCCTCTCCGAGCGGGCCCAGTTTCCCGATCAGACCCAGTTCCAAACCATGGTGCAGACCCTACGTACCGCCCTGCTGCGTCATGCTCCCGCTACAGCCCATGCCCAAATCGAGAGGCTCCCCGCAGCACCCATACTGCGCCTTCCCCCAAGTCCGACCCAGCGAGTCTGGGAAAAAGAGCTTCAACAAGGCGTTTGGCTGGCAGTAGCACCGGGAGCCTCTTTCGAAACCAAACGGGCACCTAGCACGTTATTTATCGAAAGTTTGGCAGAGGCCCAACAAAAGTATTATGAAGCCGCAGGCCCAGCGGCACCCCCCTTGGGACTCGTGTTTTTAGGAGATTTTACCGACCGCACCTGTGCCCAAGAAATATCGAACGCCCTTGTATGGCAAGATTTAACCCTCAACCTGTGTGGAGAACTCTCCTTGACCGAGACCGCACGTGTTCTGCATCAATGCCAGGTCCTGCTGAGCAACGACTCCTCTCTGGGCCACATCGCAGAGGCGGGGGGGACCCCCGTAGCCGTGCTGTTTGGTCCTACTGTAGAGGGATTTGGGTTTGCGCCCCATCTACCACAGAGCCGGGCATTTTCCGTACCTCTGGGGTGCCGTCCCTGTTCCAAGCATGGTAAAGTACCCTGCCGTTTCGGAGACCGATTGTGCTTTGAGCAGATCTCACGCTCTGCTGTGGCTGAGTTTCTTGTCCAAACCTTTATTGTGGCCCCTGCGAGGTCGATGTAATGCCAATTTATTCAATCGGGGTCTATCTCGGATCCGCTATATGGCGCCTGCTCTTTTGCCTCGCCTATCCCCTACGACGGTGTTTTTCACCCCGCATCTGCGCCTTTCTAGATCGGCCGATATGGCCCGCCCACCTCGACGAGTTGGCAAAGAAGCGACAAGACTATGCCCACTGCATCCTCTTCTACTGCAGTTCTGCAGGGGAGTATGAGCAAGCTCTGCCCATTCTGCATCGGCTCCCTGAGTCTGTATTCGGCGTGGTTATTTTTTTCTCCGCCTCCGGTACTCGATTCATACAAAACCGCAAGGATGCTACGCCGTATCTGCTAGCCCCCCCTATCGACACGGTGGGTGCCTGGGCCCCTATTTTCTCTGCCCTGCGGCCCAGCTGCAGCGTCGTAGTACGCCATGAAATCTGGCCTGGGTTTCTCCATGTTGCGCGCCAGTACGGCCGTACGCTCCTCATTAACGGCAGTCTCAGCGAAAGCGTACGACGCTCGTTTTGGCACAAGCGCTGGAAACGGGCCCTCCTCGAGAAGATGGATGTGATTTACACGGTCAATGATACAGAAAAAGTGCACTTTCAACACACCATCGGCCTATCAGCCTCCAAGATCAGCCCCTTGGTTGGTGACACAAAGTACGATCGTGTCTTTGAACGCGCAAAGGCAGCTCCTGCAGCCGAGCTCGAGGCCCTATGCAGTCGGTACTTGCCTGAGCGATTTACCTGCATTCTGGGCAGTGCCTGGGAAGCAGATGTGGAAGTGGCTCTCGAAAGCCAAACCCAACTCCTCCGGCGCAAGGGCCCTACGGCTTGCTACCTCGTGATCGTATTGCACGAGCCTACGGAAGACAAACTCAGTTGGGTCGAAGCCCAAGCTAAGCAGAAGGGATTGCGCACCGCGCGCTACTCCCAGATTGAGGCACCACAAGAAGACTCTGAAATCTTGCTCGTGGACCGCATGGGCATCCTCGCAGAGCTCTATCAGGTGGCAGATTGCGCCTTAATAGGGGGTGCCTTTCATCACCAAGTGCACAATGTACTCGAGCCTGGCTGTCGGGGTCTTGCGGTTGCCTTTGGCCCTCGCTACGAGAACAGTCATGAAGCATGTAAGTTGGTAGAAGCTGGATTGGCCACTGTGTGCCATACCCATGTGGATCTGATACAGTGGTTACAAAACACAGAAATGTTACAACAAAAAGGAAAAGACACCCGAACCTTCCTTCTGGCCCAGCAAGGCACTGCAGAGAAAATTACCAAGGAAATAATGGCACAGATATAGGATGGCAATGGATCAAAAACTGGTCATCAATATTTCCCCTACAGAAAAGCGCATTGCGTTGTTGGAAAACAACCAAGTGACTGAGATCTTGATCGAAAGAGAAGAACAACGTAGCTCGGTAGGCAATATCTACCGAGGTGTAGTCTCACGTGTACTCCCCGGTATGAATTGTGCCTTTGTCAAAGTGGGATTGGAACGAGCAGCATTCCTCTACGGCCGTGATATCCTCGATCCAACCACCCCCCCCTCTAGCAGCTTGGTCGATGCAGAAACTTTCCTGGAGGAGGACCTTTCTGTTGCTCTTTCTTTACCTCCCCAAAAGCCCATCGATCAAATGCTACATGAGGGGCAAAGCATCGTCGTCCAGGTCCTCAAAGAACCATTGGGTACCAAAGGCCCTCGCATCTCCATGCACCTAAGCCTACCGGGTCGCTACCTGGTCTTGTTGCCCCGTATCTCTCACATGGGCATCTCCCGTCGCATCGAATCTGAGGCCGAACGCAAAAGATTGCGTGAAAGTGTACAGCCCTTATTACCGCCTCAGATGGGGGTCATTGTACGCACGGCAGCCCAAGGGGTGAGCGAAGCAGAGATCAGCCAAGACCTCCTCTACCTAATCAAAGCTTGGCAGACTCTCGAGAAAAAAATCACAGAGCCTCTAGACCCTACCAGCAAAGGCATTGGGCTTCTATATGCGGATCTACCCCTTCAACTGAGGGTGGTACGAGATTGGTATTGTCCTGAGGTCAGTGAAATCGTAGTCGATAGCCGCAAAGCCTACAAAGAATTGCACCAGTTTCTCCTCGATACCCTCCCGCTGGCTGTGGACAAACTACGGCTCCACAAAGACCCAATCCCGGTTTTCGACCTCTACGACATCGAACTTGACCTAGCAGGGGCTCTGGATCGTAAGGTGATCTTGCCTTCTGGCGGGCACTTGATCGTGGATCAAACGGAAGCCCTTACGAGCTTTGATGTCAATACAGGCAAATTTGTAGGCACCAGCAATGCCCGTGAAACTATATTCAAAACAAACCTCGAAGCGGCCAAAAAAGTCGCTGAACAGCTCCGACTGCGCAACATCGGGGGGATCATCATCATCGATTTTATCGATTGTGAAACCGATGAGGACCGAGAGACTCTTTTTGCCCAGTTCCAGCAGGAGTTGAAACGAGACAGAGCCCGTACCCACGTCCTGCGCATCAGTGAACTGGGACTCGTGCAAATGACCCGAAAACGGACCGCAGACTCCCTCGGACGGCAGTTGTTGCAGGAATGCCCCTACTGCATGGGCAATGGGCAAGTGCGACGTCTGGAGACGGAGGGTACCGACCTCCTGCGAGAAGTACGCCGCATCAGCCTCCAAACGGGGGAGAAAAATGTGAACATTCATGCGAGAGAAGACCTGATCCATTGGGTCAAAACCCACGAGCATGATGCTTTGGCTTCCTTACAAGATAGGCAAGGCTTGCACATCCGCTTTACCCCGTCTTCCTTCCAGTTGGAGATGTTGCGAGAGTCTCAGTATGAGGTTAGTGTGGAAAAGTAAGTAACTACCCAGGTAGTTGCCTTTTTTATTTTTTTGGGAAACCAGCTGCTTTTCTTTTTCTGGAAACCAGCTGCGCAGTTTTCCAGACCTTCCTTGCCTCGCAAGGGGAGAGTGGTAGAATTCCTTAGTTAACATGTTAGACGCCAAGGCCGGCGCTCAGGCAGATTCTTCCCGACTCTCAAAATCGCAGACAAGACTCTCGTCATAGAAGTACTCCCTCGGCTGCGATTTATGACCCGTCGGGTCCCCTCTACCTGGCTGCCCTTGGCCCCCTTTCATGTTAACTGAAGGAATTCGACCCCTCTCTCCCGTAGCTACAATGTTCTGCTAGCTGCGAGAGAGCGATGCATGAAGGAAAAAAAGGAAGGGCTTGGGAGACTGAGAAGCGGAGAAAGATGCGATGCTTGCATCGGCATCAAGCGTAGCGCCGAGGGAGGGCGCAGCCAAAACTGCGCAGCTGGTTTCCCAAAAAAAGAAAAAAGAAAAAAGGAGAAAAAAAATGTCCACTTCCACGGAAGTAACGCTCCCATCTATGGGAGAAGGCGTTCACGAAGCAACCCTCGTCACCTGGCTCAAAAAAACGGGCGAATGGGTAAAGAAGCAAGAGCCCCTACTCGAAGTCTCCACAGACAAGGTAGACACCGAGATCCTTGCTACAGAAGAAGGCTACTTGATCGCGACTTTTCTCCAACCGGGGGAGGTGGCTCAGGTCAACCAGGTCCTGGCCCAGCTTTCTGCGGATCCCAAGGCTCAACCGATCGTACCGAAAAAACCTGTCGCTGCTCCGAAAGCATCGGCCTCCTCCCCCACACCTACTCGTAACGGGGCTAAAACAGCAGCAGCCCCTCGACAGGGAACTCCTTGCAGCTTTGCGGGGTTTGTACGAGCCTCCCCACTCGCACGCAAGTGGGCCCGAGAGCATGGGGTCGAATTGGGACGCATCCCCGGTACAGGGCTCCATGGGAAGATCACACGAGGGGATTTGGACCAGTACCTCCAAGAAGCCCAAATCCAGGGAGCTACCTCTGCACCTGCACCCCTTTTGGCACGACTCTCTACGGAGCAGCGGGAGGGCAAAGAATATGTGGAGGGCGTCGAGGTTATACGCGAGAAGATGTCCCTCATCCGCAGAAAAACAGCCGAGCACATGGTGCACTCCGTGCGCACCTCTCCCCATGTCACCACAACGTTTTGTGTGGATCTGCATGCCGCACAGGCCTACAAAAAACAACACGAAGCGGAATGCTTGCGTACCCATAAAAGTAAGCTCACATATACAGCTTTTTTCCTCTATGCAGCCACCCAAGCCCTGAAGGCCTTTCCCTACGCCAATGCCTCGGTGGATGGGGAGGATCTCCTGCTCAAAAGAGACATCAACTTGGGCTGTGCCGTAGCTATCGACACCGGGCTCATCGTACCGGTGATCAAACAAGCCAATGACAAGACCTTGTTTGAAATTGCAGCTGCTCTTACCGATCTGGTCACACGAGCTCGCACAAAGAAGCTCAAGCCGGAGGATGTGCAAGGAGGAACCTTCTCCATCACCAACCCAGGCCTCTATGGGAGCATCCACTCGCAGCCCATCTTGAATCAGCCTCAGGTGGCGATCATGAGCGTAGGGGCTATTCAAGAGATGCCTGCGGTGGTGAATGGGAAAATTGAAATACGCCCCCTGTGCCAAGTGGGACTCACCTTTGATCACCGCATTCTCGATGGAGAAGGAGGGGCTAAATTCCTTGCTACCGTGAAGCAAGTATTGGAGGGGCTTTAAGAAGGGTAAAAACAATTACCGCAATTGACGCAAATATTGTGCATCCGGCGAAGAAGGACTTGTGTGTTGAGCTGCCTGCTGACAGCTTGCATTTGCTATGCAATAGCACCGATAATTAAAGGCCCCAAATTCCGAATCCGCAACTACTTGATAGAAATACCCGAAGCGTGACTTACACGCAGAACTGCACCGTGCTTCATCAGGTAATGCCTTCGGATCCGAAGAAGGGAAGAACCCCTGAAATGGCATACCCTGCAAATCTTCCAGACAAGCATTGGGTTGCTCATAGAGTAAACGAGTAGATGAGTAGGTTATTGAAACAGGTAAGGAAGAGGCTATAGCGTTGCCTTGGTTATCTCTTGCAGCATTTGCTTGCACAGTGACGATGCCGTTTCCGCTTCCATTACAAGCAAGGGAAAAATTTGCTCCTGTAAGTGCTGGAGTTCCGATCGCCGAAACGGTGCAAGACACATTAGCCGGGGGGGTTACAGTTAGATTCGCAGAGGTCGCGGGGGTTGAAGGCGTAACACCTACGGAATAGGTCAATGCAATTTTTGAAATATTGTGATCATCTATACTGGTAGCTGCAGGCGAACCCAGAATGGTGCTTGAACTACGCATCTTATAAGTAGTTGTAATCGGTTGGCCTGTATATTTATTTCCAGCTAAGTCGCTAACTTTATCTGGATTTACTGTAACAGTCAATGTTTGCTCGTTCGTACATCCCCCTCCTGATAAGGGAAGTGTAGCCACGGTATTGCCGCCTGTGCCCTCCATCAAAAACATACGACCTTTCAGTGGAAGAGTCGTACAGGTACCTCCCACTGTGAACACGATTCCTGCAACATTCATAGGCTTACTAAAGGTGACAACTATACTGCCTGGCATTGTGTCTACAGAGCTGCTAGCAGGCGATACAAGAAAAGTAGGGGGGGTATTATCGACAGTAATGGGGGCACTTTCAGGAGAGAGTATAGATGAATTTCCAAGTCCATCTATCACTGTGCCTGCATTTACATGCACCGTTAGCCTTCCATTCCCACTACAGGCACTGAGTGAAATAATCGCCCCCGCAGTGGTAATCCCACTTACGGAAACGATGCAAGATGGATTTCCACTTAGGGTGGTAACCGTTACACCGCCTCCATTTTCGGTCAGTAATCTACTCAACGTACTGTTTCCAAAAAGAGAATCTCTGTAGGTCAAGGCTAGTGTGGACGTGCGAGCCGCATTTAAAAAGGTAGAAGAAGGAGCCCCCAGGCTCGCACTCGGCCCAATGGTACTCACCGTGTAGGTGCGAACAACAATAGAACCAGCACCCGAATTTCCAGCCAAATCAGTCGCCTTAGTAGGATCGATCGAAACAGTTAAAGATTGAGTATCTGTACAGGTCCCTCCTGATAAGGAAAGCGTAGCAGTGGTTTTGTCAGAACTCATTGTGACAGTACCCACTGTTGGAGAAAGTGTGCATGTGCCTCCTAGGATAAACTGGCCTGCAGAAAAGGGTGTAATTGCCTTGCTAAAAGTGGCAATTACACTCGTTGGCGTTGGATTTACATTGCTGCTAGAAGGCGATACACTCACGAGGGTTGGAGGTGTATTGTCGACAGTAATCACAGCGCTTTCAGGGGACACGGTAGAAATATTCCCCAAACTATCCTGCGCAGTAGCTGCATCTACATGCACCGTAAGGGTACCACTTCCCTGACAGTTACTGAGTGCAATATTTGCACCCGCAGCGGTGATATCACTTACCGCAACTGTGCAAGAGGGGTTTCCGCTTAAGGGGGTTACTGTGACCCCTCCACCGCCCTGGGTGAGTGTACCGTTCAAAGAAATCCCCCCAGGGGCAGTTCCTGCATAGGCATAGGTCAAAGCAAGTGTCGATGTGCTATCAGCGTTGACCAGAGTCAACGAGGGAGCCCCCAGGCTCGCACTTGGCCCAAGGGTATCTACCAAATAAGAGTAGGCAACGATGGCTCCAGTGCCTGCATTTCCAGTCGAATCTGTGAGTAGAGAGGGATTGCATGAAACGGTTAAGATTTGCCCATCTGTACAGGTCCCCCCCGACAAGGCAACTGTGGCAACCGCCATATCAGGACTCAGACTCACATTATCTATAATTGGGGGCGAGGTGCATGTGCCCCCTAGAGAAAATGAATGGATGGAAAGAGGCGATACAGGCTCACTAAAGGGGACCCGTATACTGGTGGGGATGGTATTTACCGAGTTATTTACATTCAGAGAGCCGGGAGAAAAGAAACCTACGAGAGGTGCAGTATTGTCCACAGTAAAAAGGGGACTTTCAGCAGAGACAGGCGAAAGATTGCCCAAGCTATCTTTCGCAGTGGCTGCATCAATGTGCACAGTAAAAGTTCCATCTCCCTGGCAACTGCTAAGTGAAATCATTCCCCCCGCAGGCGTAAGATTACTAACGGAAACCGTACAAGCTGGATTTCCACTCACAGTGGTAACGGTTATACCCCCGCCCTCCTCTGTCAGTTTGCCGCTGAATACAGTACCTCCGGAAGGAGACTCTATATAAATAAAGGCAAGTGTCGACGTACTGGCAGCATGGATCAGAGTAGAAGAAGGGGCAGCAAGGCTGATGCTCGGCGCCACCGTACTCAGCACAATTTTAGAATCCTGTATACTGCTTAAAGTTTCAGAGGGGGTGTCAATGAGCGATGTTTCAGAGGCAGCCAATACTGTCTCAACTGTCGAGGTCACACTGGAAGGATTTTCGATCCCAGCTGACAAAACTACTTTTTTATTGGATATAGCTGGGGCTGAACCAGACTGTTGAATTTCAGCTGCAGGGGAATTGCTCGACCCTTTTTGGCACCCTACGAAAGAGATCCATAAAGACAAAGAAAGCCATAGATAAGTCGTCGACATAGAATCTCCCAACTTTGTAAGGATCGTCTTTTTATGCTATCATAGTCCTCAATTCACGAGGGGTATTATGAAAAATATAATAAAAAACAGTTTATTAAGCGCGCTCATCGCGTTACCAGCTTGTGCAATCAAGAAAAAGAATTTCGAGCTTCAATCCAGCAAAAAATGCCAGGACGATTTAAGTGCCTGCTCAAAAGAGGAACGAAAATTCATCGATACGGTAAATCTTCTCGTTAAAAATTTGCAGGAACCCATTGAAGACAGTGCTTTCGCCTTCACAAAAAGCCCGATTTTCGTGGAGAACCATGCTGTTATTTTCATGGGAGAGGAGCATGGTAATTATGAAATTTTATTAGATAATTACCGATACATTGAAAAAATAGTTCAACCGAAAGATCGCATTCTTTTAGAGGGTGAAACATATGGATTAAAACCATTTGCCCATAATTTGATGCAAAATTTGTACGCAGCCTATCGCAAAAAAATGAATGAGAGTGATGTATTGGATCAAGTCCATTATTCAGATTTGAAAATGGCTACGAAACGGTACCTTCATGTGGGCGAGCTTAAGATTGAAAAAACGTTTTCCACAGGGTGGGAGAGCAAAGGCTGGGGACAACACACTTTGTTGCAACGAAATACAACGATGGTGAATTCTCTTTCCGATACTTTGAAGCAAATGGGAGCAGAGGGCCAAATTTTCGTAATCGCAGGTAATGCGCATATACCCGTGTCCCATTATAATAGAGGGCGCAATGGCCTAGAGGAGAAGGCCAAACAAGACCCTTCCAATCCTCAATTGGCAAATGCAATCCAATCGTTTCCAGCTACAATTTCTGGGTTTTATGTTTTTGCAGAGACAGACTTGCTACCTACCAAATTTAGAGATATTGTCGCATCGACACCATGTATTCATACGTTTGCAGTTGAACACTCCAGTATGTATGTCTTGTCTAAGAAGTTAGGGCTTTTACGCACCCCTCCTTTCTCCTAATTCACTGAACACACCGTTATCTATTGGATTTACGATGCAACATCCTAGACATATTGTAATTACCGGTGCTTCCAGTGGCATCGGCCTTGCTTGCGCCCAACATTTAGCTGGCCTTGGACACTCTCTGCTATTGGGTGCCCGTCGCACAGACCGCCTCGAAGCCTTTTGTGCGGAACATACAAACTGTCGATTCGGTTATTTGGACGTAGCAGATCCAAAGTCGATCCCTGCATTTATCGAAGAGCACGCATCGTGGCTTGCCCATGCAGATGGCCTCATCAACAGCGCAGGATTGGCCCTCGGTGCAGCCCCTTTGCAAACGAGCCTGGAAGAGGACCTCATCACCATGGTGGACACCAATGTAAAAGGGCTGTTTTCCATGACCCGTGCGATGCTCCCTTTTCTTTTGGCGCACAAAAGAGGGGGCGACATTATCAATATCGGCTCCATTGCAGGGGTATTCCCGTATCGAACCGGGTCGGTATACGGCGCCACCAAAGCTGCAGTACAAGTCTTTACCCATGCGCTACGTATGGATTTGGGAGGCACTGGCATTCGGGTGAGTGTGGTAGAACCGGGAAAAGTGGAGACGGAGTTCTCCCTCGTACGATTTCACGGGGATGCCGCTCAAGCCAAAAAAGCCTACGAGGGCTATCGGCCCCTGCGTCCGGAGGATATCGCTACCACGGTAGCCTTTATGCTGGCACAACCTGCCCATGTGACCCTTCAGCAGGTGCTGGTTACAGCGACGGATCAGATAAATGCTACGGAGGTGGTTCCTGTGACTCCCTTGTAACTCCTCTCATTGATGGTATAATTATTTAACCATTCCATCAATGAGAGGAGTTACATGAACAAGATTGTATCTATTTTTTTATTCTTCTTAAATGGCTCTGTTTTTGCCTTTCCTCCAGGACAAGTGTTCTTCCATGCAGGAGATTGTGAAACTGTCGGTGCAACTGTAGAGGAAACCAATCCATCCAAGCCGCCTCCTCGTAGGATCGATACCTCGCCTTTCACCTATTCTGCTCTCGAAATGTATGGGCTTGTCCGCAGCATGAGTTTCCCCCTGGAAACACTAGAGGATATTGAAGGCCTTTTCAAAAAAGAAAAATTTGAGACTCTTAATATAGAAGCTGCACAAACAACTCTCAATCTAATAAAAGATACATTGAGGGTTTCAATGGGTAATGAAGAAGCATTCTCCGCACAACAATATGGCAAATATGGGGCCCCACTGGATGGAAGAGTAGATAGTATCTTATCAGAACTTGATTCCATCACGTTTCGCACTGATATGAACTTTTTTAAAAATAGTTTGAATACACTAAGCATTCTTCAAGATTCACTAGAAAAATCAAAATTAAAAAACAGCGCAAGTGACCTATTATTACAGGAAATCATAACAATACAGCAGACAATCAAAAGGTCTCTAGCTCTTATTGGACAAAAGGTAACCATACTCAATGTATTTGACACACTGAATATTGGAGAAGCTAAAAATTTAGTGGAACAGTTACAGAAAAAACTTGATCAAGATATAGGTTTGATGGAAAAAGGAAAAGGAAATGCTTCTTTATTACCACATGAAATTGAAAAATTGAAAAGTCAGATTAAACAATTGCAAGACACAAAGACTGGAGATGTGTTCGATCTTCATGGCAACAATGCTGTGATGATTTATCGAGCTGTAAATGAATCTTCTCTAGAAGCAGCAGCTCTGGAGGCATCTCCTACCAAAGGATTAGCGACGAAAGCAAAGAGTGGAGCTAGAGGAACAATTCCTGTGGACCAAAGTTTATCAAAAGTAGGACCCACTGATCCCACTCTCGGAACCTACCAACAATATTCACTGCTTTCTTTGATGACGAGAGGTTCGGATGGGCTGCCGATTTCAATGGAAAATGCCGTAACAAAATTAGGTGTTAACAAAAAAACCGGGGCACCTACAATCTTGGTGCTAATCAAAAATGGAAGCAATGTAGACTGGTTGGAAGTTAATAACCTCACTTACCACCATCAAATTGTCACTGATCACGCAGATCCCCGTTCCATAAAAGGAAGTTCTTCAAATACAATTCAAGCCTGGAAAAAATGGAGCCTGAAAAACCATGGACTTTACAATCCAACATATCAATCACCAACTCTTGATTCTTTTCCAACAACACATGAATCCATTGCTTTAGTAGATCAAAATCTTGCTCTTATTACCGAATACACAGAATTTTTAATCGGCCACGAACAGGTTTCGGGTGAAAGGTTGGGCACCTATACAAATGCGGTTCCTATCACAAAGTGTCAAATTGCGGATCGCTTACGCACTGTAAAAAACATCACCGCTGATGCAGATCCCCTCACGATTGCAACTTCAGAGTCCAATTTGCGAGAAGTACCTATAGATCAAGGCAGTACGGGTGCATCCACTCCAAGTCAGCTAAATATTGTAACCAGTGGGACTGCAGCTGCTGAGCGTAGAGGTTCTGGTCAACAAGTTAATCACGGCGCAGAAGAGTTCAATCCCCATGCACAACAACTAGCAAAAGATTATCCATTGACTTTGGTGGGCACAGATGGAACCTACCGCATCATTATCAAAAGCCTACCCCCTCATCCTCCTCATGAACATCTTTTTCACTTCCTGCGAAAATATGAAAAAAAAGGTTATGCATTTCGAATCAATCCGGGGGATGTTATTTCACATCCAGCAGATTATCAAAATCTAAGCTGGCCTCCAAAATTAGCACAATATATGTATGAACATTTAAAAGAATACCTAACACACGAGAGAATACCTCCGGCCCTAAAGATAATAATGACCGATTTGAAGAGGGACAGAGCAAATGCTGCCGTGCTCGGCAAACCATAAAAATACCTACTTCGACGTAAGAAAGGGGGTAAAAGAAAACTGCGCAGCTGGTTTCCAAAAAAGAAAATCACAAAGAAACAGAAAAAACAGAGTGCGGCGAGAAAGCCGCCTCCAAACGGAGCAACTGCGACGCAGCCTCATTGGGATCGAGCAGAGCCAAGATACAGCCCCCACCGCCAGCGCCGGTAACCTTTGCTGCTAGCACACCGATTGCTTCAACAGTCTGCACAATCTCCTGCAGCACCGGCGTCATCGTCCCCGCTGCCTCTAAAATCACTTGGGCCCGGCGCATAGCCACTGCGACCTGAGGCAAATTCCCCTCCCTAAACCCGGCTTCCACCAGAGCTGCCAGTTCATTGCAGGCCTCTACCCGATCTCGCCCCATATCACCTTGGAAAAAACCAGCCACCTGCTGAATCATCACCTTGGTGGAAGCGCGGGTACCGGAGTCAATCAGCGCAAACTGCCATTTTTGCCGGGGGGAAAGAGGGATCAGTACCGGCGGCTGCCCTTTGACAAAGGAAATCGGCTGTTCAAAAGCCACCACGGCAGTATCTAGCCCCGAAGGAGTACCATGAAATCGTTTTTCCAGCTGATTCGCTAAAAAAGCCAGCTCCTGCACCTCAATATGTCGCTGGCAGGCAACAGCAAGAGCCTTCAAAATCACCACACACAAAGAAGCGGAGCCACCCAACCCGGCTCCCAACGGGAGGTGGGGATATCCCACGAGGGAGAAGGCAAAAGGCGGCACCTGCAACAGCTGACAAGCCTCCAGCACCACCTCGTGCAAGAGGGGAGAGGCGGCGGCATTCCCCCCGATGCTTACTTCGATAGGCAGCTGGGAAAAAGGTGTTTCTGACGGAAAAGTACGAAAAGGCGATGAGGGTGTGAGGGTGGCCTTCATCCGAAAATTGGGAATGGGAATGGCCACCGCCCGAGCCCCGTATACAACGGCATGCTCGCCTACGATGATGGCTTTTCCGCAGCTATACTGGGTCGTTTTTTGAGGCAACGACGCCAAACGGGTATCTACTTCTGCAGAAGAAAATGGATATGCCTGATTGAAAGCCGAGTGTCCCAATCGGAGACTCCTTATAAATCGAGTACGTTATTGAATGGCTCTTTGAGGTTCTTGGAGCGACAGGTTTTTTTGGTGCAAGCGCATGTGGCCTTTTTGAATGCCTTCCGTCGCCAACGCTCGCAATGCCGACAGATTTTGTGCCAGTCCCACCGCACATGCGATCTCTGCCAGCTCATTGGCTGTAGGATTCCCCAAAATCTTCATGGCAATCTGCGAGGTCGGATGGAGTTTGGTCACTCCACCCACAATGCCCACTGCCAAAGGAAGCTCCAATTCACCCACCAAACTCCCATCTAGATCCTTGCGCCAGGTGGTCAAGGGTCGATAGGTCCCATCCCGGCAGGCCCATGCATGGGCGCCAGCTTCCACCGCTCGCCAGTCATTGCCTGTGGCGATGACCACAGGGTCAATCCCGTTCATCACGCCTTTGTTGTGAGTCGTAGCTCTATAGACATCGTGCCAAGCAAATGCCCATGCCGCGACAATACGATCCACCACGTCGAAGGCTACCTCCGCCTCCGTAGAGAAAGAAGAAGCCGGTACCCGACATGTGGCCTTGGCTAAGCGTTTGTCTGTGAAATTGGTAAGAATTCGAAGACCGAGCTCTCCAGCCCCTAAAATTCGAGGTAGAAGCTGGGATACTTTCTCACACATGGTGTTGACTAGATTGGCCCCCATGGCATCCCCTGTATGGACCTCGAGGTGCAGCACCAAGCTCTTAATCTCACGAATATACCGCCAGGTAAGTGCCTGGGCACCTCCTCCCCGTCGCAGGAGACGCTCTTGGCCTCGGTTGGCATACTCCAGAAGCTGCTCCGTATGCGCTGTAAGAATGGCATCGTAGGAAACAGATTCCTCAATAAAAACTTGGATCTGGCCCGTCATAATGGGTGGCGTACTGCTGCAAGAGAACCCTCCGCTTGGGCGCGCCAGCTTCGCTCCGTAGCTCGCAGCAGCCAAGACGCTGGTCTCTTCCACCGCCATAGGAACCAAAATATCACGTCCATTAATTAGAAAATTGGTTGCAATGCCCAGGGGCAAATTGAAGGTGCCCACCATGTTTTCTACAAAAATATCAGCAAGATCCGATGTCAAAGGGCCAAAATGTCGCAGACTACGCCCCTCTTCAGGACCTAGCTGACAGTTTAACTCCAAAAGACGAACCCGTTCTTCTAAGGTAAGATCGTAAAAGCCGGGAAGTCGAGATGAAAATGATCCGGTCTGCTCCATATGAAGCCCTCTGTTGAGACACAACCTGTTCCTTGTGTAGTATCTCAATCCGCGATTCAAATAAATCTTTTTCTTCTATAATGAAGAGGATACGCACCTCGAGTGCACATGAAAGGAGGGGTCGTCATTGATCCAAGTGAACCATATCTCAAAGCAATATGGCGGAAAACCCATCCTCCAAGATATCAGCTTTTCTGTGCCCCCCGGGGAAAAACTCAGCATTGTAGGGCCCGGAGGATGCGGCAAAACCTTGCTACTCAAGATCCTTCTGGGCCTCATTGAGCCGGATAGCGGCTCCAGTTCCATTCTGGGCGTGGACATGAACCAAGGCTCTGCCACAGACAAGGCCCAGGTACGCAAGCAGATCGGGATGGCCTTTCAACAGGGGGGGCTCTTTGATTTTATGACCGTGCGAGAAAACCTGCTATTTGCCATCGAGCACATGACATCCATGGATCCCAAACTGGCACAATCCACCATCGATGCCTTGCTCACTGCCGTCAAGCTTCCCCATGTACACTCCATGTTCCCCTACGAGCTTTCCGGGGGGATGCAGCGTCGGGTGGGCATTGCCCGTGCCCTGTGTACCCACCCTCAGGTTGCCTTCTTCGATGAGCCCACAGCAGGACTCGATCCTGTCACCTCGACCATCATCCTCAATATGATTTTGGCTCTGGGCAAGCAAAATAAGGACACCCCCTCTCCCAGCATGATCGTGGTAACTTCCAATGTGGAAACAGCCATCCGTTTTGCAGATCGGATTCTGGTGATGCAAGAAAGCCGTGTGGTGGCAGATGGACCATGGCGAGAGCTCTTTGTGAGCGGCCCTGAGTGGGTGCAGCATTTTCTACAGGTTCGTTTTATTGGCCTTGATCTTGAATATGCCAAGGGATTAGATTTGCCAGACGCTTTTTTACGGAAACACTGGTAAAAGTACTCATATACGATAACAACCCAAAGGAAATCTATTTTGTATTTTTTTATGCATGCACTTTCTTGGACCTTAAGTCAGGTACCGATTTCCATGCTAGACCGTATGGCACAGGCTATCGGATGGTTTGCATTCTCTGCACTGCGAATTCGACGCAACGTAATTTTAAAAAATCTGCGTATCGCTTTTCCTGAAAAAACCAAAGAGCAACACCTAGAAATTGCAGCGGCCTCCTTCTACCACTTTACTTGCACCGTATTAGAACTGCTCTCCGTTCGAAATGGCACCTTGGGAGATACGGTCATCATCCATGGAGAACACCATATCCGAGAAGCTCTGGAACAAAATCAAGGAGTCTACATCATCTGTGGACATCAAGGCAATTGGGAGGCCATGGCCTCTGCGGCCTCTCACCGCATTCGACATGCCTATGTAGTGGTTAAATCCGTAGGCTCTCCAGGCACCGATCGGTTCCTTACCGAGCTACGCACCAAAAATGGCCTCTTTCGCATTGAAAGAAAAAGCAAAGGGGACGGCGTACGAGGTATGCTAAAAGCCATGAAGAGAAATGAACTGGTAGGAGTTATGGTAGATCAATCCAGACCCGGAGCTCCGTTTTTGCCTTTCTTTGGTAAAATGGCAAAAACCAATACTGGCATGGCCTATATCTGGAGCCGATACAAAGCCCCCTTAGTCTCTGCCTACACACGACGCATTTCATTTGGTCGTCACGAGGTCACCTTCTCTCCTCAGTTTGATTTGAAAGTGACAGGGGATCTTCAGGCGGATGTACTGACCCACTCCACCCAGTTTAATGCTGCGATGGAGGAGATGATTCGAGCTTGTCCACATCAGTACTTGTGGATGCACAATCGCTGGAAGGGTTCTCCGGATTTATAGGGTCACCTCATACGCTTTCAATGCCTCACTCATTTTCGTATTTCCATACACTTCTGCCAACGCAAGCCAGTCAATCTCCATTGAGTTGGCCCTGGGGTGCATGGATTTTTTCTTCATTATATTTCGTAGGGTCCGTTCTGGGTTCGGTATACAAGACGTTCCAACCACAAACCGAAATGCAAGGGTAAATAGCTTCGTATCCTGTGAATCCAATTTCTGAATTTTCTCGAAGACTTCGATTGCAACGGAACAATTTTTTGGTTCTTTGGCAATCGCACCCAGAACTGCCAGCAGAACATGCGCTGTCTTTCGAAAATGGGGCAGTTGGGAGTGAGAAAGACATTCTTCTAGCAAGGGAAACCATTTTGGCAGAGCAGAGGGGGCTTCGGATAATGCTTGTAAGCCTATGGTGAGAAGCTGCACCAACTCTCCAACTATAATATTTTGATGCCATTCTCGTGTATTATGAGTAATAACAAGCCCAGCAATAAATTCATTAAACGAAGTGCCCTCAAATATTTGTAAGCCCAGAGTCACGATGCGAGTCGCCTCAGCTGGATCTACTAGTAAGGCTTTTTTCAATGCGTCTTGATACGGCCATCTGTGATGAGGGTGCGCAATTAGGGCATTTCTTACTGCCTCTATCTGTAGAAAATAAGCGCAACTATCACGAAATTCTTGAATTTGTGCTTCACTCACCCACTGTGGAACAATGTCAGGGGGTGGTGACTTATCCTCCGCAGATAGGAGCTTTGGAGACGTAGACTCCATAAGCCTATCGGCGGTCTGTTCATCATAGCTGATTGGAGTCCCTCGCTCTGACACGGAATTGCCAGCACCTACCTCCTTTCCACTCTGATCAATCGCAATATACTCAGCATCAATATCCTCTTCAACAAACTGACCCTGCGCAAATACCCCAACAGCCGTATTATTTCCCCACAACCATCCGAACCAAGAGTCTGCAGCATGCAGAAGAGAGGCATTACTGAATAGAAGCAGAAAGGCATAAACGCGGTATTTCATGACAAACCTCATCCTTTTTATAGAGTTGGCAGGCACCGTACCCTAGCTTTGGATATGAATAAAGAAATTTGAAGCACGCAGAAAAATTGTGGATATCGCGAATCTACAGATGTGAGGGACCTCTTTCCGGACTCTCGTCAGGGACACTCGCATCGGGTGTCCCCACAGGGCTATGTAAAAACCGGAAGTTCAGGTCCCCTTTAGGGGCTGTTTCGAGTCTTTTTCAAATAGTGCAACCGCATTTCTTTGGGAAAACGTTCGATGGCATACCGTAACATAGTACGGGGCATATCAGGCCCATGTTGATCCACAAACGTCTGCACCACAGCAAATTCTTTTTTCCCCGCCTCTCGCAGCATCCACCCCACGGCCTTGTGGATCAAATCCTGAGAATCAGAGAGCAAGAGTTTGGAGATGCGAAGAGTGGGGGCAAAGTGTTCTTTTCGAATCAAATAGAGCGTACTGACAATAGCAATACGCCGCTTCCAGAGATTTTGCGATCGTGCCCATGTATCTAGGGTTGTAAAATCTTTGCTTTCCCACAGCATCCCTCCCACAATTGCAGGAGCAGAGAGGTCCACCAGGTCCCAATTATTCACCTGCTTCATGTGCTTCACATAAAAACGAAATATTTGGTGGCGTGCTTTTTCCCCACCACGCTGGAAATTACCCACCAGGATAAAAAGACCACAAGTTCGATGCTCATGGATTTCGGAGTAAAGAAGGGCCTCAATTTCAGGATAAGGGGTATCTAGAAATTTTTTGGCAACCGCCCGAATATCAGGCACAGAAACCCCGATAAATACATCCCCTTCTCCATATTCCCCTGGTTGGGTTTTGAAGAAAGTTGGATAAAATTTTGCCTTTTCTGGAGTTGAAACTCGCTTCAATGCTTTAGTTATCAGAAGAAAATTCACTTGGCCCCTTTATATTGCTCTTCATGCTGGAGCAGCCATTTTTTGCGTTGGATGCCACCTGCATATCCACCCAGGGCCCCACTTTGATTGATGATGCGGTGACATGGGATGAGAATGGAAATCCGATTGGCAGCATTGGCACCCGCCACCGCTCGACAGGCAGAAGGTTTTCCAATGGCGCGGGCTTGATCCGAATAACTCCTTGTTTCTCCGTAGGGAATTGGGATCAAAGTATCCCAAACGGATTTTTGAAAAGGGCTTCCAAACAGGTGTACTGGAGTTTCAAATGTATGTAACTCACCATTGAAATATTCAGTAAGCTCCCGCTCTATGGAAAGAATCGGTTTTGTTTTTTCTGATACAACGACCGATTTTGTTCGTTTTTGAAGCTGATCAATTTCACGAGGGATTCCCTTTTGATCGGAAAAGGCAAGAAAATACAAGGCCTCTTCATCTGAAATCGCTAGCATGGGGCCAAGCAGGGTATCCAAGTTCCAAGACTGCAGAAGGACGCTCATGATGATTCTCCTTTCTATTATTTAAATTACAAGGTTTGGAGATCCTTCGCTAGCGCTCAGGATCTCCAAACTTTCAAAGCATCTGACGAACGATAAAAGGCTATTTTTATGGCTGATTTTACAAAAGATCAACCTTATAAAAGGCTGACTATAATAAGCTGAATTTGGAGAGAAATTTGAATAGGCAGCAAAGAAAATAAACAATACCTACAACATTGGGCCCCAATTTTTCTTCACAAATGGGTATTGGTATTTTTGCACACGCAAGGCGTTTAATATTTCAGCCAAATGAATCCCCCCTTGCCAGATTAATTTTTGAATCACCGGTGTAACAGATTTTTTGTACTGCGCTGGGGAAGTACGAAAATCAGCAAAGAAACTTCCTTTTTCATCTTGGAAATCTTCTTTAATTTGAATCTGTTGATAAATTTGAGTCTGAGCGATCAAGAATGTAGAGACGGCCCATTCGGAAATTGAATGAAATTCGTCAGATTGATTTCCAAATTTTTTCTTGAGATCTTGGTAGGCTTGATCCAGGATTTTCTCGCGATCTCTTCGTGGCTTTGTCGCACCATGTTCCGAGTCTTGTACAATAGACCCAAAAGCAGAATCAAAAACCTTGTGTAATTTATCGATTCTTTGAACATCATGATCCAGATCTTCCACATCGATAGATTGAGACAATCGGATCTTATTACCTCCTTCATCACCTTGTCCATCGGGTAAAATCAAACTGATCACATGCAAGGGTTGATGCAAATCCCCAATTAAGTGCAATAGATATCGAAGAGCAGCCGCTCGCTCTGGTGTTACCTGTTCATCAGAAAAGTACCCTGCCAGTTGGTACATGGACCAATTTATACAATCAATCACATTATAGGGGTTCTCCTTCGTCGCTTGATTGAGTCGATTCATCACTTCTTCTCGAGTGAGCGTCTGATTCATCTCCTCGAAAGAAAGAGGAATATTGATATAGTGCGTTTTACGAAGACCAGGAATTTTGTTATTTTTTACATAGTCGAACCAAATGGATGCATCCGGAAAACTTGAAAGGGATTGAGTTAAACCTTCGTTATATGGCTCTATAGATTCATGCAACAGTGGCTCCAACAAAGTCCTAGTTTTAGGATCTAAATTCTGTTCTCCAATGTACCCCACAAGTCTGTGCCCCATGGTCCACCAAGCTTGCAGAGGTGCTGCCCACATTACACAAAGAACGGCCCATTTCGAGATCGCGCGTCTGTACATAGGTACCTTTTTTTTACATGGGTGATGTTAGTTATCTTATTGTTTTATATGCTTTATTTGGATTCAGCAAGGTTGATTGTCGCTATTTATCTTTATTTAGGCAGAGAGGGGGGAAATGGATAATTCAGCACAAGTACATGTGATTTATATACAAAAACTTAGACAATATAGTTTAAGTTCACTTTATGCTTTTATCTTGTATGGTGTATTTTACGAGCGTACACTTCGGTTGTTGAATAGAGCCGTTATTTTTTTACCGAAGGAGATTCAAATGAGTACATTGCAATCTAAATCAGATTCTAAAAATTCAAGCTCAGAAAATTTCGAAAAAAAGAAACCGCAAGATGATTCCAAATCTCATCCCCATAAAGAAGGTGAAGAGAGAAAAGGAAAAGAGAAATCCATAACTATGGAAAATAAAGAAAGAAAAGAAGAGATCGAGACAGATCACCGATCTTCTCATTCTAAAAAAGAGCATGATTCAGATTCTGCTCGAAAAACTGGGCAAGCAGGTGGACAAGATCGACTTCACGGAAGTGAATATAATAAAGCATAGTCGATTCTTTACCATAAGAGAAAAGAGGAATTTGTAATTTTTTTGCAACTTCCTCTTTTTTTTATTTTTAAAACCTATCTTTAATTAGAATTCCATAAAGTATAAATTGTCATTGCTGTGTGTTGACTTAACAAAGTCGAGATCTATACTTCACTTCGGACGAGAAAAGATAGAATCCATCAAATAGAAAGAAGGAGGAGATCTCATGACAAGTCCAATGGATAGGGATGGGCCTTTTTTAGTGTTCATGACTAAAATACTGTCTGCGATTTTGAGAGGGTGGGAGGCCCCGATCGAGCGCCGGTCTTGGCATCTAACATGTTAACTGAAAGGAATCCTACCACTCTCCTCGGTAGTTACCATTTTTTTATATACACGATAAGACATCTATTGTAATGTTCCGGAAATCTCACCTACATAAAATCAAAACCAACATCCATTTTTTATCCCTCTATTTTCACTCTCTATAAAAAAGGATCTCCTTTGAAGAATAGACAAGGCAACAATTTTTATGTTTTCACGGGCGGCCCAGGATCAGGAAAAACAAGTCTATTGGAATCCCTTCGAAAGCAGGGTTTCCAAATTGTGGAAGAAGTAGGTCGACAAATTATTCAAGAACAAGTTTTGAGAAATGGGGAGGCTCTACCATGGAGTAACAAAGAAAAATTCAGAGATGAGATGCTATCACGCTCCCTATTAACCTATACTCAAGTGGTTGAAACCCAAAAACCAGTATTCTTCGATCGAGGGATTCCAGGTTTAATTGGATATAGCCGACTTGAAGGTATTGAGATATCAGAGAAGCTCAAAGAGGCCGTGGAAAAATTTCGCTACAACCCAAAAGTCTTTATCACCCCTCCCTGGGAAGGGATTTACAAAAACGATAAGGAAAGAAAACAGACATATGCAGTGGCTGTGGAAACGTATGAAGCTGTGAGTGCCGCTTATAAAGAAGCTGAATATGAGATCATCGAAATCCCAAAGTCCTCTGTAGAGGAGCGAGCCCAGTTTGTCTTACGTACCATTACTGAGTTATAACGATTTTTCATGTAGAGAAATAAAGGAAGCACCCAATTGTCTTTGTTCTTTTACAGGCAATACCCCGAAAAATGAGGCATCAATACCTTCGACAAGAGGGACCATTTTTGAAATCAACCTCTTGCCTGCTACGGTTAGCAGCACGGTTTTAGCCCGTGTATCGGTTTCATGTTCAGCTCGAGTGAGATATCCCAGATTTACGAGAGCCCGAATTGCAGTAGAAACTGTCATCTTATCCAGATTACTCTGACGTGCGATCATAATCTGGGTCGATACCTTCTTTTGCTCCTGAAACCACAAAATCGTTGCCATAATGACGAATTGGGGGTGCGTGATATCGAATTGATCCAAGGCTTTTCTAATTAATTTTTGCCAGGTCATTGTGGTCTGCCAAAGAAGAAACCCAAGGCTATCTTCTGGTTTTTCAAACCCAAAATTCGATTTACTCATTTCTAGATCTCACAATTTGTACCAACAAATCTATTTTTTTTGGAATCGTATTCGCGATTTTTTTTGCGACCAACCTAGTCCAAATAAAACCCAAGAATCCTTCCACAAATACGATATTTTTGATCTTCAATCCTTGCGGTGTTTCCTCTAATTCATGAGTATCATACATCCTTGCCCCTGGGAATCGAGTGCAATCTGTAAAGCTCCAACCGGATTTAATTTTGGTAAGCTCAATTTTAACGGCACCCATACCTTTTGGCTTCAACATGAAGTAATTCCCAACAGAAAATGAGCCTTCAAACTTACAGTATTCCAAATCCGGATGCCACTGGGGCCAATTGCTAATATCAACCCAGATATTCCACACATCCTGGCTTTTGATTCCGGGATAAACCTTGCTGTACGTATGTGTCCACATATTGCCTCCATATAGTAAAATACATTACTATATGGAGGCATACTATTTGTCAAGCCTAAATGAAATAATAAATATATATTAGGAAGTTATATAGAAAATAGGATCATTTCACCCTACTCTGTTTGGCAGGATCTGGCTTCTATGTAAAATCAGGCAACAGATTCCACAGCACCGTATGAATCGAGCCCATCATACGTGCAATGGACTCATCCTCGATTACCAGCCCCATAAAATTTACAGCACTGGAGAGAAAAGCGACTTTTTTGTCGTAAATATTAATTTCGCAAGGAAAGTCGACTCCAACCAAGACCTTAAGTTCACGCATCTGTTCCTTAGCACGACGGTGGGCCTCCTCAGAGACAGTGGAGCGGTTCACAATACCTTTATATACGATACCAGCAGCGGCTCGCTTTGATGCATATTCCCACATCCAGTCAGTAAGTGAAGGATCTTGTGACAAGGGGAAAATCTTTTCAAAATCACAGAACGCAGAAATCTTCTTCTCTTTGCAAGCCAAAGTATCGCGATAAATTGACAACAATCCATCAATCCCCCAGTAGAAACGAATTTGTGGTTTCGGGGAGTTAGGTTGTTGTAAGTTCATCAAGAGGGGAATCAAGGGTCCAATCTGTGTTTCAGCTTCCTCCAGCATTTTTTTTCGATCAGCCAAAAAATGCAATAGCTGCTCCGGTGGGGCAGACGCGTATTGCTTGACTTTGTTCTTAGTTACCTCAAAGGCCAATCCTTTTTCACACAGCTCATGCAACACGTTATATACATGTGTGCGTGTAATTTTGGTATTTTCTGCGATTTGTGCAGCTACACGCGGCCCTGTGGCAAAGAGGCTCGCCAATACCTTTTGTTCCTTGTCAGGCAACCCCAGGGGCGTAAGCAACTCAACCAATTGGTCTATTTTCATTTGTCATTCCATTTTGACAGATTTATACATAATCTCTATATTTTACATGGAAAACCATATTTTCCCATATATATTGTCAATCTACATTAACTATTATAAGGAGAAGACCATGGCCGAATATGAGGATTTTAGCAAGATCGACATTCGAGCGGGTGTCATTGTAAAAGCAGAGCCCTTTCCCCGTGCGCGAAATCCTGCATTTAAAGTGTGGGTGGATTTTGGGGATGAAGTCGGCGTGAAAGCTACTTCCGCACAGGTTACTCATCAGTATTCATTGGAAAATTTGGTGGGTATGCGTGTCATTGGGGTGGTCAATATCGGTACACGCAATATTGCAGGATTTACCTCCGAATTCTTACTACTGGGTCTACCCGACAGCAAAAATCACATTCACCTCGTCTCCTACGAAGGGAATTTAAAAGGTGCTCGGTTGTGCTGAAATGCAAGATGACGCAACCCACAAAACTCAGGCCAGCTCACTCTAGCTGAAGGGAAAGAGAAGATTTCCAGCTGGGAACCGTCTGGCAGCGCTACATCGAGTTTGCAGGAGTCACGCCCAGCGCGATAGGTTTCTCGAATAATCTGCAATCCGAGGATTTCTGTATAAAACACTTTGGAGAGCTGATAGTTAGAGAAAATAATGGCGACATGGTGGATACCGAGAAGCATGTTGGACCTTTGTTTTCCTTTTCTACAATTTACATACCCGTTCACTCTAGCCCATTTTTTTGTATTTGACTTGAACATAGCCAAAATCAAATGTTCGAGTAGACAGATGCGTAAGTAAAACATCTTTTCTAAGTGGTCCAAACAGGGATTTTCCTTCCCCCAGAATTACCGGAACCAATGTCAGGGTAATCTCATCAACAAGGCCTTCCCGTAGAAAGCCTTGGATGGTAAGGCCACCATCGATATACACATGAGTTATACCTTCTGCAGATAAACCCATCCAAGCTGGTAGCAATGAAAACAGATACTTTCGCGATCATGAAAAGATTTCCTTACTATAAAATAATGGTAACTACCCAGGTAGTTGTTTTTTCTTTTCTTTTCTTTTCTTTTCTTTTCTTTTCTTGGGCACCAGCTGCGCGGTTGCCCAAACCCTCCTTGCCTCGCAATGGGAGAACTGTGCATGAAGGCAAAGATGGCAGCGGGAAGGCCGGCGCGACGGTCGGATCCCCCCGTCTCTCTCAAAACGCAAACACAATTCTCGTCATGGACAATCGCTCTTGGTTGCGTT
>CANJLI010000030.1 GCA_947475005.1 Deltaproteobacteria bacterium | reverse complement strand
TGCGTTTTGAGAGAGACGGGGGGATCCGACCGTCGCGCCGGCCTTCCCGCTGCCATCTTTGCCTTCATACACGGTTCTCCCATTGCGAGGCAAGGAGGGTTTGGGCAACTGCGCAGCTGGTGCCCAAGAAAAGAAAAGAAAAGAAAAGAAAAGAAAAAACAACTAACTGGGTAGTTACAAGTTTTAACCTATTTTGTGAAAATTATTCTTTCTCTCCCATAATCACCCTGAATTTTTACCGATAGAATAGAATAAGACGGTGCATACTTTTTACAAGGGGGATTATCTATGAAACTGTTACCAATCGGAATAATAATTGGAGGGGCAATCGCTTTTCTCCCCCAAGCTCAAGCAGATTCGTGCAGTTGGAGCGGGACAACTTGTAGTTTTACCCGGCTTCTGATTACAGACCCCACTCAATTTTCTATGAGTGTTGCTTGGCCCTACTCGACTTCTGTAAAATATCAAGATTTTGATAATAGAGCCATCAGCCCACTCGGTGAAGCCATTGATTTTTCTTCCAGTGCCCCCGATGCATCCATCGATGCCAATCAATATAAAGGAGGGACACCTGAAAACATAACGGCTTATACATATCGCCAAGGTACATATTACTACTTTGTCCATGCAACCAAGGACTGTAATTTTGCTGGTTCGAATGTACAAACATATGGATATCATGCGTCTGGACTGACCCCTTCATTGAACGCTGACACAAATGGACAGCCAGGTTCCGCTGCGAACACATCAAGAAGGTTTTATCAAACCTTTGCCATTACGAATAATTTCGACCCATCGACAGGCGTGGTTACAAGAAAACCAACGACCATAAATAAATTCACAACAGGCCCCCTGCGAATTCCTGGACCTTCAGGAAATCAAAATCCTATGACCGGAATTGAAGCCGGAACCTACAATTACAAAGTAGAACTTCGTTCGTTTGATCACGGTACCTATGGGTATGCATCTGTTCCCCCTGCAGGGCAACCCTGTTCAGCTTCGAACCCTATACCTTGCATGCAGACAGCCTACCATAGCTTTTTAACTACACCTTGGGGCTGTGTCGTTTCTGAGGTGACGCCCGCCTGCACGAACCCAAAAAACACAGCTCAAACGGCCAAACTGGTTACCGAAACTGTGAATCAAAGAGACATTCAGTATGTCTTGCTCAAAAGCACGAGCGGTTCGTTTAGCCACTATGTTAGATACGATGGGCCCCCGGGAGCGAGATCCTTGCCAGATGCTCGAGTGTACACCAATGTGCAGCCTACCACTCAAGTCCCCTATATTGCCCCTCTCGCTTGGATTGCGGGTCAAGAACCCGATTTCCATGGCCAACTTTTACCAGGTGAATCCGCAACTACCGCCCCTCGCGTGAGGAAGGTTGGTCTTAATATTGTTGGTCAAAATCCCCCCTGCTCCCCCGGCCTCACCGGCCTTGGCTGCACCATTGCTACCACCCCGACCTATAGCTGCTCCATCAGCAGCACCGTCAAACTCCCCTACCCGGCTGGCGCCATCAACTACACCACTTGCACCAATACCGGCGCCACCAGCACTGGAGCTGCTTGCACTGCCACCTGCTATGCAGATGATACGAATGTGCCTGCTGCTCCTGTTAACGCCTTGGGTGCTGGTGCTGAATATACCACCGTGCAAACTACGTTTGATCAAACGATGACTGAGGATTGGCACTCATTTACGATTACTGCGAGTGCTGCACCCCGCATTGAAGACATAACTGTAGTTAACGCAGCTGGAGCGAGTTGCAGTACCTGCGTAAGCCCTGCTGCCGTGTACACGCCATAGTTGTTTGCCTTTTCTTTCTTCTGAACGAAAAGAATGCCCCCACACGGGGGTTACTTTTTTCCATCCAAAATAAAAACGAAGTTCTTCTTGCCAAGGGATTCCGCCTGGGCGGAAATTTGAGGAAGGGTGCCGAGCAAGTATTGCTCCTCTTCCCCCGTAATATCGAAAGCAAGAAACCCGCGGCGGGAGGTGCCGCCCAGGGCGGTGGAAAAGTCCTGCAAAAAAGCTTTGCGACGGTAGGGGGTCTCCAACAAGATCACAGCCTCTCGCCTTTCCAAGAGCTTGCCGATGTGAGCCAAGCGTTTCTCCTGCTCGCGGGGCAGAAATCCGCCGAAATAGAATTGGGTGACATCGAAAGGGCACACCGCCAGGGCGCTGGTAATGGAGCTTGGCCCTGGGATCACCTGTACGCGGCTACGGAGTCGGTAGGCGATTTCCAAAAGTTCGCGGCCTGGATCTGCCAGATTGGGGCATCCTTGGTCGCTGACATAGATGACGGTTTGGTGATTTTTCAGTGCTTTTTTGACAGCTTCCAGGCTGTCGACTTCTTTGTGTTCTGAAAAAAGCAAAAACGGTCGGTGGACCCCAGCTTCTTTCAATAACTGACGGGCGTGGCGAGCCTCCTCAAAGAGGACCAAATCTGCTTTTTGCAAGATTTCCAGTGTTCTTTGTGGTATATCTCGAAGACAGCCAATATGGCTCGCCGCAAAGTAGAGGACACCGCGCTGGGGCTGATTGGGTTTCGGTAGATTCATGGTCCTCTCTTTTTTTGCATATTCGCAAATGATTCACCCTATAGGGTTTTACTATTTTGACTACTACGGTGCCTGCGACACATCTGCCTACGGAGTCTGCCATTGGAGGTGTTCCTCAGCACGTGGCCATCATTATGGATGGAAACGGCCGGTGGGCGCAATCGCGAAACTTGCCTCGTGTGATGGGGCACCGCAAGGGCGTAGAGAGCGTACGAGTCATTGTGCAAGAAGCCGTGCGGCAACACATTCGTGTGCTTACCTTGTACGCCTTTAGCGACGAGAATTGGGGCCGGCCTAAAGCAGAAGTCGCAGCACTTTTTTCCCTGTTGCGCAGCTATATCACCAAAGAAGTGCAGACCCTCCATAAAAACAACATCCGTCTGCAACTCATTGGAGACCTTGGGTTACTGCCCGAAAAAACAAGACAAGCGGTGGAAAAAGCCAGACTGGTCCTGGCCGAAAATACAGGCATGGTCCTTACCATTGCCTTGAGTTATGGGGCACGCTCGGAGCTCACTCGTGCGGTTCGCCTGCTGGCTAAGCAGGTGCAAGGGGGCACATTGGCACCGGAGGACATTACCCCGGAGTCGATCCAGGCCAATCTTTGGACAGCCGGGTTGCCAGATCCAGATTTATTCATTCGAACGAGTGGGGAGCTGCGGCTCTCCAACTTTTTGCTGTGGCAAATTGCCTACACGGAACTGTGGTTCAGTCCCGTATACTGGCCTGATTTTCGCGAGAGCCATTTCCTGGAGGCGATTGCTGCTTACCAACAACGAAAGAGACGCTATGGTCTCCTCGATCCTGTGTAAAAAAAGGTTCCTCCCATGTTACGTACACGAATTTTGACCGCTGCGATTGGAATCCCGGTGCTGCTGGCTTTATTCCTGTTTGGCAGTGAGAGCTTGGTATTTTCTCTGTTCTTCATTTTTGTCGGGTGGAGCGTCTACGAAATGGCCTCCATGTTTCTGCCGGCTCTGCATCAACGCATTGTTGGCGGGGACGGCATTCCCATTGGAAAGAAATGGGTGTTCTTTTGTGTCGCTGCAAGCTTGGTTTTGTTTGCCTTGAGTGCGGGACCGTACGTGCAGCATGCCCAAGGTGGCATTGTCGTAGGATTGGTACTCCTGTTGATGGTGGGTACTTTCTCGGCCTCTACCTTGGAGCGCTCCATTGTGAATATGGCTGGCTCTGTTCTCAGCGTAACCTACGGGTGCTTGCCTTGGATTTCCATGTGGGAACTGTATCAATTCGGCTCTCGCGGTCGTTACATCCTGCTGTTGTTCGTGATCGTGTTTTCCTGTGACACAGGGGCTTACTTTGTGGGGCGTGCCTGGGGGCGCCGGAAACTGGCACCTTCCCTCTCTCCCAAAAAAACATGGGAAGGTGTTGTAGGCGGCGTGAGCCTTTCTGTGGTCGGAGCCTTTGTGTTTAACGCCATCTGTGGGTTTACCCTAGGGCCTTGGTGGTTGGTGCTGACCACTGCATTTTTGGGAAGCGTTGCTGGTGTGATGGGCGATTTGGTAGAATCAGCGTTCAAGCGCTTTTCTGGCGTAAAAGATTCTGGTGCAGTATTGCCAGGACATGGGGGTATTCTGGATCGCGTAGATGCCCTTTTGTTTGCCGCGCCTGTTGTATGGGCGGTGTTAAGTGGGTATCAGGTGTTGCGGTAGCAGATCCGTACTCGATGGGGCATTTGGTATAAAGGTTTACTATGCAAGATTTATTCTCTCATCCTCTCATGGGGATGGTGATTTTACTGGGTGTGTTGATTTTGGTGCATGAGGCGGGTCACTACTGGGTGGGTCGCTTTTTTGGTATTGGTGTGGAAACTTTTTCTATCGGGATCGGGGGCCCCATTTTCAAATGGGTTCGCAAAGGAACCGAGTTTCGATTGGCCTGGTTGCCTCTGGGCGGCTTTGTGAAGTTTGCAGGCATGACGGCTGGGGAGCCTCTTTTGCCGGGTGTGCAGGGAATTCCTTTTTACCAAGCCTCACGAGGAGCTCGAGCTGCCGTGCTGCTGGCGGGACCCCTTGCTAATCTTTTGCTCGCGGTTTTTATCTACGCAGCACTGGGGATGCATGGGATCAAGCATCCTTCACCTGTAGTGGGCATGGTGGTGCCTCATAGTCCTGCAGAACTTGCAGGGTTTCAGCCTGGGGATCGCATTGTGGAGATCGACGGTGAGGGGATTGCAACCTGGGGGGAGCTGCAAGACGCACTCTTTCTCGCGCCAGGGAAAAAACTCCAGGTGACTCTCTTACGCGGAGGCAAGACTCAGGTGCTATCGGTAACACCCGATGCCATCGAGGGCGTGGATAAACTCGGTCGGAAGGTGACGCGGGGACAGGCTGGCGTCGGACCTGGATTTGTGGATGCCGTGGTAACCGTGCGCGCAGGTTCTCCAGCTGCACAAGGGAAATTGCCAACGGGGGCAGCGGTGACATCCATAGGATGTGGCACTACACCCTTGCAACCAGTGAGCCACTGGGTAGACATGGAATCAGCATTGCTCGCTTGTTTTTTACATAAAATAGATTCACTAGATGTTGGATATCAAATAGGTACCGACAAGAAGTTGGCCCATCAGGTACAACTCTCCGTGGATAGTTGGCGCCAGCTGCCTGAAACTGCTGCGGCTTCCGTGCTCACAGAGCGTCTTGGGTTGTACGATAGCCAACTCACAATAGGCGAGAGCCAAAATCCAGCGGTTCAATTGGGGGATCGCCTATTGGCCGTAGAAGGGCATTCCATCTCGGATCTGTTTGCACTCAACACGTTTCTTATGGAGAACCACAAGAAAAATGCAGTGATCCAGGTTGAACGAGGGGGACGGACCTCTTCGATTTCCCTTGCGATGCAAGAGGTCGAGGTTCAACGCCCCACTGGAAAAGAAATTTTGTATATACTCCCCTTCTCCTTTTTGGGCTCGTTATTGCCTGCGGCGCCCGTATTGACCCAATACAAGAATCCGATGCTCGCCATTCAATTTGGTTGGAGGGAAACCTTCAATTTGTCTCGTACCATGGTGGAAGCCTTGGGAGGATTGTTGAGCGGTGCGGTGCCTGTGCAGTCGTTGGGGGGCCCCATCATGATTGCAAAGATTGCAGGGGACTCGGTGAAAGCCGGCTGGGAAACCTTCGTGCAGGTCTTAGCTATGGTGAGTATTAATTTGGGGATTTTAAATTTATTCCCCATCCCCATTCTCGATGGAGGCCGGTTGGTTCTCCTTTTTGCGGAGACGGTACGTCGTCGTCCCCTCTCAGAGGGAAGCGTTGAACGGTTTCAACAGCTTGGATTTATGATGGTGGTGCTATTGACCTTTTTGGCAACCTACAATGATTTGGGTCGGTTTTGGGCCTCCATTGTGAAGCAGGCCTGGGGCGGTGGCACACCATGAAACCTTGTCTATTGATCGATACCAGTATGTGGGGTTTGGTGGTGGGGCTGGGCACTGAGACTGGCCTCCTCGATTTTAGCTACTTCCCTGATCAACGTGCGGTGGCTCGGGCCATGACGCAGTACGTGGAAGAGCTGCTACTGCGCAATGGAATCTCTCGTGAGGATCTGGCTCAGATTCGAGTCTCTCAAGGTCCTGGGTCGTTTACAGGGATTCGCATGGGACTTGCATGGGCCTATGGGTTTTCTCTGGGATCTCCCAATATTCCACTGGTCGGGCTATCCTCTCTGGAGGCGATTGCACAAGAGTTGCATGCACAGCGAGCGGCAGGTCAAACGCGAACAGCGGTTTTTTTAGAAAATAAGGGCGCGGCCGGATATGTCACCGTGGTGGATGAGGAGACAGCCACGTATGCTTGTGAGATCAGTGAAAATCGAATTCTGCCTTTGACGGGAGATCCAGCTTCTGAGCATGTGCGATGGGTGCGGCCTTGGGCGGCCTTGGAGGCGGTATCCTGGGCGCAAGACGCGGGTCGTGCGTTACACGAAAGTGAGTATGTGCAACTTGTTCTTCATGGCATGCTGCGTCACCGAGAAAGCTCGGACGGAGCGGTGCCGATGCCTCGATATCTGCGCAGTTCTACGGCAGAGGAAGCGTTAGAAAAAAAGAAAGGGAGTCCGATATGACTACGAGAAGAAGATTGTTGCGGCCGAAAATTGGGGGGGCGGTGTACATTCTTCCCAATCTATTGACCACGGGAAATTTATTTTTTGGCTATTTTTCAATTATGAAAGCCATTCAAGGTGATTTCTATGTGGCTGCCATTTCGATTTTACTGGCTGCTATTTTCGACATTCTCGATGGGCGTGTGGCACGCTTAACAAAGGGAACCAGTGAATTTGGGGTTCAATATGATTCCTTATGCGACCTGGTTTCCTTTGGCCTTGCGCCGTCTGTTTTGATCTATTTGTTTGTATTAAAAGATCTAGGGAGAGTGGGGCTCATTTTTTGCTTTATTCTGACGGCCTGTGGAGCTCTGCGCTTGGCACGTTTTAATGTGCAAAGTGCTTTGGGTAAAGCCAATGGGGATTTTACTGGTCTTCCCATTCCTATGCCAGCTTGTTTGCTTGCTTGTTACATCGCATTTGTGGTGGATGTACAGGAATTGCAAGGTGCCCCTTGGTTGATTCAACTCATTCACGAGTGGATGTCGGCTCCTGCATTTAAGACGATGTTTTTTATGATCTTGATGCCATATTTGGCGTTGATGATGGTGAGCAATATCGTTTTTCGTTCCCACAAGAAATTTAGCTTTCGGTATGTACGTCCTTTTAAGCTGTTAGTGATTTTGGTCATTTTTGTAGGTCTGCTCACCTATCGTCCTGCCTTAACGGGTTTCTTCCTTTTCTTCTTTTATGTATGTAGTGGCCCCGTAGAGTGGATGCTGGGGTGGAAAAAACCAACGGACGATGATGAGATTTTCCCTCCCTATTTGGGAGAAGAAGCGGACGAAGACGGAGAAATGGATTCTGCAACGCATCAGGAGGAAGCACCGTGAGAAAAAAGTTACTCTACTTGGCATGGATGTTGCTGATTGTAGAAGCCTCAGCAGTTCAGGGGTTGGGACGAGAAGGTAACCCTCCATCGGAGGTCTCCATTCCCAAAGTTCGTCTGCAGATTTCTGTAGCACGCCCCTTCTCCTATTCCAGCATGGAATACTACAAACCGTTGTATGGAAATCCATCGGTTTATCCACAAATGAGTGTCGAGTGGTTGTTTGTTTCTACACCTCATTTTCAGCTTGGATTGGGGGGCAGTGTGGCCTATTCCGTATCCAATGGTAACGCAGGTGTAGCACCCAAAGGGACCAAGGGTGTCCCTTCTGCTGATACGATTGAGAGAGATCCAAACAGTCCATCTACACTTACAATTCTCCCCTATCGATTGTTTGCTAGCATGACGATATATCCAGTGCCAAACGAGATTATCGGCATCGGTTTGTTTGGAGGTGTCGAAGAAATTTATTTTGGAGAGACCCGATCCCTACCTACAACCACTTCCACTACAGGTGGTACTACGACAACAACAGCAACAAAAGATCCGCAGGCCCGTACCGGATGGTCCAAGGGACTTGTGATGGGTGCTTCGCTTCCGATTCTACTCGCAGGGCCTACATCGGGAGCCATTCGAGCCATGTCGCTCATGCGGGCTCATGCGATTCACTTTACACCCTTCTACGAAAGGGTGAGCAAGCTTCCCGGGGATCGGTTGTGGCTGGCGCGTAAGACGGATAGTAAGCTTAAGTTCTTCCGACAGAATGTCGGGATTTCTTTTACTTTTGATTTTAAATAACTTTTACTTTTACTTTTACTTTTGTGGAACCAGCTGCGCAGTTTCCACACCTCCTTGCCTCGCAATGGGAGAGCGGGAATCTATTTCCAAAATGACACGTCAAGGCCGGCGCTCGCTCGGGCCCTCCCACCCTCTCAAAATCGCAGACAATGTTTTCGTCAGAGAACCTAAGAAAGGCCCATCCCTTCGTGCTCCGCACTCAGGCTGAACCCTACCAAGCGTCCACTGGACGCTTGGCTTAACGGGTCCGATCTCTCGCTGCTACCAGATCTTTGCAGCTAGGGAATTGGGTCCACCTACCTTTTTAGAATAGGGACACTCGCCTTTGGCGAGTGTCCCTATTCTAAAAAGGTAGGTGGACCCAATTCCGATAGATTTCCAACTTCCTATCGGGGATGAGATCAGGGACACCCACCGAATGGCGCTTCCTTAAGAGGGAGGGATGAGATGGCAATTATATCCTTAGAGGCAAACTGGAAAAGAATACTGATTTTTCAACTGTTCTAATCTCTGTCATGCCCAGGCCGCCTCGGCCGTATGGGCATCTCCCACGATCGAGGGGGATCCCCGGACGCGCCCTTCAGGCACTGGGGATGACGGATACAGATAGATCGCTCGAAAAATCAGTATTCTTTTCCAGTTTGCCTTTTTAGGGACCCAATTCCCAATTCCGGAGGAAAGGTAGGTGGACCCAATTCCGGAGGCCGCTCTCTAGCTGCTACCAGATCTTTGCAGCTACGGGAGAGCCGTGAAATTCCTTCCGGTTAACAGTTAAGGGGCCAAGGGCAGCCGCTTGGGAGGTCGGACCCGTTAAGCCAAGCGTCCAGTGGACGCTTGGTAGGGTTCAGCCTGAGTGCGGAGCACGAAGGGGGGAGGAACCATGTAGAAAGGAGGCTCCGAGCGAGCGCCGGCCTTGGCATCTAACATGTTAACCGGAAGGAATTTCACGGCTCTCCCATTGCGAGGCAAGGAGGTGTGGAAACTGCGCAGCTGGTTCCACAAAAGAAAAAGTAAAAGAAAAGAAATAACTATAAATTATTCCACAATGCTTTAGTCGAAAATCATCGAACAATAACAGTAACTTATTGAAAACTTTCCTCTTCTGACTTACTACTCTCTTATCTTTCCTTTTGGGAATGAAAGTGAGAATGGGGATGAAGATGCACATATATTGGATACTACCCGCTCTGTTCTTTGCCTGTGACAAGGCCCCGTCTTCCTCTGAGAATGGCCAAACGAATAAGATGCAAGCCAAATCTGCTTCTCAGTTATGCCGAGAAGATATGAACCATTGCGACATTAAAGCTGCAATCAAAGAAAAAGAAGTTGAACTACAAAAATCCTACCAGAATAATTCTGCCGTAGATAAAAAGTCACAAGCCGGACTTGAGCTTCAAAAATGGTACCTGATCCAAGAGCGGATGAAGGATTCTAAATCTGCAGATATAGAAAAAGTACACGCCGACTACAACATTCTTCAAGAGATTGAAAAAATTCAATTGTCTCAAAGCGAGAATGCTCCATCGGCATCTGGATACGAGTATGTCGATATGCCTTTGCCAAAGCCGGTGGATGGGATAGACAACCCTAAAAAAGATGCTTACCGACAAGCGCATTATCACCGTCAGACAGCGAAAGATGTAGCTAAAGTTACGGCAGATTTTGGGGAACTCTATGTGGCAGAAACACCATCTACTCAAATGAAAAACATCGAAATTCCGTATCCGGGTCAAGGCTATTTTGCTCCCATTCGAGAGATTAAAAACCAACTTGCAGACGATGGGGGGCTGTATGACAAACTGATGCAGGCCATCCATTATCAATATCCTGAAATTCCCGTGGAAAAAATTAAGAAAGATCGAGATGCAATTAAAAAATTTGAAATAGAAGAATTTATGCCTGGGTATGAAGCGACAGCAAGCAGTTCAGAGGGCTTCTGCCACATTCGTTCCCTGATTGACTTTTGGTTCGACACCACAAAGCCAAGAGTTATTTGGAATGCTTCACATGATAAATTTGTTGAACTTAGTTCCATGGATCAGTTTCTTATTGCATTGACTTCTTACACCAAAGCCTATCGTGCTTCTGACCCAGATAATATGATGATCACCTACGGTACTATCTATGAAGCGAGTGTGGAGACAGATGGTCAAGGCCAAGGGCTTAAGCCAGAAGCTGTAGTTAATATTCTGACTCACGTTCTGTCCGGAGATATTCCCGCTCTCCTACAACCTGTTTTAGGTACAGGGCCCATGGGTGCCATTGTGGATGTGGAAACCAATGGTGCCAGCAAATGGAACCAACCTACCTTTCGCTTGGGCTTGAAAATTCAACGGCCTGCGAAAATCCTTCTAACAGAAGGACCGAAGAAAGGAGAGTATATCGATTCTCCCTTGGCTCCCTATGCTTACGAAGGGATTGCCTATATGGAATACGCCACTCATCTCAGTCGAATTACCGATGTACCCAAACCTCGTAACGAGGGTGGTAGCCGTACTAAGAATTTAACTTTCTGGTTTTATTTTGACCCCAACGAGCCCATCAAGGATGGAAAACGTCGAATTATTGGGAGTTCTTGGACGAAACAATCGTGGGTGAATCATCCCAATGTCATTCGGTTGATTCCAAAAGATTTAACGGCTCGCTCTCACAATGACAAACTCAATGCTTACTTACCACTGATCAACAGTTCGTTGTTGATCCGCAAGGGGAAGACTGTCCCCGGTACGATACTGTAATTCTCGGTTTCTCTCTCTTTTCTGAGCAATTGGGCTTCGGAAGGAATCTACATATGGAGGCGTTATGCGGTTTAAAAAAGGTGTTCTGTCAATGTTGCTTGCGATGCCGGTTCTTTCTACACCGTTGCTAGCAGTGGCCCCGGCCTCGACGACCCAAGGGCAGCAACCAACACAACAAAGACAACCACAAGGGCAACAACAAGGACAAGGGCAACAGCCACAAAGACAACAACAAGGCCAACAGCAACAAGGTCAGCAGCAGCAACAAGGAGGCAAATCCCAAGATCAGCAATGGGGACACTTTGTTCGAAGTGTTGACCAAATGCGAAACCGTTGTAATGAACTCAAGCGTGCTACCAGTGGAAAAGATGGTGGTTTTGGAGCACAGTTGCAACCATTTGACATTAAATTGTCTTGTGGGGGTATCTATCAAGTGATGGCCCGTACGCCACATACGATTCCATTTCCAAGTCGCACCACTCTCATTACCGACTTCTCTAGCAATAAGCATGACAGCAGCACAGCAGATTGGTTGTTTGCAGATCGCGGGACTGCTGCCAAGTGTACCGTCGTAGAAAGAAATACTCATGAAACACGTGGTGACATGGTGATTCAACTTTCTGACAAAGACTGTGAATCGCTCTATGCAGATAAACTCGTCGCTCGTTGCCGAGATGAAGTGGTCAATCGTTGCACAGAAGGTGACTGTGAGCGAGCAAGAGGCATTTCCAGCGATACTTGTGCAGATCTAGAAAAAGAAAGAGCTAGAGGCTAAGTTTATCTAACCCATTCTTGATGAGGAATTCGATATGAAAAAAATAGTAAGTGGTGCACTTGTAGCTTCTTGTTTTTCCATGGGGCAATTATATGGCCTCGGAAAAGGAACTTCCCCCGTTACCGTCGATGATATTTTGAAAAAGTGTGAGCAAATCGCAGATGCGGCTCAGATGGATCGATTCCAAATCGGCTTGTCTTGCAACTTGGCTGGCAAGTTTGTAGGCCCATCCGGTTTACGTGAAATCAAAGAGCAACGAGCTCCTACCTCTATTCGGGTAGGCCTCACCATGGGCAAAGGCGATAGCTCTCGTGGGGGTGAGTCTCATGATACCAGCTATACAAAAGTGTATGAGCACAATCAAAGAGGCAATCATACAAACTGCCAACAGTACCAACACTTTGCTCAATTAGCGGCCTACGAAAAGAAGTTCAATTGTGACAGCTTTAAAAAGGCATTGGCAATTGCACGTGCTGGGGGCCGAGGCGATCAAGGCCAGCAAGGCCAAGGCCAGCAAGGTCAAGGCCAAGGCCAACAAGGTCCAAAAGGTCAGTCGCGCAACATCCAAATTCCAGAACATATGTTGGCGCGGACCAATTTGGACGATGTAGCGAAGTTGTGTATGCACACCACAATCGATTGGGGTGATTACAACCAATGTACAGAGCATCGTAACCGAGGCCTCGAAAGTACTGTCTTTAATCCAAGTGTGAGCACAGATAGCTGTCACTTTGTAGCAGAGGGAGATGTATTTGGTTGTGGAGGCAGTGGAAAAGGGGCTGCTGGCATGCCGACTACACTCGCTCAAAGAGACGACACAGATTTAGACTTCACCAACAACATTCCAGCTGGATTGTTGACAATGCATGAGTCTAAGTACAACACCATCGCCACCGAGCAGACCAAAGACTATGTGAACGAAGTACGTACGCGTACCGTTGCTCATGGTACTTGCAATCCATTCACCATGTGTCGCCAGGAAATCGAACTCCTTGATGCTCCTCAAGCTGAAACTCTTTTTGGACAAATGGGGCTTCAAAAAGGCGATCGCATTCACATGGTAGATGGGATCCGCTTTTCTGATGCAGACGCCTTGCGCAAGCACCTATACGACGCTCTTTCCAGCAGTCGTGAGGTTCACGTTAAGTACTACCGCGGAAAGGAAAGCATGGCATTCAAAAGTGTGCTGAAGCCGCTAGCTCCAACGCTTGTACCGACAACCAAGCAACAAGTTTCAGCCCAATTGTAACAAGGGGTTGAAGGGGTTTCTCTGACACCTCACGTCGTAAACCCCTTGACTTTTCCGCAAGATCCGTTAGATTGCTGCACCTTTGTCAGTCTACGGAGTTTCGTTCATGCAGACCTATACCTTTGTTATTTCCAACCGTCATCATGAACAGCCTCTCGATTTAGTCCTCGTGGACTTACTCCCCAATTTTTCTCGTAGAAAAGTAAGACGCATTTTGGATCATGCGGGCATTAAGATCAATGAACAGCCGGTCCATATTGCCTCCTGGAAAGTACAGCTGGGGGATCAGATCACGGTGGCCTTTGAAGAAGAGGCGCTGTCCATTCGTCCTTTTACCTATGATCCAAAATGGATCCTCTATAATAAAGATGGATATTTGGTAGTGAACAAGCCTCCTCATTTGGCTTCTCAACAAACCAAAAATCCGAAAGTGACCCACGTCATTCGATTCTTAAAAGAACAGGATCCCAAGTTGGCTTCCACACCATGGGTTCTGTGTCATCGTTTGGATCAGGAGACCTCGGGGGCTTTGATTTTGGCAGCCTCCAATCCAAAGGCTACCTGGATCACCGATCAGTTCAAAGCGCGTACCATCAAGAAAAAATACTGGGCATTGTGTTATGGCATCCCAGCGAAGAAAGACTGGGAAGTAAAAGGGCACTTGTCCTTGATCTCCAAGCATACGGGGCGCGTATCCACAGTGAAGAGCGGAGGGCGCAGTGCACACACTCGGTTTCGATGTGTGGCACAGAATGAAAAGTTAGGAATTTCTCTCATCGAGTGTGAACCGTTAACGGGACGCAGCCATCAGATTCGGGTGCACTTGCAGGAGTCTCGTTTGGGGTTGGTGGGGGATAAAAAATATGGGTTGACCTACCGCAAGCGCTTGCCTTCTATTTGGAGCAAGTTTATCCAAGACCATCATATGCTTCATGCAGGGTGGGTTTCTTTTTGTCCAAAGCCGGTGGGCGATTCTCTCCAGGTGAAGGCACCTCTACCTCCTACTTTTGCCGCCTGTTGTGAGTTGGCTGGTTTTCCTGTGCCCAAGTGATTTCTTTTTTTTTCTTTTTTTTTTCGTGGAACCAGCTGCGCAGTTTCCACACCTCCTTGCCTCGCATGGGGAGAATGGTCGATTCCTTTCAATTAACATGTTAGATGCCAAGGCCGGCGCTCAGGCAGATTCTTCCCGACTCTTGAAATCGCAGACAAGACCTCAGTCATGGGCAGTAAAAACCAGGCTGCGATTTACAACCCGTCGGGATCCCTCTACCTGGCTGCCCTTGGCCCCTCAAATATTAATCGAAAGGAATCGACCGCTCTCTCGCTGCTACCAAGAAGCTTTGCGGCAGCGAGAGAGCGGTGCAGGAGGGTAAAGAAGACATAGGGAAGGGCAGCCAGGTAGAGGGATCCCGACGGGTTGTAAATCGCAGCCTGGTTTTTACTGCCCATGACTGAGGTCTTGTCTGCGATTTCAAGAGTCGGGAAGAATCTGCCTGAGCGCCGGCCTTCCCTCTGCTTTCTTTGCCTTCATTCACCGCTCTCCCATTGCGAGGCAAGGAAGGGTCTGGGAAAACTGCGCAGCTGGTTTCCCAGAAAGAAAAAAAGAAAAGCACCCACCTCCGGTGGGTATCACACTTTTTTGAGATTTTCCCCATCATGCACACTTACACAGTTACGCCCGTTTTCCTTGGAAAAATACAAAGCCGCATCTGCTCGTGCAACAGTTTGTGAGGCGGTTTCAATGCCGTCTCGTACAAGTGCCACGCCTAAGCTAATGGATGTTGGAATTTGGATACCCTTAAACGAAAAAGTATAGCCTGCTATTTTGCTCCGCACCTTCTCTGCCACTAGCAAAGCCCCTGCAAGATCTGTAGAAGGCAGAACCGCAAGAAATTCCTCGCCTCCATAGCGAAAGAGGACATCAGTTTTTCGAAAGCTCTCGCGAAAGAGTTTGGCTACTTCCACCAATACAAAATCCCCTGCTTGATGCCCGTGGGTGTCGTTGATCTTTTTAAAATGATCGATGTCACACATGAGAACCGTGTATTGGGGCTTACGTCGTTTGTCCTGTGCAAGGGCCTCGTTCATTTCCTTTAAATAGGTGTCAAAGTAGTTTCGGTTGTAAAGACCTGTGAGAGGATCTGTAATGGATTGAGTGGCTTTGTCTTTGTATTTGCCTTGGAGATTCGTTTCTGCCGTTACATCTCGAATTAACAGAAAGAGTCCTAAAAACTGGCCTGTCGAAGAAAAGAAAGGATAGCCTCCCAAAATAAGATTGAGATGATGGCTGGTTTTAGTGGCCCCCGAAATTTCATCCATGCGCATGGGGTTTTTGGTTTCTAGCAATTTGGTAATTTGAAATCGAGTTCCGTCGACAGAGAAAGACAGTAACTCATCGAAAGACTTGGTTTTAAGCACCTGTTTGCCGCTCACCCCTACGAGGGTAGAAAAGAGGGGGTTGCACTTTACGATATGCCCACTGGGATCGAGCAATACATATGCATCGAGCATGGCTTTGCAAAAAGACTCAAAAGGTGAAAAGGCATCAAGTAGAGTTTGCATATGTTATCCTTCTAGCCAACCAAAAAACTCTTCCTCTAGTTCTTCCATTTCCATGGTGGTCTTGCATTTTGGACAAGCCACCGGTGGAATCGGATCTCCTAAAGCCTTGGGTAAATTTACACCAGCTTCCAATAAAACAGTTTCTCGATGATTGCAGGAACCGCACATATAGCCTGCGTATACGGACTGGACCTTACAGGCTCCTCGAAAGTTGGGAATCATATTCATTTGACTCACCACATCGGGGGTACAGGCCACGAATTCATGAGATCCTTTTTTCTCAGCTTCTCGCAAAAAATGGATCCAAGCTCGAATGCCACAGCTGTTGATCGCTTCTACCCCTTTAAAGTTAAAGATGCAGTTACCGGTAATTTTGCCCAGCAACTCAGGCAGTACCACTTCGGCATCTTCGTTGATCCGACCCTCAAGGGAAACGAGTTCTTTACCGCCTTGGGTTTCAATGTTTACGCGCAGGTCCATAGGCGTATCCCTTCAAAAAAATTGAAAATAAAATTTCTGATCCTGGATTACATCGGCATATAGGGCGAATTCTGTAGTTTTTTTAGGGAAGATGCCATACGCTTCTTTCTTTTCAAAAGACAGTCACTCGCCTTACGGGGTGTGAGTAGGTAGAGAGAGGGAATAGATGCATATTATTTCAGGTAGTTGCCGAGGGATGAAGTTGGTGTCTCCAAAGGGCGCCCCAACGCGTCCCACCTCCGCGCGGGTGCGAGAAGCATTGATCCAAATTCTGGAGTCAGAGCTGGAATCTTCTGTATTCATAGATCTTTTTGCTGGGACCGGTGCTGTAGGAATTGAAGCCCTGAGTCGGGGCGCTATGGGCGCTGTTTTTGTAGAAAAACAGGATACGATGCGTCGCATCTTGCAGACCAACCTCAATAACGCATTGGCTCGCTTTTCGGCCCAGGATTTGCCTGTTCCCGTGTGCAAAGTGGTGAACCTTGATGTCCATGCAGATCGAGCCGCAATACCACGGTGGTTGAAGATGGCTCAGGCGATCGGAGCCGAGAACACCCTGCTATTTGTAGATCCTCCCTATGCCCAGGCCCGTGAGGTGGTGGAGAAACTCTGTGAACGCTTCTCCTTCCCTGCAAGTGGCACCCTCATCTTGGAGCTCCCAAAGGAGGAAGCCAAGGCCATTGTGGAATCGATTGAGGAGAAGTTCCCCCGATGGGTGGTAGAAAAAGTGCGGGAGTATGGCCAGGCTCACTTGGTGTTTTTGAAGGATACGCCCTAATTTATTCAGGGAGTAGGGAATAAGCAGGGAGTGTGAACAATCCAGCCTTTTTAAAATAAAGATGAAGTCTTTGTTTGGGCTCTTCTTTGCTGCTTGTCACACCCAAGTCCCATTGAATGCGGTCTACAACCTGTGGGGAGTCTGCTAGGGCGACCAAGGTCCGTTTACCCAATGCAGGCTCTGCAGAGTTGTATAAAAGTTTTGTAGAGGATGCAATCGCAGCCAATGGCTTTTGCTCTGCATAGGTATTGTAGGTTGCAAAAATTTGAGACCCTGTTGGGGTCACCACCACTGTGGCATTGTGAGGTTGCAATGCGAAGGTGGTATCTGCAGCGATCATTTCAAATGAACCATTTCTCATAAACACAGGCACGTCTCCCACTGGGCTATGTCCAAAGACAAGCCGAGTTACCCCTGCCTTCATCAGGAGAGTTTGAAGCGCCTCAGGGATCATATCAATGTTGTTTGGATCAACCCATGGGCGTGCCTGTACGACACTTTCTGGATTGGGAACATTGGGGCCTTGGGGACCGACCCAGGAAGTTTTCCCATTGGGTAAAGTTTGTACGATGGGTTCTTGGTATTGGACGAGAGGCAGGGATTTTTCTATGTCTCCTCTATCAGCATCAGCCAGGCGATCTTGGGCCCATTGGTTCAGTTCCTTTGTCCACGCGATCAGCTCTTCTTTATTTTGGATGTTCTTTTTTTGAATTCCCGGAATGGTGCCGTAGTTGGTTTCAGAGATACCTCCATGCATAAATAGCGTTTTGGTATTTTGATCATAGTAAATCAACTGGGCCATATGAAGGTACTTGTTTAAGAGGGAGCCTTTTTGGGGTAAATTTTCTAGAAAATGAATGACTTCGATATCGGTCGCTGCTTGAAGTTCTGTTTTTAAATCTTTAAATGTAGCTGCGCACCCTAAGGTTTTGGCTAGTAAAAATTTAGCTTTCAGCACCTTGTCACTATCAATGTTTTGTCCATGTGTATAGGCTGTTGACACACCATCAACCAAAGGTAGTGGTGGTTTTGTCGGGTCTTTTTGCGTGGCATAGGCGGCAAAATCATCGGCCCAACTGGTGAGTCGAAAACGATCAAGAGAGTACATGGTAGCGGGGTCATCCATTTTTAAAGCATCAGCTTTTAGCTCCCATAAGAAGCGAAGCTTGTTAATATCTCGATTCCCTAGAATGAGAATCACTCTGTTAGGATATCGTTGCTTTAAACTCGTTAAAAATCGCAGCACTTTTTGATTTTGACTGCCTGAATCAATAGAATCTCCAAGAAAAACAAAGGTACCCGAGTTTCCAACCATTTCAATTTTTTCTTCATCATCGGGTGCCTGCGCATTTACTTTTAGCAGTTCGCTATTTTCAAGAAAGGTTGTCACCTTTGTCCAGTTCCCCTCTATATCGCCCAGGGCCTCTACCTTATAATTCGCTATGTCGTCGGATAGGGGAGAGGAATCCTCCTTGTGCTTGCATTGAATACAACAAGTTGCAATCAAGGGCAAAAAAAGCCATTTTTTCATGATAAACTTCTTCCTTCTTATCTAATTGTGGGGTTATGAACCTGATTTTATCATGCTCCTCGAGCTCCTCCAAACAGCCCAGTAGGCAGCACCAGCAAAGCCCGTCATATAAAGCCCCAGTACGAAGGGGGAATGGGTGTAGTACCAAAGCCACATGCACACCGCAGGGAGGCTACGCCCAAACACCTCACTGCCCACTTGATAACCAACACCTTGAATCAAGAATCGATCCCCAGTCGGTAGTATTGCGGCAAGCCAACCGTATAACGGTGCTAAAAATACTAACCCCCACATCACAATCCACATGCGCATCCCCACAAGCATCCATGGGGTGGCGTAGGGAAGCCAACAAAAAATAGGGATAAAGCCGACAGCCAAGCTCAATGCTGCAGTTTTCATTACACTTGCGAGAGAGAATCGATCGGCCAGCTTGCCCACAATGGGACAGAGTGCCATATCGAGAAGCAAGAATGCGGTGCCCATGGCCATCACCTCGGGTAGAGGGATCGGATTCACAAGGGGTACAAAGCTTGTGAGGAATACGAAGGGGATCGAGTAGGTGATGTACGACAGGGCAGAGACGGCAACCACCGAGGCAAATCGAGATCGGTTCTCATAGAGAAGACGAAGGCTCTTGCCAGGGAACGCAGAGGGCTGCAAGGGCGTCGTGTTCCACTGGGTGGAGTCGGTTCGCAAGTAGATCCCGATGCAAGCGGTTGCAAAGCCGAGGAAGAAAGGCACGCGCCAGAGCCACGTATAGGCAGGCAAGACGCTCAAGCCGGTAGCCATGGCAGAGGCAAGGAAGATTCCCAGTACGGTGGTGCTTTGGTAGATTCCCCCATACCACCCGTGGCGTGTAGGAGGACAAAAGGACAGGGCATAGAGCCCTGCAATTGCAGTCTCCCCCGCTCCGAAGAAACCTTGAAATCCTCGAAGCAGGGCAAGCCCCACGGGTGCCCACGCTCCAATCTGTGCGTGGGTCGGCAACAGGGCCATGCCCCCTGTAGACAAGGCCATCCCACACAAAGACAGTTGCAGGCACCGGGCGGGGCCAATACGTTGTGCGAGGTGCCCAAAGACGAAGGCACCGAGGGGGCGAGTGATAATTCCCACAGACAGCAAACTGTAGGCCATGATCAGGGAGACCACGGGATCCGATTTGGGAAAAAATAAGGGGGAGAGAAACGGGACCATCATGGCATAAAGATTGCTGTCATAATGATCGAAGACATTGCCGGTGAGCACGAGATAGAATGCGCGCAAAGGCGCCCGTTTGGATTTCACACTTCCTCCGCTGGTATGAGCCAGATCAGGTTCGAAGAGTTGGGCCCTATGCCCTCTCAGCCTCCATAAGAGGCACCTCTGGTGACGTCGGTGGTTATATACAGGAAATCACTGAAAGAAAAGGGGACACATGCCGCTGTCCCCTTTTCCTCGAAGTTGCAAGGCACATCCGTCATCCCAAGGCTGCGTAGCAGCCGTATGGGATCTCGATAAAAACACAGAGATCCCATACGGCTGCTACGCAGCCTTGGGATGACAGGGGCGGGGTGTCCCCGACCTCATCCCAAAATAGATCCCATACGGCTGCTATGCAGCCTTGGGATGACAGGGGCGGGGTGTCCCCGATCTCATCCCAAAATAGATTCCGCTTGTTCCAAGCTCTGCAACAGAGCATCCAAATCTTCCTGGGTATTATACAAGTACGGAGACACGCGTGTGGTCGCAGTTACCCCCAGTGCATGCATCAAGGGTTGTGCACAATGATGCCCCGCTCGCACGCAGACCTGTTGTGTATCCGCAAAGGCCGCAAAGTCGTGAGCGTGAATGCGATCATGGTGAAACGATACGATCCCGACCCAATCCTTTTCATCTGCAGGCACCAGGATCCTATAGCCTTGCTTGCCTCGCAGGTAGGCCACCAACTGTGTAGAGAGAGCCAAATTAGCAGCTTCCAAACGAGGACGATCGAGCTGGGCATAGAAGTCGAGGGCACTGCCCAATGCGATCCCCTCTGCAATGGGAGGCGTCCCCGCTTCGAACCGATGGGGAGGTCCCTTGAACGTAGATCGCTCCAGGGTAACGGATTCGATCATCTCGCCTCCCCCTTTCAACGGAGACAATTCACACAATCGATCATATTTTCCGTAGAAGCCTCCAATGCCAGTAGGCCCGAGCATCTTATGCCCACTGAATACGTAAAAATCACAATCAAGCGCCTGAACGTTTACATCCAAATGGACGATCCCTTGAGCCCCATCGATGACGGTATAGGCCCCCACAGCATGAGCGGCTTGGATCAAAGTTTCAATGGGATGAATTACACCCAGTACGTTGGAGATATGGGCACAGGCAAAGACTTTGGTTTTGGCAGAAAACAGTTTCTCTGCGGCTTCTAGGTCCAGTCGGTACTCGGGTGTTAGGGGAATATAGCGAATCGTTGCCCCTGTGCGCGCAGCCACCATTTGCCAAGGCACTAGATTGGCGTGGTGTTCTGCTACTGTCAGAAGGATTTCATCCCCAGGGTGGAGTTTTTCTACCAGTCCAAAGGCAATGGTATTTAAGCTCTCTGTGCTGCCCGAGGTGAAGACTATTTCTTCGGCTCGTTTCGCATGAACAAACGCTGCAAGTTGCTTGCGTACCCCTTCATATCGCTCGGTTGCACGCTCGCTGAGGCCGTATACCCCCCGATGGATGTTGGCATGTTCGTGTTCATAGTAGCGATGCATGGTCTCAATGACACAGCTGGGTTTTTGGCTCGAAGCTGCATTGTCCAAGTAATGGATCCCTGCTTGCCCGTCTTGGAAGAAGGGAAACTGGGCTCGTACCTCAGTAGGGGTCTGCATTTTTTTCGGTATCGACATGGGATTGCTCTTATATGTAAGGGGATACCCGCACCGGGCGTCCCCAACACTATACGCAACTAAGGGATACCGTCTAGAGTAGAGGTGGCATTTCTAAAGTTCAAATGGCAACTATGGCAATATATTTAGGCGACTATTGATTGCCGCCAGTTCGCGCGCTCTGGCGAATTCGACCTGGTTATCACGGAGGTTCAGTGTGATGATAGTTCGATTTCCCTCCAGGGCCTCTGCCAGCGCTGTGGCTCCCGCGTCTCCAATCTGGTTGCCGTTGAGGCTAAGTGTGGTGATAGTTCGATTTCCCTCCAGGGCCTTTGCCAACGCTATCGCTCCCGCGTCTCCGATCTGGTTGTGGCAAAGGTCAAGCGTGGCAAGCGTTCTATTTGCCTTCAGAGCCTCTGCCAGCACTGTCGCTCCCACATCTCCGATCTCGTTCCAGGCGAGGTCAAGTATGTTGAGGGATGGCTTTACCCCAGGGGTATGTGCTAGCACGATGATCTGTTCCCAGCTGAGGTCAAGTGTGGTGAGGGATGGCCTTGCCCGAAGGGCCTCTGCCAGTGCGCTCGCTCCCTCGTCTCCGATCTCGTTGACACGGAGGTAAAGTTTAGTAATGGATGTATTTCCCTTGAGAGCCTCTGCCAGTGCGCTCGTTCCCGCATCTCCGATCTTGTTCTCAAAAATGTCAACTGCGGTGAGGCTTCTATTTTCCTTGAGAGCCTCTGCCAGCACGGTGGCTCCCTTAGCTCCGATCCCGTTGATAGATAGGGTAAGTGAGGCCAGTGTTGTCGTTACATTCAGGGCAGCTGCCAACTTTTTTGCTTTCTCAAGGTTAATCCTATTATTTCCCAGGGTGAGTACGGTGGCGGTTGGCTTGTTCAAGAATGCTTGCATTCTTGCTGCGTCCTCCTTACCCAAAGCAGCCAAAGCCTGGCCAGAAGTCAAAACAAGAAAGAGCAGAACGATTGCACGAAAATTTTGCATAAAATACTCCAATAAGCATGAGAGGCAAACTGGAAAAGAATGCTGTTTTTTCAACCGTTCTGCATAAGATCCGTCATGCCCAGGCCGCCTCGGCCGTATGGGCATCTCCCACGATCGAGGGGGATCCCCGACGCGCCCTTCAGGCGCTGGGGATGACGGATACAGATAGATTGCTCGAAAAATCAGTGTTCTTTTCCAGTTTGCCTCTGAGCCACATGTATCACCCTAGATTTAGGGGCGGATTTTCTATAAACTTACGGCGCATGTCAACAGAGAGATGAAAAACGATATAACAACGAATGGTTACTCGATTTCCCCCTCGCTCATGGTGATCGTGATTTTCGCTGCACCTAGGCGGCAGAAGGAAATTTGGATTTTTTGCGGGATAGAGGGACACCCGGTGCGGTTGTCCCCTTCATGCTGGATTGAATTGCCTCAATGGGCTCGGGACGATGGAGGAGAAATCCCTGGACCAACTCCACACCGAGGTCCTGTAAAGTCCGAAGTTCCTCTATTTTTTCCACCCCCTCCGCCAACAATAAAGACTTTGTCATCCGCGTGGTGGCCACCAACCCTTTGACGTAGGCTTGCTTGGCTTTTTCTTCATGGATGTTTTCAATTAAGCTTCGGTCCAACTTCACCACCTGAGGGCGAATTTCCAGGATCCGATCGAGACCGGCATACCCCATCCCAAAATCATCGATGGCGATGGAGAATCGGCGGTGGGAGAGTTTCTTTTTGGCTTCGAGCAAGAGGGATAGGTTGCCGATGGCTTCTGATTCTGAGACCTCGAAGATAATTTCCTTATCAGCCGGAAACCACTCTTGAAATCGATCGATGTGATAGAAGTTGCGAGGCAAAATATTGGCAAGCAATTTCCCTGGTACGCCTTGGAACTGAGAAATGGCCTTGCGTAGACAAGTTTGATCCAGCTCCAACGATAGTTTGACCTCGTGGGCAATGCCAAATAACACATCGGGTTTCAAGTGAGTAGCCTCCAAATGAATAGAGGACTCTTCTTGCAGCAGTTCATTCACCAACGTGGCATTGATTCGAATGAGGGATTCAAAGGCATAGAGAAATTTTGCCAAGGGGTATATGGATTTTTCTTGTATCGCAGACTCTACAAGGGACATGGGCAGGTCCTTCAAGTGAAAGACGGCTTGGTACTGGGGTGCGAGAAGTGCGTCCTTTTCGATGATATTTTGCAAGAGCTCCCGTTTGCGACTTTGTATGCGCAAGAGATGTACGTTACTTACTTTTTTCCCCCTCTCAAGGGCCTGTTGCATGATCTCTGCCCCTTCCAAACAGGGGTTGGCTACTGCGCTGGCATATCCGATCGAAAAGACAGGCATAATGCGCAGCACCTTTGGCAACGTGCGCTCTGTACCGGAGCCAAATGCCGCAGACCAGAAGCGGTTTTGCAGCTGAATGTACAAACGATCTGCCATACGCTCCAAGGCCCCTGGGGGAGGCACGCCTTGATGGGTACGCGATCTTTCAAGCAGGATGTAGTAGTCGCTGCCTGTGGGGCTGTCTTTGCAAAGAAAATCACGGGTACGAAAGCTGTCCTTTTCTCCCCAGCAGCTCAATAGAAATTGTTGAAAGCAGGCTCGCAACTGCTCGTAGGTTTCTTGTCCATATTCAATGGCAATGGAACGAAACTCTCCGGTTTGAATCACGAGGAGGCTGATGGATTTTTCTTCTTGCAACCGTTGAATGGCAAGGTTTGATGTATAAACTGGAATGGATTTTTGAAGAGAATGCCCTTTCAATTCAATGACACCCAATTTCATCAAGGTTTTGAGGATATCTTCTGCGGTAGCTCCGTGGAGCCACACGCATTTTTCTCCGTTTTCTTTGAGCCCTTTTTGTCGGGATGCGGGGTCGGTGTTTAAAATTACCACAGGCATTCGAGCGGCTACGCCTTCGAGGAGATCCAACCAAGCGGCTTGGGGCAAGTCCGGATGTACCGCCTCTACCACGATGGCTCGCAATGCATGGAGATTTTGATAGAGTTGATGCAAGTTGGAAGTGGATCCAGCGGGGAGGCTTTGCAACGGAACTTGTATGTCGGCAAGCGACTTCTCCAGCTGTTTTTTTATCGAGGGGTTTGTACCCATAAAACCGATCATATGCGGGTTCCTTCTATAGGCAGATTGGGCCACCGATCCTTCGCTCGTTTCTTCTCGGCAGAAAGGCAAAATAAGTGATGGGGAAAGGGGGGAGGAGAAAACAATCCACAGTGCCTGTGGAAAAGTGGTGCACGGCGGCCTCTTCCTTGCATGAAATCAAGGCTTTCCCCGGTTTGTCTACATTTTACTCACCTGTGGAAGACTATATGAAACCAGCTAATTTTATTGAAACTTTATTTGAACGAGCCAGGGCCTTTTCTTGGAGCATTGCCCTTGCTGAATCCGAAGATCCGCGGGTACAAACCGCCGCTCGAGAGTTGGGGGTGGCGGGGGTCTGCCGCGAGATCTGGATGTGGGGAAATCCGGCTCATATCGGGTCGATCCATGAGCGATGCCACTGGACGACCATCGATATCCACGAGGAGGGGGTATATGAAGCCCTGCGTCATCGGCTGGCAGAGAAATACCCAGAGGCCCAGCTGCGCATGTGGGCACGCTCTCCGCTCTACCAAGCGGTCTGGTTGCTCTCTCAGGGTAAGGTAGATTCTGTGCTCGCAGGTGCGGTGGCTCCTACCTCGGAGGTGATTCGCGCGGGGCTGCATCTGCTTGGGGTCGAAGCGGGACTGCGTACCATCAGTGGAGCCTTTGTGCTTACTCGAGAGGAGAGGCGTTATATCTTCTCCGACTGTGGGGTGGTGATCGATCCTACGGCGCAGCAGTTGGTGGAGATTGCGGCCTCGGCAGCAAAGCTCTGTGAACGCGTGTTGCAAGAAAGTCCCCGTGTGGCATTCCTTTCTTTTTCGACCCACGGCTCAGCTCGTCATCCCTTTGTGGAGAAGGTACAAGAAGCCGTTTCGTTATTTCGTACCCAATTTCCTCACATCGTCTGCGATGGAGAGTTGCAGGTAGATGCCGCACTGGACATGGGGATACGCAAAAAGAAGGCTCCCGCAAGTCCCCTGGTGCAAGATGCCAACGTGTTGATTTTTCCGAGTCTCGAAGCGGGCAACATCGGCTACAAGCTTGTACAACGGCTTGGGGGCTTTGCAGCCTATGGGCCCATTCTGCTGGGATTTCCCAAACCGTTGAGCGATCTGTCTCGAGGGGCAAGCCCCGAGGAGATAGTGGCAGCCGCTTGTATCAATGTGTTGCGATAAGATCGGGGACAGCTACCGGGGGGATCGGGGACACTCGCGAATGGCGCTTCCTTAAGAGGGAGGGATGATCTCAGGGGCACCCGATGCGGTAACGGGGACACTCCAACGGGGTGTCCCCGCAGAATTATGGAATGTCCCCCCAATGCGATGCGGTAACGGGGACACTCCAACGGGGTGTCCCCACAGAATTATGGAATGTCCTCTTAAGGAAGCGCTATTCGGGACACTCGCATCGGGTGTCCCTTTTTCGGTCTCTCGTCGGAGCCCCTTATGGCGTAGTGGGTATAATCCACTGCCCACAAATGAGCCCCAGTTGTGTCACTGCGGTTGCATTTTGCTTCACCATCACACCCACGGGGTAAGCAGGGTTTGTTTGAGTCCCAGCCCCAGCGCAGGACAGGGTAGATGCGCCGCCTCTTCCTGTTTCCCCTCTTGTGACAGAAGTGTTATTTGAGCACTTCATCTCATATCCCTCGATCTGCGTATCGGAGGAATAAACATCGAGAGAGAATGTGTTAGGAGCGAGACATGAAAAACCAGAATTGAGAATAGCGTCCTTGTTTCCAAAGGAAGTTTGGGTCGTACTGCCTGCGCATTGTATGCCAAATGCAGACGGTACCCCCGCTGATGTATCAGCAAAGAAATTTTGAATTTGATTGAGATTGCATTTTGTACTGAGAGTTGGGCTGGTATCTGAAGCCACTCCCACCATAGGGGTATTCGTAATCTTATTGGCGCTGGAATAGGCTATGATAGCATTTTGTGCATACTTGCATTGATAATT